>JBIOTQ010000044.1:0-15368 GCA_044866075.1 Actinomycetota bacterium | reverse complement strand
ACGCCTCGCGCGCCCGCAGCTCCTGGAGCGTCTCCTCGGCCACGACCTTCGCCAGGAACGGCGTCTCGGCGAACGAGGGCGCCACGCAATTCACGCGCACGCCGGACGTCGCTGCCTCCATGGCGGCTGCGCGCGTCAGCGCCGCCACCCCGGCCTTCGCCGCGGCGTAGTGCGCCTGCCCGGCCTGCGCGCGCCAGCCGAGGATCGACGAAAGGTTGATGATCACGCCGCGACCGCGCGGGACCATGTGCCGCAGCGCAGCGCGCGTGCACCGGAACGTTCCGTTGAGAGAGACGTCGATCACGAGGTTCCAATCGTCGTCGCTCATGTCGGCGATGTTCGCCGTCCCGCCGAGCCCGGCGTTGTTGACGACCACGTCGAGCCCGCCGGTCACCTCGATCGCTTCCTTGAACAACCGCTCGACGCTCTCGCCGACGGTGACGTCGCAGGGGATCGAGCAGGCGACCTTGCCGAATTCGGCGAGCCGCTCGGATGCCTCGGCGAGGCGGCGCTCGTGCCTGTCCGAGACCACGACGCCGGCGCCCTCTTCGAGGCAGCGCTTCGCCGTCGCGTACCCGATTCCGGCGCCCGCGGCGGCCGTCACGAGGACCGTCTTGCCATCCAGCAGTCCGTGCGCCGGGACGTACGGCGGCTTCTCAGACATCGCTCGCGCCCTCGCGGAATAGGTGCTCCGCGATCAGCCGCCGGTGCGCGAACGCCGAGCCGTACGCCTGCTCGAGTGCCTTACCGCGCTTCAGCCAGAGATGCAGATCGTGCTCCCACGTGAATCCGATCCCACCGTGAAGTTGCAAGGCCGCGGCGTTGGCGAACGCCTCCGCGTCGCTCGCGACCGCCTTCGCCGCGCTCGCCACGATCGGGGCGTCGTCGAGACCATTCGCGAGCGCGTACGCCGCGTACCACGTCGAGGCGCGCGATTGCTCGACGGCGGTGTGCGCGTCGGCGAGCCGGTGCTTGACGGCCTGAAACGATCCGACCGGGCGACCGAACTGCTGCCGCGCCTTCACGTAGGCGGTCGTCATCTCGAGGAGCCGCATCGCGATCCCATTGAGGAAGCCGGCCGCCGCAACGGCCGCACGCTCATGCGCGCGCGCGGCGATCGCGTCCGTCGCGTTCATTCGGGTCGTCTTCGCGATCCCCGACACGTCGACGTTGTACAGGCGTCGCGCACGATCCTCGGTCTGGATCAGCCACGCCTCGTACCTGTCGCGGGGGAGCGCCTCGAACGCACCGCCGGTCTCGGCGATGAGCACGTGCGCGTCTCCCGCCTCGACCGCGTACCGCTGGTCGCGCAGCAAGACGGTCGCCACGGCCTCCCCGGCCGCGATCCGCGGCAGCCACTCGGCCTTCTGTTCGTCGGTGCCGGCGTCGGCAAGGAGAGGAGCCGCGATCGCGACGGTCTCGATGAACGGCTCAGGCAGCGCCGTGCGGCCCGCCTCTTCGAGCACGAGCGCGAGATCGACCTCACTCCCGCCGGAGCCGCCGAACTCGTCCGGAACAGTGAGACCCGTGAGCCCGGCGCCGGCCATCGCGCGCCAGCACGAGGCGTCGCGCTCGCCGCCGGCGTACAGGTCGCGGAGGCGCGACGGCGGGGACTCCTTCTCGAAGAGATCGCGCCCGAGGTCGCGCAGCGCGTACTGCTCCTCGCTGAAATCGAAGTCCACGCTCAGCCTTTCGGGAGGCCGAGGACGCGCTCGGACACGATATTCCGCTGGATCTCGCTCGTGCCGGCGTAGATCGTCGCCGCGCGCGCGAACCAGTAGTACGAGTGCCACGTCTGCGCGTCGGGCAGGGGTGACGAGACGTCGAGCGTGCCCTCGTCGGGCCCGAGAAGGTCGCGTCCGTACTCGTACATGCGACGGCCCAGCTCGGACCACATCAGCTTCGTCATGCTCGCGTCGGCGCCGAGGTGTTCGCCGCGCGCCAGGCGCGTGAGCGTGCGTCGCGTGTACGCGTGGTACGCGAGGCTCTCGGCGTAGAAACCCGCCACGCGGTCCCGCACCAGCGGGTCGTCGTCGAGCCCGGCGGCGCGCGCCAGGGACCCCAGGCGAACCGCGTCGCGCACGTACCGAGCGGCCGGCGCCGACGGCGCGTCGCGCTCGAACCCGAGGGTGGTCATCGCGACCGCCCACCCGTCGTCGACCGCGCCGATCACTTGCTCTGCGGGGACACGTACGTCGGTGAAGAAAACCTCCGCGAAGCCGGCGCGTCCGTCGAGCTGCACGATCGGGCGCGCCTCGATCCCATCCGATCGCATGTCGATCGCGAGGAATGTGATGCCCGCGTGCCGCGGCGCGTCGGGGTCGGTGCGCACCAACGCGAAGATCCAGTCGGCGAACGCGCCGTACGAGGTCCAGATCTTCTGCCCGTTCACGACGAAGGAGTCGCCCTCGCGCACCGCGCGCATCTTCAGCCCCGCCAGGTCGCTCCCGGCGTCCGGCTCGGAGAAGCCCTGCGACCACACGTCCTCCGCCGAGAGGATGCGCGGGATCCAGCGCTTCTTCTGCTCTTCCGTGCCGTGCACCATCAGCGTCGGGCCCATGAGGTTCAACCCCAGGACGTTGATGCGTTCGGGGCCGTTCGCGAGCACGTACTCCTCGGCGAGGATCGCTTGCATCACGACCGTCGCCCCGCGGCCGCCGTACTCCTCGGGCCAGTGCATCCCGGCGTAGCCCGCGTCGTGGAGGCTGCGTTCCCACGCACGGTGCGCCTCGAAGCCGTCGCGCGTGCCGGCCGAGGGCAACCGCTGCACCGGCACGTTCGCGCGCAACCACGCGCGCACCTCGGTGCGAAACGCCTCTTCCTCGTCGCTGAAACGGAGATCCATGCCGCGACCCCAGGCCCGATTTCTGACGGAGCGTCAGATACTGTGCCGTCGCGGGAGGGGCAGGCGCAAGCTACGCGTGTTCGGTGACCGGCGCGCGCAGCACCTGTTTCCCGTCCGTCGACGTGAGGCCGACGGCCGCCGCCTCCGAGCGCGGGACGGTCGATGCGAGGACCGTGTGATGCCGCCCGTCGATCGCGTCGAACGTTCCGCAACGCACGCGTTCCCCGGTCGGACGCTCCACCCAGACGGCGTAGGTGAGGCCCGGCGTCAGCCCCTCGTATTCGATCCACACTTCGACGCGCGGGTCGGTCTCGTACGTGTACAGGGTCGCGAGCGCCTCGACGCCCGCCGGGAGCGCCGAGAACGCGAAGTCTTCCTTTTGCGCGCGCTCCGGAGCGTCCGGACGTGTCGCGACGACGACGGCGAGCGCGACCACCGCGGCCGCGAGGCCTGCGCCGATACGGAGAGCCAGCCGCCGGCGCCGCGCGAAACGCCGCGCGTCCCGCACCTGCGCGAACACGCGGTCGCCGAGCTCGGGGGGCGGGGCGGGGGGCGTCCCCAGGTGCGCGGGGTCGGCCGCCGCGAGCGCTCCCGCGACGGGACGCAGCTCTTCCAGCTCCGCCCGGCAGTCCGCGCAGCCGTCGAGGTGCGCTTCGAGGCCGACCCGCTCCTCCGGCGTCAGGTGCCCGAGCAGGTACGCGCCGAAGAGTTCTCGCCGGCGCCGGCACATCTCGGACGTCATGCTTCCCATCCCATCTCTTCGAGCGCGAGCCGCAGCGCGCGCAACGCGTAGTACACGCGACTCTTCACCGTCCCCTCCGGGACGCCGAGCTCGGACGCGACCTCCGCGTACGGCCGCGCCCGGTAGTACGTCTCGATCAACACGCGGCGATGGTCGTCGCCCAGCCGGCGCAACGCTTCCTCGACCTGCCAGGAAACGAGCGCGCGATCGAATGGATCGGCACCCGGTTCCGCAAGCGGCGGTCCGTCGCCGACGCCGGGCCGCACTGCACGCGCGCGACTCAGGTCGATCACCACGTTGCGCATGATCGAGTAGAGCCAGGTGCGCAGCGGCGCGATGGAGGCGTCGAACCTGTCGGCGGCGCGCCAGGCACGGAAGAAGGTCTCCTGCACGGCTTCCTCCGCGAGCCCACGATCGCCGAGCGACCGGCACGCAAAGCCGAACAGTTCTGCCCCATATGCCCCGTACGCCGCACGCACGCCGGCTTCCTCGTCGAGCGCGAACGCCTGATTGTCCATCCCCGAGAAGGATACGGGCCCGAGCCCGCCCAGGTTCGAGACGGCGGCTACGCCTCGCGGGGGCGACGCCGGGGGAGCCGCGCGGCGAGGACTCGTTCCCGGGTCGCTTCCGAGCGTGCGGCGTGGGAACGCGCGCGCAGCAGGTCGCGCCGCGTGACGATGCCCGTGAGGGCGCCGCCGCCGCCGACGATCGGCGCCCGCCCGACGCCGGCGGCGGCCATCCTTTCCGCGAGGCGGGCGACGGGCTCGCCGGGACGGCCGACGATCGGATCGGTCGACATCACGTCGCTCAGCCGGGTGCCTCCGTCCCAGCCGTCCCGGGTCAGCCGGATGATGTCCGACCGCGTCACGACGCCGACGACGCGTTCGTCGTCATCGACGACGGGATATCCGGCGTGCCGGTGCCGCGGATCGGCGTCCGCCGAGGTGGACGTGAAGAACGCGACCACGTCGGTAACCGGCAGGCTTTGGGAAAGCCTCTCGACCCGGCGGGTCATGATGTCCGCGACGCGTGAGAGCTCCATGGGATCGACGACGTACTCGCGCATCACGTGGTGACCGCGGCGCGCGACCTTCTCGGTGAGGATCGATCTGATCGACTACCTGGAGAGAACCGCCACCCGCGGTTGAGATCGTCTCCGGGGTGGGAAGGAAGGTGTATGACGTCCGAGAGTCAACCGGGGCCCCTTGCGGGCGAGAAATCGAGTGATCAGTCCCCGCCGGGCGAACGACAACCCGAGGCTGCCGAGGTCGAGAGCGCGCGGTTGCTCGCCAACGAGGCGCGCGACCGTCTCCACCAAGCGGGTCTTGATGACCCCACGATCGAGCGCCTCGCGGACCGCTATATCGCCGAGGATCGCGGCGAGGACCTAGAGGCGTTCATCGCCTGGGCCCGCGAAGCCGGCGCAGCCTGACGGATCCGCTGCTCGCGAAAGGGGCGCTTGGCATCGCGCTCGCGGCATTCGCGACCGAGTAGCCGAACAGACAGGGCTACCTGTGCCTCCGGGCGTGCGCCGTTCGCGGCTTCACGAAGTACCCGATGGGCACCTTGGAGAACTTGGTCGCCCCGCTCCAGGCGTAGGCGGTCATGGCGCGATGGGTGACCACGGCGGCGATAGGGGGTAGCGCGAGCACCAGGATCCGCAGTGTCCAGGTCACGGCGTCGACGGGCACGTTGAACCATTTCGCGAACAGGTCGTTCGAGCCGGCGACGAAGAGGACGCCGTAGAACGTGAGTGCGGCGACGCCGAGCGCGGTCCGCTCGGGGCGGTCGCGTGGCCGCTCGAGCAGATGATGAGCCCTGCGGTCGCCGCTGAGTCGCGCGTCGATGAAGGGCCACGCGTAAAGGACGGCGAAGGTGATCCCAGGCAGCAGGACCGCCGGGAAGAACGGATTGGGGATGACGTAACCGCCGACCCGGATCTCCCAGGGCGGGAAGAGCCGCAGCGCCCCCTCTAGCCAACCGAGGTACCAGTCCGGCTGCGCCGGCGAACTGACCTTCTCAGGGCGGAACGGCCCATAGAGCCAGACGGGGTTGATCTGGGCCAGCCCGCCGAGCGCCGCGAGCACCGCAGACACTCCGAAGAAGAGCCCGACGGACTTCGCCGCGTACGTCGGCCAGAACGAGAGGCCTTCGACGTTGTCCTCCGTCCGGCCGGGCCCGGGGAACTGCGTGTGTTTCTGGCGCCAGACGAGAACCAGATGCACGCCGATCAGCGTCGCGATGAGGGCGGGGACGATGAAGACGTGCGTGAAGAAGAGACGGCTGATGATCTGGTCCGACGGGAACTCCCCGCCGAAGACGAGGAACGCGATCCAGGTGCCGATCAGGGGGATCGACAGCGCGATCGAGTACGCGATGCGCAGGCCGGTGCCCGACAGCAGGTCGTCGAGCATCGAATAGCCCGTGAAGCCATTGAACAGCGCTAGGACGAGAAGCGTCAGTCCGACCCACCAGTTGATCTCGCGGGGTTTCCGGAAGCCGCCCGTGAAGAAGATGCGGCAGAGGTGGACGACGATCGCGGCCACGAAGATGTTCGCCGCCCAATGGTGGGTCTGACGCATGACCAGACCGGCCCGCACGTTGAAGCTTAGGTTGAGCACCGAGTCGTACGCAGCGGACACGTGACTCCCGCGGATCGGTGCGTAGGAGCCCCTGTACACCTTCTCCGCCAGGCTGGGATCGAAGAAGAAGGCGAGGAAGATCCCCGTCGCGACGAGCACGACGAACGCGTAGAGGGCGATCTCACCGAACAAGAACGTCCAATGGTCCGGGAAGACTTTGTTGAGCGTGTCGTGGATGAAGCCGGTCGCTCCGACGCGATCGTCGATCCAACGAACCGCGCGTTTGATCATGGACGTTTCCCGAACCGCCAGAATTCCGGGCCGACCGGCTCGTCGAAGTCGGCTTGGGCCACGACGAAACCGTCGGCGTCGATCGCGAGCGGAAGCTGCGGCAGGGGCCGGGTCGCGGGACCCTCCGTCGGCACCGCGCCGTCGGGCACGGAGAACACGGATTGATGACACGGGCAGAACAGCTCCTGCGTCTCGGCCTGGTACAGCCCGACGGGGCAGCCGGCGTGGGTGCAGATCTTCGAGAAGCCGACGATGCCCTCGGGCGCCCAGGTCTCGCGGCCGGAAGCGGGGCGGAACGTGCCGGCCGCTGTCTTGATGAGAACGACCTGCGAGTCGGCGGCGTCCGTGTGACGTTCGGGGAACACCGTCAGCACCGAGTTGTCCACGAGGTCGGCCGCGCGAACCGCCGCGCCGTCGGGCGTGACGGCGCGGCGTCCCCCGCGCCACGACGTTCGGTACAGGGCGGAGCCGGGGCGCTGCCCGAGCGAGCGGATCGGGAACAGTGACGTGAGGCCGAGCGCGGCGAGCGCGCCGAACAGAAGTCTTCCAAGGAATCGTCGGCGGGGGACCTGCTCCATACCCGCGGCGAACGCTTCCTCCGTCTCCTGTTGTTCGACGGGCTCTCCGAGCGTGACGTGGCGCGCTTCGACGTGCGGGCCCTGCGGCATCAAGCGTTTCGCCCACGTGATGAGTCCGATCGAGAGACCCCCGAGCGAGAGGAACAGCAGCGCGCCTTCGAGTTGTGGCTGCCCGCCCGATGCGTACACGACGGCCAAGCCGATCGAGGCCGCGGTGCTGACCGCGAAGGCCCACGCGATCGCGGCGGCCGGCGCCGGCCGGTTCCGCTCAGCCATGGCCCCGTCCGTTGCCGGAAGTCCCGATGCGACGGGCCAGCAGCAGCAGCGCGCCGAGGCCGGCGAACCATGCGACGGCTCCTTCCGCGACCGGCCCGACGCGACCGAGGTCGCCGCCCCCGCGGTTGCCAGGGTCTTTCAGGTACAGAACATAACGAGCGATCGAATCGACGTCGCGCTCCGTGAACGTGTCGGGCCCGAAGACGGGCATCGCGCCGGGCCCGGTCCGCATCGCCTCGGCGATCTCCGTCGCCGTCGACGCGTGCAGCCCGGGGATCGTCGGGGCGGATCTCATCCCGAGGTCGCCGGCCCTGCCGCGCGGCAGCGTCCCGCCGATGCCGGTCGTGGAGTGACACGCGGCGCAGTTCGTTTGGTACAGCTCCTCGCCGGCCGCGAGGTCGCCGCCCGCGACGTCGGGATCGGGGACGGCCGGACCGGGTGCGCCGAAGGACGAGACGTAGTCGACGATCGCGCGGATCGTCTCCGGCGTGTACGCGGGAGGACGGCGGCGGACGGTCTCCGCGGGGCTTTCGATGGGCATGCGTCCGGTCCGCAGCATGAAGTCCGTCAGCGCCGGTCCATTCTCGCCGAGGGTCAGCGCCGGTCCGCGCGGCGATCCGATGCCGCCGTCGCCGTGACACCACGCGCAATCGCGTTGGTACAGACCCTCGCCTGTGCTCGGGGCACCGATCGTCCGCAGACCCGGCGGATGGTACGGCTCCGGCCGCGTGAGGTAGCTGCACGCGGTCGCCACGACGAGCAGCGCACCCACGGTGAGGGCACGTCTCATGACGTCTCCACGGCTGCGGGAGTTCGCGCGTGGCGAGCGTCGAGCGCGCGCATCCAGCGCACGAAGAGGACGCCGAGGACCGCGAAGTACGCGAGCGTGGGGATGATCCACATGATGGATCCCGCCGTCTGCTGGTCGGCGAGCGCCTCGACTCCCCACAAGGGCGCCCGCACCGCGTAGATGGGATATGCGCTGCCACCGAAGGTCAGGATGGCGGCGAGCCACGTGCTCTGCATCATCGTCGCGACGACGAGCAGCATCGACGGTGCGTATCCGACGCGACGTCGCGGCCCCGTCCGCGCCACGACCCCCCAGAACGCCATCGACGTGCCGAGGAAGGTGGCATGCTCGAGCGCGTGGACGGCGTCGCTGCGTACGGCCGCTTGGTAGAGGCCGGGCAGGTGCCACAGCCAAAGGGCCGCGGAGTAGACGACGAAGATCGACAGTGGGTTGCGGATCATGCGGATGAGAGCGCCACCGGCCCGGGTGCGCGCGAACGTCCAGCCGGCGCCCCGGATGCGGGACGGCAGCGCCAGCGCCATGACGAGCGCCGGCCGGCCCGCGACGATCAGCGGTGCCGCGACGAACATGAACGTCATGTGCTGCGCCATGTGCGCGGTGAACGTCGCGTCTGCCGCAGCATGGAGCGGCGATACCGTTGCGATCACGGCGACGGCGACCCCCGTCGCGAAGCTCGCCGCGCGCGCCCGGCTCACGGCCCGCATGCCCCTGGCGTTCAACCCGGACGCGTAGAGAGCGCACGCCGCCGCCGCCGTCGCGAGGACGACCGTGTCGAGCTGCCAGGCCGACCACGCGGCGCTCCGCGGAACGAAAAGATGGGCGAGCATCACGGCGACGTCCCGCACGGCCCGAGGAAGAACGGCGACGCGAACTTGAGCGCTGTCAGCATCAAGAACACGGTGCTGTTGAACATCCCGGCGACGGCCATCCAGCGCGCGCGCCCCGCTTCGGTCGCATCCGCGGCGCGCAGGCGGCGATACGAGCGGTACGAGACGAACAGCGCGAGAAGTGTCAGCCCCGTCGCGGCGCCGTTTGTGATCTGGATGACCGATTCGACGCCGACGCCGTGGAACCTCGCTCCCGGTCCGGCGCCCGGCGCGCAGACGATCGCCTCCGGCAGACCGAAGACGAGGATCAGTTGCGCGGCCCACGCCAGCGGGCCCGCCAGCACGCCGTACCACAGCGCGAGGGAGGAGATCGTCTCCGCACGCGTGACGTCCCGGCGCTCGCTCTCCATCATCTCTCCCTCACGACATGTGCGGCGCGATGTAGATCGTGGCCAGCACGAAGAACCAGACGGTGTCGACGAAATGCCAGTACCACGCGAAGTTCTGAACGCTGACGTGGCGGTGCGCGGTGAACGCGCCGCGCCACGCGCGCGCCTGCACCCAGAGGCTCATGAGTAGCCCGACGAGCACGTGAAGACCGTGCAGGCCGGTGAGGCTGAAGAAGAGCGTCCCGTAGGCGCCCGACGACGGGGGACTGAGCCTCCACGCTTCCGGGTACTCGACCGCGAGCTGAAGGACGAGGAAGGCGGTGCCGAGCGCGAAACCCACCAGGAGTCCGGTGCGCAGGCGTGTCGCGTTGCCTTTCCGGATCCCGCGCTCGGCGAGGTGGACCGGGATGCTCGACGACCACAGGATCGCCGACATGACGAGCGGCAGTCCGAGCGCGGGCGCCTCGATGCCGCCGGGAGGCCAGACCGGCCCGCCGCGGAACCGCAGGTACCAGTAGCTCGCGATGAGCAGCGCGAAGAGCGTCGCTTCCGTGGCGATGAACAGCACCATGCCGCACCAACCGAGCGACCGAGCGCCGGACGCAAGCCGGGGAAGGACCTCGCCCGGCCGGCCCGTCGGCACGAGCTCCATGGTGTCCGGGGCGACGTCCATCACATCTCCTGCGTCTGTCCGCGCGGCCACATCCACCCGAGGAGCGAGATCGCGGCGGCGGCGCCGCCGACGACGGCGAAGGCGGTCAGCTTCACCAACGCGCCGTAGAAGAACAGGGTCGCGCCGATCGTGAGCACGAAGGGCCAGACCGATCCGTGCGGCAGGTCGACGACCGCCTCGGGCGTCGCGTCGAGCAACGATGTCGTCAAGACACGGTGGCCCACGAGGGGACGGCCGCCCTGCTCTGGCGGTTGCGGCCCCACGCGCAGCTCCGGTTGATCCCACGCCGGGTGAAGGCTGCGCACCTGCGGGATGGTTTCGAAGTCGTATTCCGGCGGAGGCGACGGGATCGTCCACTCGAGCGTGTCACCATCCCACGGGTTGTCGCCCGCGCGCTCGCCGCGGCGCAAGGCATATACCCAGATGAGGAACGTCAACGCGATCCCGGCGGCGAACAGGAACGAACCGATCGTCTCGGCGAGGTTGTAGCCGCCCCATCCCAGCCCTGCGTCGTACGTGTAGGTGCGCCGTGGCATCCCCAGCAGCCCGACGATGTGCATCGGGAAGAACGCTAGGTTGAACCCGACGAAGATGAGCCAGAACGCGACTTTGCCCCAGGCGTCGCTGAGCATACGGCCCCAGATCTTCGGGCCCCAGTAGAAGATCGCGGCGAACGTCGGGAAGATCGCGGCGCCGGCCATGATGTAGTGGAAGTGGGCAACGACGAAGTACGAGTCGGTCGTCGCTTGATCGACGGGTACCGAAGCCACCATGACCCCGCTGATCCCGCCGATGACGAAGATCGCGATGAAGCCGAGGATGAAGAGCATCGGGGTCTTCAGCACGGGCTTCCCGGCCACGAGGGTCGCGAGCCAGGCGAACACCTGGATGCCGGAGGGGATCGCGACGAGGAAGCTCGCGATCGAGATGAAGCTCAGTGAGATCGCCGGCAGGCCCGTTGCGAACATGTGGTGCACCCAGACGCCGAAGCCGATGAACGCCGTCGCCATCTCGCCGAGGACGACCCACGTGTAGCCGACCATGGGACGCCGCGCGAACGTCGGCAGGATCATCGAGAGGATCCCCAGGCCCGGCAGCAGGATGATGTACACGAGAGGGTGGCCGAACACCCAGAACAGGTGCTGCCAGAGGAGGTTGTCGCCCCCCTTCGGCGGATCGAAGAAGTGGAAGCCCCAGTTCCTCTGGAGCATCAGCATCACGGTCGCGAGCGTCAGCGCCGGCTGCGCGAACACGATCGATATCTGCATCGCGAACTCGCCCCACACGAAGATCGGCATGCGGTTCAGCGTCATGCCGGGCGCGCGCATCTTGAGGATCGTCGTCACGAAGTTGATCGCGGCGCCGGTGGTGGCGATACCGAGGAAGATCAACCCCAGGAGATAGAAGTCGATGTTGGGTCCGCTGCTGAACGTGTTGTGCGCGAGCGGCGTGTAGTTGAACCAGCCGTCGTCCGGCGCCTTGCCGATGAAGAACGATGAGTACATGAAGATGCCCGCGGCGAGGAACGCCCAGTACGTGAATGCGTTCAGCCGCGGGAACGCCATATCGCGCGTGCCGATCATCAGGGGGACCATGTAGACGCCGAAGCCCGAGAACACCGGCACGGCGAAGAGGAAGATCATCGTGATGCCGTGCATCGTGAATAGCTGGTTGTACGTCTGCGGATTGAGCAATTTGAGGTTGGGCGCGGCGAGCTGCGTTCGCATGACGAGCGCCTCGATGCCGCCGAGCACGAGGAAGACGAGCGCCGTGTACAGATAGCGCTTGCCGATGCGCTTGTGGTCGATCGTCGTGATCCAGCTACCGAGGCCCGGCTCGTCGGTCCAGACGCGCTCCAGCTCTTCACGTTCGGCGACGACGGTCATCCGGCGCTCCCCAAGCTCAGCAGGTAGGCGACGATCGCGCGCACGTCCTCTGACGAGAGCGCGGTCGGCGGCATCGTCACGCCCGGCTTCAGGCTCTGCGGGTCGAGGATCCAGCGGCCCAGGTTCGCAGCGGTCAGCGGCAGCGTTCCGGCTGCGAACGTGTCGCGGGTCGCCAGGTGCGTCAGGTCGGGACCGAGTCCCCCGACGGCGCTCGTCCCGCGGATCGCGTGGCAGCCGGCGCACGTGCTCGAAAGGAAGACGGCGCGGCCGCGCGACGTCAGCGCGTCGGGCGGCTCGGGCGCCGGCGCCGCCATCATGCGCATCCAGCGTTCGAAATCAGCGGGAGCGTCGGCGACGACGTAGAAGATCATGTGCGCGTGCTGCAGGCCGCAGTATTCGGCGCACTGCCCTCGATACCGTCCCGGCTCGTCGGCCTCGACCCACATCGTGTT
This sequence comes from Actinomycetota bacterium, assembly GCA_044866075.1. Taxonomy (GTDB): domain Bacteria; phylum Actinomycetota; class AC-67; order AC-67; family AC-67; genus JBASRP01. The sequence continues at coordinate 3,016 of JBIOTQ010000044.1, read as the reverse complement.
CACCCGGCCGGGGATCATGTCGACCTTCGGCGCGAGCTGCGGAACCCAGACGCTGTGGATCACGTCGGCGGATCGCAACGTCAGCCGGACTCGCCGGCCGGCGGGGATATGGATCTCGTTCGCCGTGACGGCACCGTTCGGGTAGCGCACCTCCCACCACCAGTCGTGTCCGGTGATCGCGACCTGGAGGGTCGAGGGAGTGTCTCGGGAAGCGAGGGTCGCCATCGAGCGCAGCGAAAACACGAAGAACCCCACGAGGATGGCCCCGGTCACGCCGAGGCCGGCGATGAGGATGAAGCGGTCGCCCCACGGCACGACGCGCTGCGCGTCGTCGCTCCTGCGACGTCCCTTTAGGACGCCCCACGCTCCCATCCCGAGAACGAAGAGGAGGACGGTGATGGCGACCCACAGCATCGGCCACCACAAGGACGTCACCTCGCGTGCGGCGGGTCCGCGGGGATCGAGGACGGACGGGGCGTCGCTGTCGCAGGCCGACAGCGTGGCCACGGCAAACGACGCGAGCAAGGCGAGCCGACGAGGCACAGGAGCTCCCGACCAGCATCCTTGCCAGTTAGCGGCCGGATGAAACAGCGCAAGCAGCGCGAAGTTGCCGCGTTCCGTGCTCCGGCGGACTGGGAAAGATGATTCCATGGCCGAATTCACGATCGAACGCGAGGCGCCGAACGCCTTCCGCTGGCACCTCAAAGAGGGCCCGGCGCGAGAGATCGCGCGGTCGGGCCTGATATTCACGACCTACGAGGACGCGCGGGACGCGATCGAAGAGGTCAAGCGCGACGTCGCGGACGCGGACCTGGTCACACCGCCCCCCGCCGATTCCGACGCGGTGGTCGACGAGACGTCCGAACAATCGTTCCCGGCAAGCGATCCGCCGAGCAGCTGGGCATCGGCGGGCGGGTCGTGAAGGCGCACGATGCGGAGGTGATCGGGATGGCGAGCAGATCGATGGGATGGCGGCCGGCTCGCCGCAACGTCGTTGCCTTGTTCCGCGAGATGAAGGACGCGCGCGCGGCGATCGACGCGCTCGAGGCGCACGGCTTCGATGCGGGCTCGATCTCGCTCGAGGGGCCGCAAGCATCACACGCCGCGGACCGTGAGGACACGCGACGCCGGGACGCGCGCGTGTCCCGCTTCGTGGGCGAGCGTGTCGTCGCCGGCGCAGCTATTGCCGGCGTGATCGGTGCGGGTGTCGGCGTTCTCATAGTTGCGCTCACGGCCGGTGCTGAGCTGGTCCCGATGCTCATCGCCGCGGTGGCCGGTGCGGTCGGCGGCGGATCGATCGGGATGATGGTCGCCGGAGTCGGAAGCATCGACGTCACGCCGGACTGGGAGCTGACCTTCGAGCGCGACCACGCCGGCCGGATCATGGTCGCCGTCGGGTCGGAAGACCCGGAGGCGGCGCAGAAGGTCATAGAGGTCCTTCACGACCTGGAGCCGGTCGAGGTCAAACAGGTAAACGCGAGCGGACGTCCGTTCTAGTACGCCGCCTCGCTACCGGCCTCGCGCGCGCCGCCGTTTAGCCTAAAGTCGTGCGGGCGACGGGGGGATCCTCATGATCGAGGTCGAGCGGGAAGCCACCGTGGACGCGCCCGCGCAGGCCGTGTGGAAGCTCATTGAGGACACGCGCCGTCTGCCGATGTGGCTCGCGTTCGCGGAGAAGGTGGAACCGCTCGACGGAAGCGAAGGACCGGGCCGCCGGTTGCGGCTCCACGGCCGCTGGGGGTCGCGACGATCGGAGGTGGACGTCGAGGTCGTCGCGTTGGAGCCGGGACGGTTACTGGCCTGGAAGCACCTCGAGGAGCGGCTCGACGGTAAGCCCGCGCCCCGGTTTTCTCGCGAAACACGTTTCTCGATCTGGATCGAGCCGGAGGATGCCCGCACCACGCGCGTGCGGCTGCACGTGGCGCAAGAACCCGCAGGACCGGTTCGCGGACTGGCCCTCCGGCTAGGCGGCCGGCGGGACATGGCGCGCCGCATGGAACTATCGCTCAAGCGGTTGACCATGGTGGCGCCCGCGGTCTGAGAGCATGGTGAAGCGCATACCTGCAGCGAGCGTACCCTGCGCCTTTGCGACGTCGGGTGTGGGGGTATAGGCAAACCCGTGCACCCTCTCGCGGAGACCCCCATGACGAGTGTCGATTGGTTGATCGAACACGGCCCGAAGATCGGGTTCATCATCGCGTTCGCGCTGGGTCTGCACGTCATCTCGAGACTCGCCGTGCGACGCGTCCGCCGGCGCCTCGAGGGAAGGCCCGACGCGACGCAAGCGCTCGCGTTCCAGCGTGTCGCGACCATCGTGCAATCCCTCTCGAGCGTCGCGCGCGTCTTGATCTGGACCGCTGCTCTCTTGATGGTCCTCGGCGAGGTGAACGTCAACATCGCGCCGCTGATCGCCGGCGCCGGGATCGTCGGTGTCGCGCTCGGTTTCGGCGCGCAGAGCCTCGTCCGCGATTTCCTGTCGGGGTTCTTCATCCTGCTGGAGAACCAGTTCGGCGTCGGCAACCTCCTCGAGCTTCGAACGACGACGGGCGTGATCACGGGCACCGTCGAGTCGCTCTCGATGCGCGTCACCGCGGTCAGGGCATACGACGGAACGCTGTACGTCATCCCCAACGGCAACATCGAAGGCATCGGCAACCAGTCGCGGGGCTGGGGTCGCGCCATCGTGGACATCTCCGTGGCTCGCACGGAGGATCTCGACCGCGTCCGCGGATTGCTCGATGAGGTCGGGGAGGAGATCTTCAACGACCCGACCGTCCAGGGGTCGCTACTGTCTCGCCCCACCGTTCTCGGCGTGGAGGAGGTTCGGGCGGACGCCGCCGTGTTGCGGGTGGTCGCAGACACGCGTTCGTCACGCCGCTTGGATATCGAGCGCGAACTCCGCCGCCGCATCCAGTCCCGGCTCGAGCGGGAAGGCGTCGAGCTCCCGATCGGTCTGGCCGGCGTCCTCGCCTCCCAGGACGGGAACTCCTAGCGCCGCACTATCCTTGGTCGTCGC
>JBIOTQ010000043.1:0-8307 GCA_044866075.1 Actinomycetota bacterium | reverse complement strand
CCGCGTCAAAGAGGTCGCCGACGTCGGGCCCGGGGACTGCGGCTTCATCCCGTTCGGCGACGCAAGCCCCGAGTGGAAGAACTCGCCGTTCGTCGCGGTCGGCGGAGCGCTCGACCAGATCGTCGCGAAGGGCGGCGCCGGCGCGATCGTGCAAGGCGATCCCGCGCGCGATCTCGTGTTCTCGCTACGGGTACGACGTGCTCTCCCGACGGTCATCGCGGTCGCGCAGCCGGAGGAACTGTTCGGTCGCGTCGTTCGGTTGCGTGCTCTCGGCACGGCCAAGCCGGCCACCGGTCACAACGTCGTCGCGGTGCGAAGACCTCCCAGCGGGTCGTCGACCTACGTGATGCTCCTCGCCCACGCCGACGGGTGGTTCCAGGCCGCGGCCGACAACGGCTCGGGATCCGCCGCGGTCCTGCGCGCGGCCGAGCTGCTCGCCGCCAGCAAGCCCGGCGTCGGCGTGATCGCCGCTCTCACCGACGCGGAGGAGATCGGGCTGATCGGCGCCGATCGTCTCGCGGAAGCGCTCGACCGAGGTCTCGCCGTCGGCGACGGTCGTCCTCCCATCCGTATGGACGACGTCAAGGCGATCGTGAATCTCGACGCGTGTTCCGCGCGCGCGTCAGATGTGCAGGATTCGGTGCGCGGGATCGCCGGGCAAGATGCGCCGATCTTCTCCTGGCGCGCGATGGTCTCGTCGGAGGACCCTCTACTGATGGGCGCATTCCTGGCGCGGTTCGCGGCGAACGGTGTGCTCGGGGCGCCGGTTCCCGCCGTGCTGTTCAAGCCCGTCGAGAACGGATCCTTCGACGGCCGTCACCGAACCGACGTCGCCGCTTTCGCCGAGAGAGGCGTGCCGTTCGTCTGGCCGGTCGTCGGCTACCCCGAATACCACACCGACGGCGACGGCCTGAAAGCCGTCGACCCCGCCGACCTCGAGGCCGTCGCGATCGCGGCCGCCGCGTTCGTGGCCGACCTCGCCGTGCTGCCCGTGCAGCGGATCCCCGAGCCGCTCCGCTAGTTCGCGCGTCGCCGGCGCGCGGCGTCTCGCGCGCAGCGCGCGCAGAGCCCAAGGACGGCGAAGTGGGTAAAGTTCGCCCGGAAGCCGAAGCGCTTCTCCAGCGCGCGGGCGAACGGTCGGGTCGTCGAATCCTCGACCTCCTGCAGTGCACCGCAGTTCTCGCAGACGAGGTGCTGATGCAGCCCGGCCGTTCCAACGTGGTAGACGCTCGCGGTATGGCCGAGGTGCGCGTGGCAGAGGATCCCGACCTCCTCGAGCGACGCGAGCGTCCGGTAGACCGTCGACGGGCTGACCGCGGGAAGCTTTCGCCTTACGCGCTTCACGATCTCCTCCGCAGTCGCGTGGCCGGCCGCGGCCGCCACCGCTTCGAGGGTCGCTTGCCGCTGCGGCGTGCGGCGCAGACCGTGCGAGCGGATCAGCTCGTCGATCCCCTCGAGCGCGTGGTCGTGGTCGGGACGCGCCTTGGCTGCTTTCACGCGGCCAGTGTATCCGCACGCCGCTGCACGTGCGACCTGCTCGCAGCTAGGACTCGAGCAGCTTCCGCTTCCTGACTTGGAACTCATCGTCGGTCAGGACGCCCTTGTCCCGCAGATCGGCGAGCTTCGCGAGCTCGTCGGCCAGGGACGGGCCGCCGGAGCGGCCGATGCCCTTCCGGGCTTCGGCGGCACGGTAGATCTCGAGCTGAACCTGCTCGGGCGCGCGGATGTCGGCGAAGCGGTTCTGGCCGCTCTCGCCGGCCGACTCGATGATCAGGTCGCCGGCGCCGATGATCCGCTCGAGAACGCGCTGCGCGAAGGTCACGTCGTTGATCGTCTCGAGGGGGATCTCCTTGGAATGCTTCGCGACCACGCCGTGACGGGTGATCACCCGCTCGTTCGTGAGCACGAACAGCGTGAACCGCCAGCGCACCGCGGGCACCGCCGCGAGCGGGATCCACAGCACGAACGCCAGGCCGATGATGATCCACTGCAAGACCTGCCGGACGTCCGTCTTGCCGCCGGTCTTCACGTACAGGAAGCCCGCGACCGCCCCAATGACCACGGTCCAGAACAGCGGCTTCACCAGCGCGATCCAGTGCGGCCGCAGGTCGAGGATGATCTCCTCGCCCTCGGTCAGCAGCCGGCGTGGGAACGGCACGGCACGATGCTACGCCCGGCTCGCTCGGTTGGCCCGGCGGGTGGCGCGATGGTTCAATCACTTTCCTCGTGAGCGAACCGCTTCTGTACCACCCACCCATCTCATGAGCTCCGACGACCTAGCGACCGCGCAGGGCGAGGCGGGATTGCCTCCGCTCGTCGATCCGCCGTCGATTGAGCGCTACCTGGCCGAGGCGCTGCCCGGCGAGGGCGAGTTCTCCGTCGAACGTCACCTGGCCGGCCACTCGAACGAGACCTTCTTCATCCGACGCGGCGCCACCGAGTGGGTCCTCCGCCGTCCGCCGCGCCCCCCGTACCTGCCGACCGCGCACGACGTGAAGCGTGAATACACGGTCCTGAAAGCGCTCGACGGCACCGACGCTCGCGCGCCGCGCCCCGCTCTGTTCTGTGATGACGAGTCTGTGATCGGCGCGCCCTTCTACCTCATGGAGAAGGTCGACGGCGTCGTCATCCGCGACAAGATCCCGCCGTGGCTCGACAACGACGACGACCGGAAGCGGATCGGCGAGGAGCTGATAGACGCCGCCGCCGAGCTCCACTCGGTCGACTACAAGGCGGTCGGACTCGAGGGGTGGGGCAAGCCGACCGGATACATCCAGCGGCAGCTGGTGCGCTGGGGGAAGCAGCTCGAAGGCGCGACGAAGCTCACGCGGCCCTTGCCCGACTACGAGACGATCGCGACGTGGCTCGACGAGCATAAGCCGCCGGAACAGGCCCCGGCGATCGTGCAGGGCGACTACAAGCTTGACAACGTGATGTACGGACCGAAGGCGCCGGCGCGTCTCGTCGCGATCCTCGACTGGGAGATGGCGACGATCGGCGACCCTCTGGCCGACATCGGCTGGATGCTGTCGTTCTGGCTCGACCCCGGCGACACGCCAGACACTCTCCACGGCGCGCTCAGCGACGTCTTCGGGACGACCGGGTGGTCGACGCGCGCGGAGCTGATCGAGCGCTACGAGAAGCGCTCCGGCCGGTCGATGACGGACATCCGCTTCTACACCGCTCTCGCCATCTGGAAGCTCGGGATCCTGCTGGAAGGGTCCTACGCGCGCCATCTGATGGGAACGACAGACGATCCCTTCTTCGCGATGTTGAAAGAGGGTGTGCCGTTGCTCGGCGCTCGCGCGCTGGAGGTCATCCGGACTGGCTAAGACGCTGCTGCTCGACTTCGGTGGCGTGCTGACCACGCCCGTACGCGAATCGTTCGCTGCGTTCGCGCGCGCCGAAGGCATCGACCCGGAAGCGCTCTGGCGCTGCATGCGCGACGTCGCGCGCACCGAGGACGACCCTTTCACGCTCGTCGAGAGGGGCAAGATCGCTCTGGAGGAGTTCGACACGCGGCTCGCGACGCTGTTCAACGAGGCGCTCGGAAGCGCGATCGTTCCGGACAACCTGAAGGTGCGGCTCTTCAGCCGTGTCGGGCCGGACGAGGCCATGATCGGCGCCGTGCGCCGGGCCCGCGAACGGAACGTCCCGACCGGACTGATCTCGAACTCGTGGGGCGGCAACTACGGCGAAGGCGGCTACCAGCGCGAGATGTTCGACGAGCTCTTCGATGCGGTCGTGATCTCCGGCGAGGTCGGCCTGCGCAAGCCACAGCCGGAGATCTACCTGCTGGCGGCGGACCGACTGAAGGCCGAGCCGTCGGAATGCGTGTTCGTCGACGACTTCCAGGTCAACGCGGACGGCGCCACGGCGGTCGGGATGCGCGGCATCCAGCACCGGACGGCCGGCGAGACGATCCCTCAGCTCGAGGAGTTCCTCGGCGTCGGATTGCGTGACGTCGTCTAGCGAGCGACGTTGCGCGATGTCTCAGGCGCCGCGGCGGGTGTCGCCTTCGCCGCTTCGAGCTCTCTCTCGAGGCGCTGCACCTTCTCATCGAGCTCGCGCACCCGCTGGTTGAGCAGACGCATCGCGAGAACCGTCGCCGGTGTGTCGATGAGCGCTTCGTTGTCGTTCATCGCGCGCTCGACCTTCGACACGAGTCCGTCGGCCTTCGACGCGGGCGCCTTAGCCGCCATCGTGCGTTCGGCCTTCGGCGCGCGGACGCGCGATGTGGGCCGCGGCGCGACCGGAGCCACGGGCTTCGGAGCGACCACAGGCTTGGGCGCGATCGCTGGTGCCGCAGCGACGGGCTTCGGCTCGGGCTTCACGACGGGCTCCGGTTCCGGGCGCACCATCGTCAGCACGGGTGCGGACGCGGGCTCCGCGGTCGGCGGCTCAACCCGCTTCGGCTCCGGCAACGAGATCGTGGTGGTGTGCGCGCGCCGGCGTCCGAACAGCGAGCCGAGGATCTTCCGCTCGCGCGGCGCCTTCGGCCGTTCTACGACGTCGACGCGCGTAGCCGCTCGCGTACGCGGTGCGTCGTCGGCGATCTTGCTGATCGGGGCGCTCATGGTCTTCTCGCGGTACTGAGCGACCTCCCACGCCGCCCGCTCGTCATGCGACGCCCATGTCGTCGGGTAGCCGCAGGAACCGCAGAACGGGTTGCCCACGGTGATGCGCGATTCACACCGGTCACAAGTGGTCTTGGCTGCCTTCGCCATCTTGGGTCGTCCTTTCCCCGAGGCCAACGCCGGCCTCCCCGACATCAGGTCAACCGCCCCTACAAGGAAACGGAACGGGTGACCCTGTGGATACGTGAAATTCTTCCTACTCCTAGTGGGCGCCGGTCGTCTAGATGTGGTTGAGCTATGTTTGGCCTAAGGCGACCGGTGTGTCCCTGTTTCGGCGGAACGAGACGCTTCTATCTAAGGACGATCCGGTCGTGCTCGTCCCCGATATCGAGGGTCCCCGAGATATCCGAGTTCACGAAGAGCCGGATCCCCCCCGCCTCGATCGTCTCCTCACCCGGCTCGGCTTGCTCCGCGAAGCCGGTCCGGAGCTCGGTGCCGCGCAGGCTTCTCGCCAGCGACACCCGTATCCCTACCTCGCTGGGGTCCAGCCGCCCCGCCCCAAGCGCGCGTTTGAGGACCTCGATCGCGCGGGGTGTTACCTCTACGACCATCGGTCAATGCTATGCGGCCGCGGCGCTAGACTCTCCGTCCGTGCCCCCCTCTGAACAAGAGCAGAAACCCGTCCTCACGAAGGCCGCGTTCGAGCGACTCAAGGCCGAGCACGACCATCTGACGACCACCGGCCGCAAAGAGGTCGCCGCTCGTCTGCTGCGCGCGCGAGAGCTCGGGGACCTCTCCGAGAACGCGGAGTACCACGCCACCAAAGACGAACAGGGCTTGATGGAAGCGCGCATCCGCAAGCTCGCCTGGACGCTCAAGAACGCCGAGATCGTGGCCGCGCCGTCCGAGAGCGACGTCGTGACGCCCGGCATGCTCGTCGTCGTCCGGCAGCCCGGCGACGACGACGAAGACACCTACCTCGTCGCGGCGTCCGCGGAAGAGCGCGCGAAAGGCGCCCGAACCGTGACGACGAAATCGCCGCTGGGGTCGGCCCTTATCGGGAGGAAGGCCGGCGACAAGGTCGTCTACGAAGCGCCGGGCGGCAACTTCACGTACGAGATCGTCGCGATCCGTCCCTGGGACGGATCCTAGAGAAAACTCGACCCCAAGGAGGACGCCGTGACGCAATTCGCCACGCTCAAGACCACGCTCGGAGACATCCGCGTGAAGCTGACCCCCGAGCACGCGCCGAAGACCGTCGAGAATTTCGTCGGGCTCGCGACCGGCGGGAAGGAATGGCGCGACCCGCGGAGCGGCGAGAGGCGCAACGAGCCTCTTTACGACGGCACGATCTTTCACCGTGTGATCAAGGACTTCATGATCCAGGGCGGCGATCCGCTCGGAACCGGTACGGGCGGACCCGGGTATCAGTTCGAGGACGAGACGAAGGGCGGCCCGTCCTTCGACAAGCCGGGCCTTCTCGCGATGGCGAACGCGGGTGCGAACACCAACGGCTCGCAGTTCTTCATCACCGAGGTTCCGACGCCGTGGCTCACCGGCAAGCACACGATCTTCGGCGAGGTGGTCGAGGGCTTCGACGTCGTCCAGAAGATCGCCGCGTCGAAAACCCGCAATGACCGCCCGGATCCCGCCGTTACGCTCGAGAAGGTGGAGATCAGCGAGGACTAGGGAACGAGCTGGTCGAGCTCGGGCTTCATCTCGGCCGGTTCGACGTGACGCGGGTCCGAACGCGCAACGATCGCGAACACCGGCGAGTCGGCGCTCTTGTTGATGGCGACGTGGGGAACGTTCGCCGGGATCAGCACGAAGTCGCGCTCGGACGCGGTGAACGACTCGTCCATCGCGGCACCCGAGTAGACGTCGAACGCGCCCTTCACGACGTACAGCCCCGTCTCGTGCGGATGTGTGTGCGCCTTCGTCCGATGGCCCGGCGCGACCTTGATCAGCCCGTACCAGAGGCCCGTCGTCCCGACCGTCTCCGCGCTGATCGCGCCGAAGTATGCGGCGCCGGTCGGCGGTTCGACGACGTCGCAGTTGCGAATGATCTGGCAGTACTTGGCGTTCACGGCCTGAGATTCTAGAGCTCGAGCTCGACCGGGACGACCTCGAGCGGCTGGAGCTTGCCGTTCCGGAAGATCGTCAAGATGACCTGCTTGCCGATCAGCTCGCCGACCATCAGGCGCTGGAGGTCGTCGGCCCCCCGCACGGGGATCCCGTCCACGTCGACGACGAGGTCCTCCGGCCGGAGCCCGGCGGCCGCTGCGGGTGACCCGGGAACGACCTGAACGATCTCCACACATGCGTCGCGACCGACCGCGGCCGCGAGGCGCGGCGGAACCGGGCGCGACCCGCCGGCGATGCCGATGTACGCGCGGCGCACGCGGCCGTCGCGCATCAGAGCGCCGACGATCTTTCTCGTTGCGGTGTTGATCGGCACCGCGAGGCCGAGGCCTACCCCCGCGACGGCTGTGTTCACGCCGACTACCTGGCCGTTGCCGTTCGCGAGCGCGCCCCCGGAGTTCCCGGGGTTGAGCGCGGCGTCCGTCTGGATCACGTTCTCGACGTAACGCACGGCCTGACCCGAACGCGTCGGCAGCGAACGGCCGAGCGCCGAGACGACGCCGGCCGTCACCGAACCGGCGAAGCCGAACGGGTTGCCGATCGCGACGACGAGCTGCCCGACGCGCAGCTGTTCCGCGTCTCCGAGCTCGGCGGCCGGCAGCTCCCGCCCGTCGGTGCGAAGCACGGCGAAGTCGGACAGTGGGTCCATTCCGACGACCGTGAAGTCGAGTTCGCGCCCGTCGACGAACGATGCGCGTCCCGTCGCGTCGGGCGAGCCGACGACGTGCGCCGAGGTGAGCATGAATCCGTCCGGAGTGATGACGACGCCGGAGCCGGCGCCCTCGAAGGTCCTCCCGCCGCGCACCTTGCGGGCAACGCGGAGGTTCGCGACCGACGGCGCGAGCCGCCGGGCCACGCCGGACACGACCTTGGAGTACGCGTCGAGCGCCTCGTCGGTCGGATCGGATTCAACCCACCCACCCGTGCCCGGCTGGCTCGGGCCGAGGATCGAGTCGATGTACTCGAGGTCTGCCATTGGTTGCTCCTCTCGATCCGGCAGGAACGCCGGAGGGCGCGGCGAACATTCCCTGCCCTCCCAATGGATGACGACCGCCGCGTCCTGCGTGATTATCTGCGCGAGATCTCGAAAGCGCCCCTCCTCACCCGTGACCGAGAGCTCGAGCTGGCGAAGCAGATTGTTAACGGCCCGGACGCTCAGGTGGCGAGGCGAGAGCTCATCGAGGCCAATCTGAGGCTGGTCGTTTCCATCGCCCGAAGGTACGAGGGCCGGGGCGTGCGTCTCCTGGACCTCATCCAGGAGGGCAACATCGGGCTCGTCAGGGCAGTCGAGAAGTTCGACGCATCGAAGGGTTTTCGCTTCTCGACATTCGCGACGTGGTGGATCCGCGAGGCGATCGAGAACGCTCTGCGTGACGAATAGGAGTGGGTGGACTCCTGACGGAAGCGTCTGACGCGTCATCTATGAAGGGCGGTGGCATGTCAAGGTTAGGGTGGCATGTGGGTCCTTCCTGATGCGAGTTCGGTCGGTGCCGCTTGCCCAGTGTGGGATGTTCGGATCCAGTCATCTATTCGGCCGTCGAGAGGCCATGGTGGTCGTGCGGCGAGGCGGCTCAATCAGACAGCGACC
>JBIOTQ010000042.1:0-15677 GCA_044866075.1 Actinomycetota bacterium | reverse complement strand
AGAACGCGGTCGCCGCGAAGGTGACCGAGACTCTGGACGAGATCCAGGCCGCGCTCTACGACGACGCGGCCGCCTTCCGGGACGCACACACCTTCACGCCGAAGGATTACGAGGAGTTCGCCGCGCTTATCAAAGACCCCGGCGGTTTCCTCGAGGCCGGCTGGTGCGGCGATCGCGCCTGCGAGGACAAGGTGAAAGCGGACACCAAGGCGACCATCCGCTTCCTCCCGCTCGACCCGGGGGCGACGGAGGGCGCCTGCCTGGTCTGCGGGAAGCCCGCGGGCGAGCGCGCGACCTGGGCCGTCGCGTACTGAGGGCCCGGCCGGCGGCGGCCGGAGTGCTATAATTCGGCCTCGAATCGGTTAGGGCCTGAGCGAAGTCGGCGACCGCCGGCTTTTTATTTGGGCCGAGGGGGTCGACCTCGTGCGAAACCGGGCGCGGTATCCGGTGCGGGAGAAACCCGAGGCCGGAGGTGGCGCCGGGAGCGGCCGGCGGGACCCCGCGATGCGGGATCGTGAGGCGGAGGCGCTCCGCGAGCGCGTCCGGTCTCTCGTGGAGCCGGTGCTCGCGCGTCACGGCGCCGAGCTGGTGGAGCTGGCCGTGAAGCGCGGCCGCACGCAGCTCGTCCGGGTGGTCGCCGACCGTGAGGGAGGCATCGACCTCGATACGTGCGCGCGGGTGAGCGAGGAGCTCTCGCGCATGCTGGACGCGGACGATCCGATCGTGGGTCGGTACACGCTCGAGGTGACCTCGCCGGGTTTGGACCGGCCGTTGCGGACGCCGGCGGACTTCCGCCGGGCTCTGGGCAGCCGGGTACGGATCGTGCTGGCGCAGAGCCAGCACGAAGGAACGCTGGAGGACGTGGGAGACGAGCGCGTGCGCGTCTCGACCGACAAAGGACCGGTCGAGACCCCGCTGGCGGAGATCGCGAACGCGAAGATCGTGCTCCCGTGGTGAGAGGGGTTCGGGGCCTGAAGTAGTGAAGCGATAGGCCCCGATAGTAGAGGAAGAGATGGAACGAGTAGACATCGAAAGTCTGAAGCTGATCGAGCGGGAGAAGGGCGTCCCGTTCGAGTCGCTACGGTCGGGCCTCGAAGAGGCCCTCGCCGCGGCGTACCGCAAATCGCTGCCCGAGGAGCAGGGCGCCCGCTCGATCATCGACCCGGAGACGGGGCTCGTGACGATGTTCGTCTTCGACCTCGACGAAGAGGGCAACCCTCTGCGCGACATGGATGGTCGGTACGTCAACGAGAAACAGGTGGACGTCCAGGAGTTCGGCCGTATCGGTGCGCAGACCGCGAAGCAGGTGATCCTTCAGAAGATCCGCGAGGCCGAGCGCGAGATGACGTTCGGCGAGTACGCCGGGCGCACCGGCGACATCGTGACGGGCATCGTCCAGCAGTCGGACTCGCGCTACACGCTGCTCGACCTCGGGAAGGTCGAAGCGTTGCTGCCGCCGGCCGAGCAGGTCCCGTCCGAGCGCTACGAGCACGGCGCGCGCCTGAAGGCCTACATCGTCGACGTACGCAAGACGGCGAAAGGTCCGTCGATCGTCGTGTCGCGCTCGCACCCGGGGCTCGTGAAGGCGCTCTTCGCGCTCGAGGTTCCCGAGATCGCCGAGGGCATCGTCGAGATCAAGGCGATCGCGCGCGAGGCCGGGCATCGGACGAAACTCGCGGTGTCGTCCAACGAGCCGGGTGTCGATCCGGTCGGCGCGTGCGTGGGCGCGAAGGGCTCACGCGTGCGCATGGTCGTGAACGAGTTGCGCGGCGAGAAGATCGACATCATCCCATGGTCGGACGACGCGGCGGCGTTCGTCGCGAACGCGCTTTCGCCGGCGAAGGTCAAAGAGGTGCGCATCAACGAGGCCGAGAAGACGGCGCTCGTGATCGTGCCCGACTATCAGCTCTCGCTCGCAATCGGGAAGGAAGGCCAGAACGCGCGTCTCGCGGCGCGGCTGACCGGCTGGCGTGTCGACATCAAGAGCGAGACGCAGATGAGCGAGGAGGCGAAGGCCAAGGCGCAGGCGCCCGCGCCGGAACCTGCCGCTGCCCCCGCGGAGCCGCCGGCGGAAGCGCCGGCCGCCCTCGAGCAAGGAGGGGCCTGACCTGGCCGCCCGCGGCCGCACCTGCGTCGGGTGTCGTCGCCTCCGGCCCGGCCGCGAGATGGTGCGGTTGGTGCGCACGGCCGGCGGAGCGGTCGCGGTCGATGCGGCGGGAACCGCGCCGGGACGGGGCGCGTACGTGTGCCCCGATCCGAGTTGCTTCGGCCGCGCGCGGCGCCGCCTGGCTGGAGCGCTGCGGGCGAAACACATAGATTTTGCTGAGATCGAGAGGGATTTCTTGGAGCTGACGAGCGCGAGGGTATGAGCAGACGGGTTTACGAACTGGCCAAAGAGCTCGGCATGTCGAGCCGGGATGTTCTCTCCGCGCTCGCCTCCATGGGCGTGGTCGCGAAGAGCCACTCGTCGACGGTCGAGGACGACGTCGCGGCGAAGCTGAAGGAGGCGGCCTCCAAGGGCACGCTCACCCCGCAGGCCGCGCGCCAGAAGGCCGCCCGTCCGGCGCGCCGCTCCGCGCCGGCCGCGCAGCGTCCGAGCGCCGAGCGCACCGCGCCCGCCGCCCCGCCCGTCGCGCCGCGCCCGGCCAAGACCGCCCAAGCCCCTGCTTCGGTGACGCCCGCGGCGGCGGCAGCCCCGGCCGCCGAGGTCGCCCCCGCGGCGGCGCCCGCCGAGGGCGACGGCCAGGCCGCGACGCTGAGGGCCGTCTCGGTCCCGCGTGGGATCACCGTGCAGGAGCTCGGGGCCAAGCTCTCGATCGCGGCCACCGACATCATCAAGAAGCTGTTCACCCTCGGCGAGATGGTGACGATCACGCAGTCGCTCTCCGACGAGGCGATCGAGCTGATCGCCTCGGACTACGGGTTCCAGGTCCAGATCGTCTCTCCCGGCGACGAGTCGGAAGAGATCCCGGTCGAGGACGACACGCCGGAGGATCTCAAGCCGCGCCCGCCGGTCATCACCGTGATGGGGCACGTGGACCACGGGAAGACGAAGCTGCTCGACTCGATCCGTCAGACCGATGTCGTGGCCGGCGAGGCCGGCGGAATCACGCAGCACATCGGTGCCTACCAGACGGTCAAGAACGGACGGAAGATCACCTTCATCGACACGCCGGGCCACGAAGCGTTCACGCAGATGCGCGCGCGTGGCGCCGCCGCGACCGACATCGCGGTGCTGGTGGTCGCGGCCGATGACGGGGTGAAGCCGCAGACGCTCGAGGCCCTGTCGCACGCGCGAGCGGCCGGCGTGCCGATCGTCGTGGCCGTGAACAAGGTCGACAAACCGGAAGCCGATCCGACCCGCGTGCGCCAGCAGCTCACCGAACAAGAGCTCGTGCCGGAGGAGTGGGGCGGCGACGCGATCTACGTCGACGTCTCCGCGAAGACCGGTCAGAACATCGACCAGCTGCTCGACATGCTGCTTCTGGTCGCCGACATCCAGGAGCTGAAGGCCAACTCGAAGGCGGCGGCGCGCGGCGTGGCCATCGAGGCGCACCTCGACAAGGGCCGCGGCCCCGTCGCGACCGTCCTCGTCCAGCGCGGCACGCTGAAGATCGGCGACGCCATCGTGTGCGGCGGCGCGTGGGCGCGCGTGCGCGCGATGCTCGACGAGCACGGCCGCCAGGTGACGGAGGCGCCGCCGGGGACGCCGGTTCAGGTTCTCGGCTTCTCGACCGTCCCGCAAGCCGGCGACACGTTCACCGTCGTCGACGACGAGCGTACAGCTCGCCACATCGCCCAGGAGCGGCTCCACAGGCAGCGCGCGGCCGAGCTGGTCTCGCAGAAGCGGGTCACGATGGAGGAGCTGTTCGCGCAGATCGGCGAGGGCGAGATCAGCGAGCTGAACGTGATCCTCAAGGCCGACGTGCAGGGATCTCTCGAAGCGATCGACGACGCGCTCTCCAAGATCGAGGTCGGCGACGTGCGCGTCCGCGTCTTGCACAAGGCGGTCGGAGCGATCAGCGAGAACGACGTCTCGCTCGCGCAAGCGTCCGGTGCCGTCGTGATCGGCTTCAACGTGCGGCCCGACCCCGGCGCGCGGCAGCTCGCCGAGAAGGAGAGCGTCGACATCCGCACCTACCAGATCATCTACAAGCTGGTCGAAGACGTGGAGGCTGCGCTCCAGGGCATGTTGAAGCCCGAGTACGAGGAGCGCGTGCTCGGCCGGGCCGTCGTGCGGCAGACGTTCAAGGTCCCGAAGATCGGCTTGATCGCCGGCTGCTACGTCGAGGAAGGAACGATCACGCGCAACGCGAAGGTGCGGCTGCTCCGCGAGGGCGTCGTGCTCGCCGACTCGCAGATCTCATCGCTGAAACGCTTCAAGGACGACGCGCGCGAGGTGCAGCAGGGCTACGAGTGCGGCATCGGCATCGACAACTTCCAGGACATCAAAGAAGGCGACGTCCTCGAGGCCTACGAGATCCGCGAGATCGTACGCGCCTAGGCGTCCGTGTTCGTCGGCATCGCTCGCATCGAATTGCGGATCCCCGGCTGCACGTCCCTCAAGGAGAAGCGCTCCGCGATCCGCGGCCTCACCGGACTCATCAAGCAGAAGTTCAACGCCGCCGTGGCCGAGGTCGCGGATCAAGATGTGCACCAGCGCGCGACGCTCGGCGTCTCGGTGATCGCCGACACGCAGTTCCACGTCCGCCGCGTCCTGCACGAGCTCGAGCGCCACGTCGAGACGTATCCGCGCGTCGAAACGATCGATGTGCACGTCGAGCTCGTAACTCCTGAATAGGGACATGGAGAACCGTTCGATCTGGCACGTGGTCGCGCTGGTGGCGACGCTAGGCCTCGCGGCGCTGGTCGCGGTGGTGGCCGTCACGCGCAGTGACCGGCAGGAGCCCTCGGCGGAAGCGAGCCCCTCCGTCACGCCGTCCGCCAGCCCGTCGGCAACGCCGGGCCTCAGCGGCGACGGGCCCTTCGTCGTCTACGCGCTCGGGAACGAGATCCTGGCGTTCGACGTCGCGGGCACGAGGTCGATCTCGCTGGGGCGCGTCGAGGGTCTCATCTCGCTTGCCGAATCCGGGCGCCAGTCCGGGAGCGGTCGGCTCGTTGCGTTCACCATGTCGGACGGCAACCTGTGGTCGGTGACGCGTCGAGGCCTCGCGCATGTGCTGCAGATTCCAGCGGCTGCGGGAACCGCGTTCAAGGGAGCGCTCGTCTCTACGGACGATCGCAGGGTGGCGATCGCGACGACCGGAATCGACCCCACGACCGTCGTTGTCGATCTGCAAACGAAGAAACCGACGAACATCAAGCGAACGAAGCGGGGCCAGTACCCGGAGGAACCGTTGATGCCGGTCGGATGGAGCCTCGGCGGAACGGTCCTCTACGAAGTCCCGTACTGCGAGTGCGACGCGGGGACTCCGGGTCTGTACGCACTCGACACGACCACGGCAGGGTCCACACGTGTGCCGGGGACATCGTCCACGATCTTGTTCTACCTGGCCGTTGCCCCGTCCGGACAAGCGCTCTATTACGGAACCGAAACCGAACGCCGCTGCCCTGGCGGTCAGCCTCCCGAAGGATGTCCTGCAGCGCCGTACTACCTCCGCCGGCTCGCGGCGGGAGAGGCCGGTTCGGACATCATCCGTCGCGCGTCCGACTATCCATTCCGCGTCGACGCGATCTCACAAGGAGGCGACCTGATTCTTGTGCACCGTCCGATCTCGGAGGGCGGGGGCGCGCGGCTCGAGCTCTACTCGGCCGAGGGCGAACGGCAGCCCGCGCCGCGCGGGGTGCCGGCAGGCGGCGGCGCCGGCCTCGCGATCCTGCCGGACGACGTCTTCGTGATCCGAACGACCGTCGCGAGCCGTTCCGCTTTCGTGCTCCTCGAGGGCGGCATCGCGACGACGATCGCGCAAGAGCCCGAGACGGGCGAAACCCTCACATACCTCGGCTGGCTCCGTTGAGTCGCGCAGCGGCCGGGCGGCCCGGCCGCCCCGATAGACTGTCCGCATGAGCCACGCGAGCTATCCACGCGCGGCACGCGTCCGGGAGGCCATCAAAGAGGTGCTCGCGTCGCAGGTCGAGCGGTTGAAAGACCCGGGGGTGGGCTTCGTGACGATCACGGACGTCACGATGTCACCCGACCTCCGCCACGCGAAGGCCTTCTATACCGTGTACGGCAGCGACGTCGAGAAGGCGGCGACGCGCGACGCACTGCGCCGCGCGACCAAACATCTGCGCACCGCTGTTGCACACGAGGTACGGCTGCGCTTCGCGCCGACGCTGGAGTTCGCCGAGGACCCGATCCCCGAGCGCACCCAGCGCATCGAGTCCTTGCTCGAAGGCGTGCACCGCAATGACACCGACAACGAGGGCGCAACATGAGCATCTCGGATCAGGCTTGGAAAGAGGCGATCGGCGTCATCGAGGGCGCGGGTCAGATCGTGCTCGCGTGCCATCAAGGGCCGGACGGGGACGCGCTCGGCTCGATGCTCGCGCTGCAGTTGGCGCTGAAGAAGACCGGACGCGACGCGGTTGCGTCGTGGGGGAGCGAGCCGTTCACCGGTCCGCGCCACTACGCGTTCCTGCCCGGCCTGGACGGACTGTCGCCGCCCGAGAAAGTCCCCGCCGGTCCCGAGCTGATGGTCACGTTCGACTGCGGGTCGTTCGAGCGGCTCGGGACCCTGGAGCCCAACGCGCGCGCAGCCCAGACCCTCGTCGTCGTCGACCACCACGTGTCGAACGACTCCTTCGGCACGGTCAACCTGATCGATCCCGAGGTCGCCGCCAGCGCGGTCGTCGTCTACCACCTGATCAAGCGAATGGGGATCGAGCTCGACCGCGACATCGCGTCCTGCCTCTACACGGGCATCCTCACGGACACGGGATCGTTCAAGTACCGCAACACCACGCCGGAGATCCACGCCATCGCCGGCGACCTCATCTCGTACGGGATCGCGCACGACGAGATCGCGCGGCTCGTCTACGACACGCACCCGGTGGGGTACCTGAAGGTCCTCGGCGTCGCGCTGGACCGCGCCGAGCTCGTCCCCGAGGCGAGCATGATCTGGACGTGGATCACGGATAGGGACCTGCAGGAGCACGGCGTCGGGATGGAGGACACCGAAGCCTTGATCGACGCGATCCGCACCGCCGACGTCGCCGAGGTCGCCTGCGTGCTCAAGGAGCTCGACCCGGGGACGTACAAGGTCTCGATGCGATCGAAGGGGTCGGTCAACGTCGGCGCCGTGTGCGAGAGCTTCGGAGGCGGCGGGCACGCGTTCGCTGCCGGCTTCACGGCCAACGGAGGCGATCCGCGGGCCGTCGTGACCGCGATCGCCGAGAAGCTCCGCGGATAGCGCCGCGGGTGGACGGCCTCCTCGTGATCGACAAGCCTTCCGGGATGACCTCGCACGACGCCGTGGCGATCGTGCGCAAGCGGCTTGGAGAGAAGCGCGTCGGTCATGCGGGCACGCTCGACCCCGATGCGACCGGCGTGCTGGTGCTGGGCCTCGGGCGCGCGACGCGGCTGATGCGCTTCATCGAGGTGCACGAGAAGGAGTACCTCGCGGACGTGATCCTGGGGGAGGAGACGAGCACGCAGGACGCCTCCGGCGAGGTCCTGGCGACGGCGGACGCCTCGGCCGTGACACGGGAAGACGTCGAGCGCGCGGCCGCGTTGTTCGTCGGCGAGATCGAGCAGGTTCCGCCGATGGTGAGCGCGGTCAAGGTCGGAGGCGAGCGTTTGTACAAGAAGGCGCGGCGTGGAGAAGTGGTGGATCGCGCGCCCCGCCGCGTCTCGATCGCGTCGCTGCAGGTCGAGGAATTCGAGCCCGGCCCGCACGCGCGAGTGCGCCTGCGCGTGCTCTGCTCCCGCGGCACGTACATCCGAACGCTGGCCCACGACCTCGGGCGCGCTCTGGGGGTCGGCGGCCACGTCGCCGCGCTCCGGCGCACGCGCGTCGGACCTTTCGAAGCGGACACGGCGGTCGAGATCCGGGACGTCATCGCCGGCTCGCTGCGACCGATGATCGAGGCGGTCGCCTGGTATCCGCACAAGACGATCGGCGCCGAGGAAGCACGCGCGATCGTTCACGGCAAAACCCTGCCGGCGATCGGCGTGGCCGGTCCCTACGCGATGGTGGGGCCCGACGGCCTCGTATCGATGTCGGAGGATCGCGGCGACGAGTCGCGGCCGATCTGCGTCGTTGGAGGCGACGCATGAAGACGGTCCAAGGCCTCGGCGGGCTGCCCGCGGACGTGAAGCCGTCCGTGGCGACGGTCGGTGTTTTCGACGGCGTCCACGTCGGCCATCAGATGCTCATCGGGCGGGTCGTCGAGGAGGCCCGGAAGCGCGGCGCGAACGCCGTCGTCGTGACGTTCGACCGGCACCCGCTCGAGATTCTCTCGCCGCCCGACGCGCCGCAGCTGATCACGACGCTGCGGCAGCGCGCGGAGGTTTTCGAAGAGCTCGGCGTCGACGTCCTTCTCGTTCTGCGCTTCGACGACAAGTTCCGCCAGTTCCCGGCGGAGCATTTCATCGAGGCCGTGCTCGTCGCAGGGCTCGGCGCCGTTCATCTCGTCGTCGGGGCGAATTTCCGGTTTGGTTACGGCGGGACGGGGACGGTCGAGATGCTGGTCGAGCTCGGAAAGAAGCACGGCTTCACCGTCGACGTCTTCTCGCTGCTCGGCGAGGAGAAGGGGCAGCCGGCTGTGTCTTCGTCGCTCATCCGCAAGCAGCTCGCCGACGGCGACGTGGAGCACGTCGCGGAAGAGCTGGGCCGTCCGTTCCGCCTCGAGGGCCACGTCGTGAAAGGCGCCGGGCGCGGACGCGCGCTCGGCACCCCGACCGCGAACCTCGACGTGCCGGACAAGGTGATCCTGCCGAAGGTTGGGATCTACGCGGGCTATCTCGAGCACGACGGCCAACGGCACAAGGCCGTGATCAGCGTGGGGTACAACCCGACGTTCGAAGAACGCGACCGGCCGATCGTCGAGGTGCACGCGCTCGACGTCGACGCCGACCTGTACGGAAAGGTGATCCGCGTCGAGTTCACGCATCACCTGCGCGACGAGGTGAAGTTCGAAAGCGCCGAGGCCTTGACGGAGCAGATCCGGCGCGACATCGCCCAGGCGCGCGAGCTGCTCGGGAGCTGACCGAGCAGGAGAAAGGGTTCCCGCGGCAAATCCCCATGACGGGGATGCGTGCGATCCGGCTCTGTCTGCTCGCGGCGGTCGTGGCCGCAGCGGTCCCGCACGCGGCCGGCGCTCAATCGACGCGCTCGTTCTCGGTCGCGACGAACTCGTACACGTTCGGCCAGGCGCCGGACTGGATGCCCGACGGGAAGCACGTCCTGCATCACAAGGCCGACGCCGACGGCACCAATCAGATCCACATCGCGAACCTCGACGGCTCGGGCGAGCGGTGCCTCACGTGCGGGCAGCTGGGCCCGAACATGGTGCCCGATTCGCGCCCGCAGGGCGACGTGATCCTGTTCCACTCGTGGCGCGGCACGAACATGGACCGAGGCCAAGTACCACGACGGCGTCCGCATGCAGCTGCGGCCGGACCCGGCGCGCGACTTAACGGAGTTCGCCGCGATGCTCCAGGACCCGCCCGAACCTGACCGCATCGGTCCCGAAGGGCTGACGCCGCAGTTCCTGCTCCTCCGGCGAACCGAGATCGGCCGCTACGTTCCGTGACGACTCGGCGTCCGAGCGCTCTCACGAAGGTGTCAGACACGTCAGACGGTTCCGTGGGAGGCGGACCCGGCCCCGCACTCTAGCTCTCGAGGAAACACGGCGTCCCGTTTGAGGGACGCACGAGCGGCGGGTCGGGCGTCGGGTGATGCGACGAGATCGGGATGCCCGAGCCGATCACGACCTCGCGGGTCACGCCGTCGTCGCGACGGACGATCGCCATGCTGATGAACCCGTCACCGTACGGGGGCTCGGCGCGACAGAAGCGGCGGTACTCTTCCGGCGTCAGCATGTAGGCCGACACGGTCACCGTATGTGAGAGAGGCTTGTCCTCGGGCACGATCGGCGGAGCGAGGCCGGACGCGCGCGCGAGCTCCTCATACTCCCCAAGAGCCGCGATCGCTCTGGCGTCCAAGAGCCGTCCCCGAGAGTCCCAGAACGAGATCCGTACGAGCCCGGGTGACGGCTCCAATGTGGCCTGCTGCAACGTCACGATGTACGAGCGGCCGATCCCGATGGGGACGGTCTCGACGCGTCCGCGCTCATCGGTCGTCGTGATCCTCGCCGTCCCCTCGGGTGCGACCCCTGCCGCCACGCGATCGGCGAGGATCCAGCAAACGCGTTCTATATCCGTGCTCCTGACGAAGACGCCCGAGTGAGCGGGTCGCGAATCGACGTCGTAAAGCCACCGCAGGTCGGTTCCGTCGGTGCGTTCCGGGTAGCGGCACTCGCGTGGGACTTTTATGAGACCGACGGCGCGCCAGCTCTCCAGTCCGGACTTTTCGATGCGAACGATGTAGCTGCCTTGGAGGAAGCGTCCGGGCCGACCGGAAAGAACATGCCCGAACGTTCCTTGCGTCAGCGTGGCGAGGACTGGTGCACGCGACATCGCCCGGGCCGCGGGTCCCGGTGGAACGCGCGCGAAGACGCCGACCGGTGTCGCGAGGACGATAGTGACGACGGCAAGTGCGGCAAGCGCGCGTGAGGGGCTCCGGCGTTTCGGCATCCATGCCCACGCCGCCCACCCGCCCATCAATCCCGCTCCGATCGCGAAGAGCGCGCCGAGGCCCGATCCGTCCCGCATGATCGATCCGATCGCGATCGGAACACCCCCCATAGCACCGACCGCGAAGGGCTCCGCGCCCGCGACGTACGCACCGAACGCGGCGAGGGCCGCCAGCCCTCCGCAGACCGCGAGGAACGGACCCAAGCCGTCGACGTGCCAGGCGTTGTCGGGCTGCCCGAGCGCGACGAGGACTCCGATGCCGAAGGGAAGCGCGAAAGAGAACGCGCCTCCCCAGATGACGCGCTTCAAGGAAACCTCGTGCTGCCCGCCGCCCCCGGACACGGACATTTGGGACAGCATACCGCCGGCTGACAGCGGGACGAAAAGGGCACCTGCGCCGCGTCTGCGCTGCTCTGGTAGCATGCGCGAGACTCATGCCACTCACCACCGAGCAAAAACAGCCCCTGATCTCCGATTACCGGATCCACGAGAAGGACACCGGCTCCGCGGAGGTCCAGGTCGCGCTTCTGACCAAGCGGATCAACGACCTGACGGAGCACCTCAAGTCGTTCAAGAAGGACCACCACTCGCGCCGCGGCTTGTTGATGATGGTCGGCAAGCGCCGCCGGCTGCTCGAGTACATCAAGAAGCAGAACGTCGCCAAGTATCGAGAGCTCATCGAGCGTCTCGGTCTCCGGCGGTAAGCACGAGGGGCGCGACGAGCGCCCCTCCTTCACAGAAGGGATACGAAAGAGTTCAACCGAAAGGCCGGGAGCGGTCCCAGGGCGTCAGTCCTCGGTCGCGAGCTACCAGCGAAACACTGGTGGCCCACCACTGAGAACTGACCCCACCTGAATCGAGACCCGCCCCGGCAGAACCCACCGGGCACGACGCCCGAAGGAGGCTTCTGTCATGGCATCACCGTTCATCCTCGAGAGAGAGATCGAGGGCAAGACCTACCGTTTCGACTCCGGCAAGCTCGCCAGGCTCGCCGACGGCGCCGTCGTGGTATCGGTCGGCGACACCCAGGTGCTCGTCACCGCCGTCGCGTCGAAGAACCCGAAGGAGCAGCTGGACTTCTTCCCGCTGACCGTCGACGTCGAAGAGCGGATGTACGCCGTCGGGAAGATCCCCGGCTCGTTCTTCCGCCGCGAGGGCCGTCCGTCCGAGAACGCGATCCTGACGGCGCGGCTCATCGACCGGCCTCTGCGGCCGTCCTTCCCGAAGGGCTTCCGCAACGAGGTCCACGTCATCGCGACGATCCTGTCGGCGGACCAGGCGAACCAGCCGGACGTGATCTCGATCACCGGCGCGTCGATGGCCGTGATCCTCGGCGGCATGCCGTTCGAGGGCCCGCTGGCCGGACTGCGGCTCGGCTACAAGGGCGGCAGCTGGATCACCAACCCGACGTTCCAGGAGATCGACGAGTGCACGTTCGACCTCGTCGTCGCCGGCGGCCTCAACGGCAAGGGCGACGTCGACATCATCATGGTCGAGGCCGAAGCGACGGTCGGCGCGTGGAACCTCATCAAGGCCGGGCACCCGGCGCCGACGGAAGACATCGTCGCCGAGGGGCTCGAGTTCGTGAAGGGCCCGATCCGGGAGTTCTGCGAGATGCAGGCCGAGTTCGCGAAGCTCGCCGCGAAACCCGTCCGGGAGTTCCCGCTGTACCCCGAGTACGGCGACGACGTGATGACGCGCGTCGAGGAGCTCGCCAAGTCTCAGCTCGCCGAAGCGCTACAGGTGGCCGACAAGGCCGAGCGCGAGACGCGGCTCGACGCGCTGAAGGACGAGGTGAAGTCGGCCCTCGGGGAGGTCGAGGAACTGGCCGAGCGCGACAAGGAGTTCTCGCCGGCCTACCGCTCGCTCACGAAGAAGCTCGTCCGCAGACGCATCATCGAGGAAGGGCTCCGCATCGACGGCCGCAAGGCCGACGAGATCCGTCCGCTCTCGGCAGAGGTCACGTTGCTGCCGCGCGCGCACGGCACGGGCTTGTTCCAGCGCGGTGAGACGCAGGTGTTGTCGATCGCGACGCTCGGGATGCTCCGCATGGAGCAGATGATCGACACGATCGATCCCGAGGAGTCGAAGCGGTACATGCACCACTACAACTTCCCACCGTTCTCGACCGGCGAGACGGGCTTCATGCGGGGCCCGAAGCGGCGCGAGATCGGCCACGGGGCGCTCGCCGAGCGCGCGCTCCTGCCGGTGATCCCGCCGGAGGACGAGTTCCCGTACGCGCTGCGCGTCGTGTCCGAGGTGCTGTCGTCGAACGGCTCGACGTCGATGGCGTCGGTCTGCGGGTCGACGCTGTCTCTGATGGACGCCGGCGTACCGATCTACGACCTCGTGGCCGGGATCGCGATGGGCCTGATCCACGAGGGGGACGAGTACGTCACGCTGACCGACATCCTCGGTGCGGAGGACGCGTACGGCGACATGGACTTCAAGGTCGCCGGGACGAAGGACTTCGTGACCGCGCTGCAGCTCGATACGAAGCTGACGGGGATCCCGGCGGACGTGCTCGGGCAGGCGCTGGGACAGGCGAAGCAGGCGCGTCTGCAGATCCTCGACGTGATCAAGACGGCGCTGCCGGCGCCGCGGTCGGAACTGTCGCCGCTCGCGCCGCACATCATCACGATCCAGATCCCGGTGGACAAGATCGGCGAGGTGATCGGCCCGAAGGGCAAGAAGATCAACGAGATCCAGGCCGACACCGGCGCCGAGATCGACATCCAGGACGACGGTCGCATCTTCATCGCCTCCAAGGGCGGCGAGGGCGCGGCGGAAGCGCAGCGCCGCATCCAGGAGATCGCGAACCCCGTCATGCCGGAGATCGGCACGCGCTACATGGGCAAGGTCGCGGGCATCACCGACTTCGGCGCGTTCGTGTCGATCCCCGGCGGCAAGGACGGGCTGCTGCACGTCTCGAAGCTCGGGCTCGGCAAGAAGCGCATCGGGCATCCGTCCGAGGTGCTCGAGATGGGCCAGGAGATCGAGGTGCAGGTCATGCGGATCGACGAGCGCGCGGGGAAGATCTCGCTCGCACCGATCGACCCGGAGACCAACGAGGCGTACGAGCCGCCGGAACGCCCCCGCGAGGACCGCGGCGACCGCGGCCGCGGAGGACGCGACCGCGGCCGTGGCGGCCGGGACCGGGATCGCGGGGGACGCGACCGGGACCGCGGTCCGCGGGCCGAAGGCGGCGACGGCGCCGCGCCGCGGGAGTCCCGTTCAGAGGACGCCCCCGCGGAGTAACGGCGTGCGCTACGAGCGGACCGACCTCGATTCCGGCATCCGCATCCTGACGGAGCGGATGCCGGAGGTCCGCTCCGTCACCTTCGGCGCGTGGGTCGGGGCCGGCTCGCGCGACGAGCAGCCGGAGCTCTCCGGCGCGACGCACTTCCTCGAGCATCTGCTGTTCAAAGGGACGCCGGCGCGTAGCGCGAAGGACATCGCCGAGGCGTTCGACGCCGTCGGCGGCGACACGAACGCCTTCACCGCGAAGGAGTTCACGTGCTTCTACGCGCGGACCCTCGATGAGGACCTGCCGATGTCGGTCGAGATCATCGCCGACATGGTCCAGAACTCCTTGCTGCGCGAGGAGGACGTGGATTCCGAGCGATCCGTCGTGCTCGAAGAGATCTCGATGCACGAGGACGCGCCGGACGACATCGTCTACGACCTGTTCACGGAGGCGATCTGGGGCGAGCACCCGCTCGGACGGCGCGTTCAGGGACGCTCGGACACGATCTCGGCGATGCACCGCGACGAGATCGACGCCTACTGGCGACTGCACTACAAGCCGGGGAACCTCGTGATCGCCGCCGCCGGCTCGCTCGAGCACGGCGACGTGGTCGAGGGTGTCCAGAAAGCGTTCCGCGACGCGCCGGCGGGGCCGCAACGCCCGGCGCGCTCCGGCGACGAGGCGCCGCCCTTCCACGGTCGCGTGACCGTGCTCGAGCGGCCGATCGAGCAGACGCATCTCGTCTACGGATCGGCCGGGGTCTCGCGCAACGATCCGCGGCGCTGGGCGCTCGGCATCCTCAATGTCGCGCTCGGCGGCGGGATGTCGTCTCGGCTTTTCCAGGAGATCCGCGAGAAGCGCGGACTCGTTTACGCGGTGTACTCGAACCACTCGTCGTACGCGGAGGCCGGACTCACGTCGATCTACGCCGCGACCGGGCCGGAGCGCGCGGAGGAGGTCCTCGGTCTCATCCGCGAGCAGATCGATTCGGTCCTGCAAGACGGCATCAGCGACGAGGAGCTGCAGCGCGGGAAGGGACACCTCAAAGGCAGCATCGTCCTCAGCCTCGAGGACACGAGCGGACGCATGTCGCGCCTCGGCAAGGGCGAGCTGTGCCACGGCGAGATCCTCTCGCCGGACGAGATGATCGAGCGCATCGACGCGGTGACGTCCGAGGACGTGTCCGCCGTCGCGCGCGAAACCTTTGGCTCCCAGGCGTGGGCGCTGGCCGTCGTGGGTCCGTCCGGCGGCCGGGACTTCGACCGGTTCGTGGCGTAGCATCCCTGACGTGATCCGCGTCGGCGTGATCGGAGCGTACGGCCGCATGGGCCGCGAGGTCTGTCGCGCCGTCGCCGAAGACCCGGAGTGCGTCCTCGTCGCGGCCGTCGATGTGAACGGCGCCGGCGAATCGGTGGGCGCGCTGATCGGCCACTCGGATCTGAAGGTGACGGTCTCCGACGAGCTGGACGCGCTGACCGACGCCGAGGTCGACGTCGCCGTCGACTTCACCCATCCCGATTCCGTGATGGATGACGTTCGCTGGTGCGTCCGCCACGCGGTCCACGTTGTCGTCGGGACGACCGGGATCACCGCCGCCGACCTCGACGAGATCCGCGCCCTCATCGAAGAGGAGGGGAGCGAGTCCAACGTCTTCGTCGCCCCCAACTTCGCGATCGGCGCGGTGCTGATGATGCGCTTCTCGGCCGCCGC
>JBIOTQ010000041.1:0-46696 GCA_044866075.1 Actinomycetota bacterium | reverse complement strand
GCTGACTATCTTCGGCAGTGATGGCTGCGCGAGTGGGCCTGGGGCTCCCCCCTCTCGACCCATGACTGCGCGGATAAAGCAAGCATCTGTTAGGGATTGTGCGGTGTCAATGGAGCAATTGCATCATCAGGACTGTCTGAAGTGACCGTTCAATCGATTGAATCCTGCGAATGGGCAAAGAAGCGTCGGAACGGACCCCGCGAGCCTCTCGACTAACAAACAGGTGAAGGGCATGCCTCAACCGTGGGCCTTTAGGACGTGCGTAACGGCCTCTCGAAGGAAAGGGTTGAACGCCGACAACTCTTCTTGCGTGAGGTCGGACGGATCCGATCCATCGCGACACCGCGCGACGAGCCTGCCCACGGCCTCGTGCGCCTCGCGGAAGGGGACTCCTTTCGCCACGAGGTGCTCGGCCAGAGCCGTCGCTCGCAGTGTCCAATCGCCCGCTGCCCGCCGCATCGCGTCGAAATCGAACTGGAGTGTCCCCATTAGGCCGTCCAGAGCCGTGAGCATCCCGGCCAGAGAGTCCGCGGCGTCGAACACGGCCTCCTTGTCCTCCTGGAGGTCGCGGTTGTACGCCAGCGGCAAGCCCTTGAGCGTGGCCAGTAGGCCGGCGAGGTCGCCGATCAACCGGCCGGCTTTCCCGCGGACGAGCTCGGCGACGTCGGGGTTCTTCTTCTGCGGCATTAGGCTCGAGCCGGTGGCGAACGCGTCGTCGAGCTCGGCGTAGGCAAACTCGGCCGAGGTCCACAGGACGACCTCCTCCGCCATACGGGAAAGGTGAACGCCGCAGATTGCGGCCGCGGACAGGAACTCCGCGGCGAAGTCACGCGCCGAGACGGCGTCTAGCGTGTTCTCGATGACCCCGCCGAAGCACAGGTCGGCGGCGATGGCTACCCGGTCGATCGGAAGCGAGGTCCCGGCCAGCGCTCCCGCGCCGAGCGGCGACGCGTCGGCCCTGGCCGCGCAGGCGGCCAGGCGATCGGCGTCGCGGGCCAGCGCGGCCGCGTGGGCAGCGAGGTGATCGACCAGGCGCACCGGCTGGGCGCGCTGCAGGTGCGTGTAGCCGGGGAGCAGCGCCTCGGGGTCGCGGGCCCCGGCTGAGCCCAGCGTCTCGATCAACCCGCCGAGCCGCGCCGTGAGGTCGGCGATCGCGTCCTTGAGCCAGAGGCGCAGCGCCGCCGAGACGCGGTCGTTCCGCGACAGCCCCGCGCGCAGCCGGGCGGCCGTCTCCGGGATGCGTTCGAGCAGCGCGCGCTCGACGGCGGAGTGGATGTCCTCGTCGCTCTCGGACAGGGCGAAGGCGCCGGAGGCGATGTCCTCGGCCACGTTCTTCAGCGCGTCGGCGGCGATGGCCGCTTCCTCTTCGGCCAGGATGCCGGCCCGCGCCAGGGCGCGCGCGTGCGCCGCGAGGATCGCGCAGTCCTGGTGGACCAGGCGCACGTCGAAGGCGATCGAGGAGGTGAAGGCGATCGTCTCGTCGGCGGGTCCGCGCGAGAACCGCCCGCCCCACAGGCGTGTCATCACTGATCCTCGGGGTTCTGCTTCTCGGCCCAGACCTTGACCGGCAGGCCCCACAGTTTCGTGAACCCGGCCGCCGCGTCGTGGTCGAAGAGGTCGCCGGACTCGTACGTGGCGAGCTCGTGCGAGTACAGGGCCTGCGGCGAGCGGCGCCCCTCGACAACCGCCGTCCCCTTGTGGAGGCGCAGCCGCACGTCGCCGGTCACCGCGGTTTGCGTCGCGTCGATAAAGGCGTCGAGGGCGCGGCGGAGCGGTGAGTACCAGAGCCCGTTGTAGACGAGCTCCGAGTAGGTCTGCTCCACCCCGCGTTTGAACGCGGCGACGGACCGCTCGAGCGTCAGATCCTCGAGATCGCGGTGCGCCTGGATCAGCGTCAGCGCGCCGGGAACCTCGTAGATCTCGCGGCTCTTGATGCCGACCAGCCGGTCTTCGATCATGTCGACCCGGCCGATCCCGTGCGCGCCGGCGCGCTCGGCGACGCGCCCGATGACATCCACGAGATCCGTTGCGGTGCCGTCGATCGAGGTGGGCACGCCGGCCTCGAATCCGACCTCGATCGTCTCGGGATCATCCGGTGCCTCGCTCACGTGCGTCGTCCACGCGTACGCGTCGGAGGGCGGCGCCGCCCACGGGTCCTCGAGGACGCCGCACTCGATCGTGCGACCCCACAAGTTCTCGTCGATCGAGTAGGGGCTCGACCGGGTCACCGGGATCGGGATGCCGCGTTCCTCCGCGTAGGCGATCGCGGCGTCGCGTGTCAGACCCGCGTCGCGCACGGGCGCCAGGACCTCGAGGTCGGGCGCCAGCGCGGCCGCCGAGACCTCGAAGCGAACCTGGTCGTTGCCTTTGCCGGTGCAGCCGTGGGCCACGGCCGTCGCGCCCAGCTCGCGCGCGACGCGCACGAGGTGGCGGACGATGAGCGGCCGCGACAGCGAGGAGACCAGGGGGTACTTGCCCATGTAGAGGGCGTTGGCCCGCAATGCTTTCAAGACGAAGGCGCGCGCGAACTCCTCGCGGGCGTCGACGACGATCGTCTCGGAGGCGCCGCACTCGCGTCCCCGCGCGATCAGCGCGTCGTGATCGACACCACGTCCCACGTCGGCGGCCAGAGCGACGACGTCGAAGCCGAACTTGTCGCGCAGCCACCCGATCGCGACGGACGTGTCGAGACCGCCCGAGTACGCGAGCACGCAACGGTTCGCCACCTCTCAGGCCTCCTTCAGATCGGTGAATTGACCCGCCATCGAGCGCAGCTTGCGCGCGACGGTCTGGCCGCGGACGCCCTCGCGACACACGATGATGATGGTGTCGTCTCCGGCGACGGTACCGATGACGTCCTTCAACGACGCGGCGTCGAGCGCACGCGCGACCGCCTGCGCGCCGCCGGGCGGCGTCTTGACGACGACCATGTTGGCGGAGGACTCGACCTCGACGGCGAACTCGTGCAGCATCCGACGCAGCCAGTCGTCGGTCGACGAGGGCTCCTCCGGGAGGCGGTAGACGACGCCGCCGTTCTCACGGACCTTGACCGCGCCGAGCTCCTCGAGATCGCGCGACAGGGTGGCTTGCGTCACGCGCTCGCCGTTGCGGCGGAGCAGCTCGGCCAGTTCCTCCTGGCTCGAGACCGCCCGCCGGCGCAGGATCTGCACGATGCGGCGTTGCCGTTCGACCTTCATCGTCCCACCAGCCATTCCAACAACGCTTTCTGCGTGTGCAGGCGGTTCTCCGCCTGCTGCCACACGACCGAGTGGGGACCGTCGATCACGTCGTCGGTGATCTCCTCGCCCCGGTGCGCCGGCAGGCAGTGCAGGACGATCGCGTCGGCGACGGCACGACCGAGCAGCACGGCGTTCAATTGGTAGGGCGCGAAGATCAGGCGCCGCTCGTCCGCCTCGCCCTCCTGTCCCATGCTGGCCCACACGTCGGTGTACACGGCGTCGGCGCCGCGAACGGCCTCGGGCGCCTCGGTCGTGACGGCGACGCTGCCGCCCGTCTCCTCCGCGATGATCTCGGCGCGTTTCACCATCTGCGGGATCGGCGCGTAGCCGGGCGGCGTGGCGACGGTGACGTGCATCCCGGCGAGCGCCCCGGCGAGCAGCAGCGCGTGCGCGACGTTGTTGCCGTCGCCCACGTACGTCAGCTTCGTGCCGGCCAGCGACCCGCGCTTCTCGCGGATCGTGAGGAGGTCGGCCAGCGCCTGACAGGGATGCTCGAGGTCGGACAGCGCGTTGATCACGGGGATCGTCGCGGCGTCGGCGAGACGCTCCAGGCGTTCCTGTTCGAACGTCCGGACGACGACGCCCTGAACGTAGCCGGAGAGCACCCGTCCCGTGTCCTCGATCGTCTCGCCGCGCCCGAGCTGCAGCTCCGCCGACGACAGCGGCAGCGGGTGGCCGCCGAGCTCCGCGATCGCGACCTCGAACGAGATGCGCGTGCGGGTCGACGGCTTCTCGAAGATCATCGCGACGGTCTTGTCGTGGAGCGCGTTCGACGCGCGCCGGTCGGACTTCAGTTCGCCCGCCCGGTCAAGCAGACGGGTCAGCTCGGACGGGTCGAGGTCGTCGATCGAGAGGAAGTCTTCGTTCATGCCTCCCCCTTCTCGTGAAGGAGTTCGGCCACGCGATGCGTCAGCGCGGCGGCGTCGAAGGGCTTCGGGATCACGTTTTCGCGACCCACGACCGAGTCGAACGCGTGGTGGGCGTCGGCTCGCCCGGTCACGATGAGGACGGGCACATCGCTGAAGTCGGGACGGCCGTGGAGCTCGTCGAGGACCCGCTCCCCGTCTACGTTCGGCATCATCACGTCCAGCAGGATCACCGACGGACGGCGGAACTCGGCCTTCAGCAGACCTTCGAGGCCGTCGGCCGCGATGACGGTGTCGTACCCCTCCATCTGCATGAGCGTCTCGAGCAGACCCGACACCGTCGGGTCGTCCTCGATGATCAAGACCAGCGGTTTGCTCACGATCCACCCCGCAGGGTCACAACGTAGCGCGCGACCGCACGGATCTGAGTCGACGTGAGCACGCCTTCGAACTTCGGCATCCCCGCGAGACGTTTGCCGCGCGAGATCTTCGCGGCGAGCTCGTCTTCCCCCAGGGACCCGAGCGCTCCCGATTCGAGAGACGGACCGACGAAGCCCTTGCCGCCGCGGGCATCCGGCCCGTGGCACTGGGCGCAGTTGGCGACGAAGAGCTCCATCCCGTTCGTCGACGTCTGCTTCGCCGGCGACTTGCCCGGGCACGTGTTCGCGCCGACGAGACAGCCGACGCCGACGAGCGCGCCGATCCCAACCCCGGCCATGAGGATGAAGGCGAGCA
The DNA here is from genome assembly GCA_044866075.1 of Actinomycetota bacterium. Classification (GTDB taxonomy): domain Bacteria; phylum Actinomycetota; class AC-67; order AC-67; family AC-67; genus JBASRP01. The sequence continues at coordinate 41,856 of JBIOTQ010000041.1, read as the reverse complement.
CCCAGGCCCGCGCGGCGCCCTCCTCGAGGCTCATACGCGCTCCCGCATGCCGTCGAGCACGCCGACGAGGATGTCGACGGCCCCCTCGACGTCGTCCGACGAGACCATCAGCGGCGGCGACAACCGCACCGTATCCGGCTGCACGTTGTTCACCAGCAGTCCCTGCTCCCGGCACGCGTCCACGACCTCGCGTGACCACTCGCCCGCGAGCTGGACGCCGACGAGAAGGCCCAACCCGCGGATCTCGCGCACGGCCGGGTTGCCGTCGAGCGCGCCCCGCAGCGCGGCGACGAGCTTCTCCCCCATCGCCGCGGAGTTCTCGACCAGCCGCTCGCGCTCGATCACGTCGAGCACTGCGAGCGCGGCCGCGCACGGGACCGGACCGCCGCCGAACGTCGTTGCGTGATCGCCGGGCTTGAAGGCGTCGGCGACCTCCTCGCGCGCGATGCAGGCGCCGATCGGAAGACCGCCGCCCAGGGCCTTGGCGAGCGTGACCACGTCCGGAACGACGCCGGCGTGCTCGAAGCCGAACCAGCGCCCGGTCCGTCCGAGGCCGGTCTGGACCTCGTCGAAGATCAGCAGCGCGTCTCGTTCGTCGCACAGCTTGCGCGCCGCGGCGAGATACTCGGCCGTCGCGATGTTGATCCCGCCCTCTCCTTGGACCACCTCGAGCAGCACCGCGCCGATCCCGTCGTCGAGCGCGTCCTCGAGCGCCGGGATGTCGTTCAGCGGGACGTGATGGACGAGCTCCGGTGGGAGCGGCGCGAACGGCTCGTGCTTGTGCGGCTGCCCGGTCGCCGCCAGGGTTGCCACGGTCCGTCCGTGGAACGAGCCGAGCGCCGCGACGACGCCGGTCCGTCCCGGCCGTCCCTGCTCGCGTTGCCACCGCCGTGCGAGCTTCACGGCGCACTCGTTCGCCTCGGCGCCCGAGTTCGCGAAGAAGACCTTCCCCCAGCCGAGCAGGTCGTGGATCTTCTCGGCCAGCGTCACTTGCGGGACCGTGTAGTAGAGGTTCGAGACGTGGGTGAGGGTGCCGATCTGCTCCCTGACGGCCTCCACGACCGTCGGGTGTGAATGACCCACGCTGACCACCGCGATCCCGGCGACGAAGTCGAGGTACTCGCGGCCCTCCAGATCCCACAGGCGCGTGCCTTCGCCGCGCACGAACGCAACGGGCTGACGCCCGTACACGCTCATGTGGTATCGCGCCTCGCTCGCGCGCAGCTCGTCGAAGGTCACCCCGTCATCCTCTCTCATCCGGTCACCATCGTCCCAACGCCCTCGTCGGTGAAGATCTCGAGCAGCAGCGCGTGCTCCTCGCGTCCGTCGAGGATCGTGACGCGCGGGACGCCCCCCTTGATGGCGTCGAGGGCCGACGACACCTTGGGGACCATCCCTTGGGACAGGGTGCCACTGGCCTGCAGCTCGGCCGCACGATCGGCGGGCAGCTGTCGCAGGAGCGTGCCGCTCTCGTCGAGGATGCCGGGGACGTTTGTCAGGTAGACGAGCTTGTCCGCGCCGAGGGACTCGGCGACGGCGGCGGCCACCTCGTCGGCGTTGACGTTGTAGCACTGGCCTACGGCGTCGACTCCGAGAGACGCGATGACTGGGATGAAGTCCCGGAGAAGGTCCGAGACGATCCCCGGGTTGACGCGCTCGACGTCGCCGACGAAGCCGAGGTCGCCGGCCGGGTGTTCCTTCCGCTTGCACATCACGAGGTTGCCGTCCTGCCCCGACAGTCCGGCCGCGAGCGTTCCGTGCCGGTTGATCATCGACACGATGTCCTTGTTGATGATGCCGACGAGGACCATGCGGACGACCTCGAGGTCCTCGGCCGTCGTGACGCGGTAGCCGCCCACGAATGACGGCGCACGGCCGAGCCGCTCGGTGTGCGCCGAGATCTGCGGGCCGCCGCCGTGCACGACGACGGGGTTCATGCCGACGTAGCGCATCAGCACGATGTCGTTGGCGAACGACTCCCGCAGAGCCGGGTCGTCCATCGCCGCGCCGCCGTACTTCACGACGACCGTCCGTCCGTGGTAGCGCTTGATGTACGGCAGCGCCTCCATCAAGATGCGCGCCTTCTCGGTCGCGGTCATCGTCATGTCGTGTACTCCGCGTTGATCCGGATGTACTCCGGCGATAGGTCGTTGGTGAGGATCGTCGCGCTCTGCTCGCCGCGGCCGAGGTCGGCGAGCACCTCGACCTCCCGCTCCATCAGAGCGGCGCGCGCCTTGTCGCGGTCGCCGGGGCCGGCGATCCCCCGCTCGCAGAGCTTCTGACCGCCGAGCCAGACGTCGACCACGTTCGGATCGAACGGGATCTTCGCCGTCCCGAGCGCGGCCAGGACACGCCCCCAATTCGGGTCCGCGCCGTGCAGCGCACACCGCAGCAGGACCGAATCCGCGATCCGCAAGGCCCCCTCGCGCGCTTCGCGCGCCGTCGCGGCCCCCTTCACCGTTACGGCGACGACCTTCGTCGCGCCCTCGCCATCCTCGACGATCTGGCGCGCGAGCGAACGGCATACGTCGGTGAGCGCGGCCTCCAACGCCGGCAGGCCCGGGTGCTCGTCGGTGATGATCTCGCCTTCCGCCGCGCCGTTCGCGAGCACCAGCACGCAGTCGTTGGTCGACCGGCATCCGTCGACGGAGATCAGGTTGAAGCTGCCGGCCGTCGCTCGCGACAGCGCCCTCCCGAGCGTCCCGCGTTCGACGTCGGCGTCGGTGGCGATGAAGCAGAGCATCGTGGCCATCTCCGGCGCGATCATCCCGGCGCCCTTCGCGACACCGACGACGGCTCCGCCGGGTATCTCGGCGGCCGCGGTCTTCGGTTTCGTGTCGGTGGTCATGATCGCCGCCGCCAGAGCCTCCAGGCCGTCCGGCGCGAGCGTCTGCGCCGCGTCGCGGATGCCCGTCATCAGGGGCGGCATGTCGAGCGGCACGCCGATCACCCCGGTCGAGGCGACCAGGACCTGACCTGAAGGGACCTCCACGGCCGATGCGGCGGCGCGCCCCATGGCCTTGGCGTCGTTGTAGCCCTGCCGGCCCGTGCACGCGTTGGCGTTGCCCGCGTTGGCCACGACCGCACGGGCGACGCCTTTCCGGATGAGCCGCTTCGTGAGGGCGACCGGCGCCGCAAGCACACGGTTCGTCGTGAAGACGCCGACGGCCGTGGCCGGACGCTCGGACACGAGCAGCCCGACGTCGGGCTTGCCGCTGGGCTTCAGCCCGGCCGCGACGCCCGACGCGCGGAACCCCTTGGGGAGGGTCACGGGTACACGCCTTCGATCGGAAGGCCGAGCGTCTCCGGAAGGCCGAGCATCAGGTTCGCGTTCTGGATCGCCTGGCCGGCCGCGCCCTTGCCGAGGTTGTCGATGGCGCCGATCACGATCGCGCGTCCGGTACGTACGTCGGCCGTCGCCCACACGTGCGCCGCGTTCGAGCCGAGCGTGAACTTGGTTTCGGGCGGCGCCGCCGTGACGCGCACGAACGGCTCGGCGCCGTACGCGGCGGTCATCGCATCGCCGATCGCTGCCGCATCGGCGCCGGGCGCGAGGGAGGCCGTGCACGTCGCGAGCAGTCCGCGCGGGATCGGTAGCAGGTGCGGGACGAACGTGATGCGTACGTCGGACGCGGCCAGGCGCGACAGCTCTTGTTCGATCTCCGGCGTGTGCTTGTGTCCCGTGACGGTGTAGGCCTTGAAGTTGGAATCGACGTGAGAGAAGTGGACGCCGGGGTTGAGGCTCCGCCCCGCCCCGGTCACGCCGGACGCCGCGTTGACGACGATCGACGACGGCTCGATCATCGACGCGCGCACGAGCGGCGCGAGCGCGAGCAAGGCCGCCGTCGGATAGCAACCGGGATTCGCGACGGCCTGATGTCCTTTGATCTCGTCGCGATGCAGCTCCGGCAACCCGTAGACCCATTTGCCGAGCCACTCGGGCGACGTGTGCGCGGCGCCGAACCACTCCGGGTAGGCCTCGGGATCGTCGAGGCGGAAGTCGGCCGACAGATCGACTACGCGCGTGCCGCTTCCGGCGAGCTTTGCTCCGATCTCCATCGACGCGCCGTGCGGGAGTGCGAGGAAGGCGAGATCCAGCTCGCCGAGACGGTCCGCGTCGAGCGCGTCGTACGGGCGGCCGGCGTACGCGCCGAGGTTCGGGTAGACGGTCGCGATGTCCTGCCCGGCGAACTCGCGGGACGTCGCGACCGCGACCTCCAGACCCGAGTGGCCCGCGAGCAGACGCAGGAGCTCGGCGCCGGTATACCCCGACGCGCCGACGACTCCCACCCGTAGCGCCATAACAGAGAGGCCCCTCTGGGGCCGTGGCGCTAGTTATACGAGGTCATGCATACTTATGCAAGTTTCGACGGGTGGGTGGGTGGAGCCTAGACGGTTCCGACGCGCGGCGACTGTCCTACTCGCGGGCTAAAGCGTGAGCGACGGCGACGATCGCTGCCGCGTAGAGGATGAGCGCGACGACCAGCACGACGACCTCCCTCCCCCGCCGCTCTTCGTGGAACGGCCCCGCGGGCGAGCCCGGGTGAAATCAGGTCAAATCGTGTCACCACATACCGTGAAAGGTCAACCGCGTTTCGCGAAAGCGACCGGCTTGTTCGAATCTCCCTAGCGAACGGTCCAGCCGGCGCCGCGGGCCGCCTCTTGGACGGCGGCCATCCGCTCCCCAACCTCCGCGTCGGTGAGGGTGCGGTCGGTGGCACGGAAGCGCAGCGAGAACGCGAGCGAGACCTTCCCCTGCTCGGCGATGTCGCCCGCCTCGTAGACGTCGAAGATCCGGATCTCTTCCAGCAGCGGACCGGCAGCCTCGCGGACCGCGGTCTCCACGGCGGCGGCGGGCGTCTCGACCGGCACCAGCAGCGCGAGATCCCGGTCGACGGCCGGGAACCGCGGTAGCTCTCCTCCGGACGCTTCGCGTGCGGCCTCCATCAGCGGCGCCAGGTCCAGTTCGCCGACGGCCACGCGAGTCTCGAGATCGAGACCCCGCGCAGCGCGCGGGTGAAGCTCGGCGACGATGCCGATCTCGCGATCGCCGAGCCGGACGCGCGCGCACCGGCCGGGGTGCATCGGCTCGCGCGCGACGGCCTCGACCGTCAGGCCCTCGACGCCGAGTCCTTCCGCGAGGCGCTCGAGGACGCCCTTGGCGTCGTAGAAGTCGTACGCGCGTGCCGGCGCGTGCCACCCCACCGGCGCGTCTCCCGTCAGGAGCCAAGCCGCGCGGAGCGGCTCGTCCGGAAGCTCCTCCCCGCTCGGGATGAAGACGCCGCCCATCTCGAACAGGGAGACGGATGTGTTCCGTCGCGCGACGTTCTTCGCCGCCGCCAGCAGGAGCCCGGGCATGAGCGACGGCCGGAGGACCGACTCTTCCTCGGAGAGCGGGTTCGCGATCCGCAGCGTCCGGCGCCAGGGATGGTCGGCGCCGACCCCGAGCCGGTCGGGCAGGCTCGGCGGCAGCATCGACAGGGTGTGCGCCTCCGATAGGCCCGCGCCGAGAAGCTGGCGGCGCACGACCCGGCGCAGTCTCTGCGTCTCGGTCAGACCGCCGATGCGGCCCGCGGATGGCAAGGTCGGAGGCAGGCGCTCGTAGGAGTACCTGCGCGCGACCTCCTCGACAAGATCGATCTCGGCGCGCAGGTCGGGCCGGAAGCTCGGCGCCGTGACCCGGAGGGCGGTCCGAGACTGCGATCCGATCTCGCACCCGAGCGACTGCAGCATGCCGGCCATCTCCTTCGCCTCGACCGTCACGCCGAGGAGGGCGTTCGTCCGGGCGACGCGCAGCCGGATGGGCTTCTGCTTCAAAGGCTTCGGATAGACGTCGATCGCGCCCGGCGCGACGGTTCCGCCGCACACCTCGGCCAGCAGCTGGGCCGCGCGCGCCGCAGCACCGGTGACGGCGTTGGGGTCGGCGCCGCGCTCGAACCGCACGCTGGCTTCGGTGCGGAGTCCGAGCCGGCGCGCGGTGCGCAGGATCCGCTCGGGGGCGAAGTAGGCGGCCTCCAGGAGGATCTCGGTCGTGCCCTCCCCCACCTCGCTCGCGGCGCCGCCCATGATCCCGCCGATCGCGACCGGCGCCTGCCCGTCGCAGATGGCGACGTCCTGCTTGGTCAGGGTGCGCTCGACGCCGTCGAGCGTGACGAAGCGCTCCTCCTTCTTCCGCGGCTTGCGTACGACGATCGTACGGTCGCGGAGCTTCGCGAGATCGAACGCGTGCAGCGGATGCCCGCGCTCCAGAAGAACGTAGTTCGTCACATCGACCGGTCCGGAGATGGGCCGCATCCCGCAAGCCAGGATGCGGCGCTGCATCCACCAGGGGGACGGACCGACGTGGATGCCCGTGATCACGCGCGCGACGTACCGCGGGCAGCCGCGCGCGTCCTCGATCGTCACGGTGGCCAGCTCGCTCGCCGGCTTCCCATCCTCCCGGAGGGCCACCTCTGGGATCGCGAAGGGCAGCTCGTACAACGCGGCGACCTCGCGCGCGACGCCGGCGACCGAGAGGAGGTCCGGCCGGTTCGGCGTGATGTCGATGTCGAGGATCTCGTCGTCGAGAGCCAGGGCCTCGCGCACGTCCTCGCCGATCTTGTGGTCGCCCTCGAGGACGAGGATGCCGGAGTGGTCGTCGGAGATGCCGAGCTCCGCGGCGCTGCACAGCATCCCGTCGCTGGTCTTCCCGTGCATCTGGCGCCGGCCGATCTCCATCCCGCTCGGCAGGCGTGCGCCGGGCAGCGCGACGGGAACGAGATCGTCGACGGCGAAGTTGCGCGCCCCGCAGACGATCTCGCGCGGGCCGTCGCCGGCGTCGACCTTGACGTGGATGATCTTCGTCGCGCCGGGGATCTCGGAGATCTCGAGGACCTTCCCGACGACGACGTGCTCGATCCCGGACCCCGTGCGCACGATCTCCTCGACGTGCGGGCCGGCGATCGTCAGGCGGCCGGCGAGCTCGTCCGCGCCGGCCTCGACCGGCGTGAACTCGCGCAGCCACGACAGCGGCACCCTCATCCGGCGAACCTCGCGAGGAAGCGCATGTCGTTGTCGAACAGCTGGCGGATGTCGGGGATGTCGAACGCGCGCATCGCGTTCCGTTCGACTCCCATGCCGAACGCGAAGCCTGCGTATACCTCGGTGTCGTAGCCCACGTTTTGCAATACAGTCGGATGCACCATTCCGCACCCCAAGAGTTCCACCCACCCGCTGCGCCCGCAGCCGCTGCAGCCGGCGCCGTTGCACGACGGGCAGATGACGTCGAGCTCGGCCGACGGCTCGGTGAACGGGAAGTACGAAGGGCGGAAGCGCGTCGTCTGGTGCGCGCCGAAGATCGCCTTGGCGAAGGCGTCGAGCGTCCCTTTCAGGTCGGCGAACGTGATGTCGCGATCGATGGCAAGGCCTTCGACCTGGACGAAATCGGGTGAGTGCGTGGCGTCGAACGCGTCGCGGCGGCCGCATCGTCCCGGCGCGATGATGTAGATCGGCGGCGGCTGAGCCTCCATCGCTCGGATCTGCACGGGCGAGGTATGCGTGCGAACGAGCGCGCTCGAGTCGGCGATGTAAAGCGTGTCCCACATCGAGCGCGCCGGGTGATCCGGCGGCATGTTCAGCGCCTCGAAGTTGTACCAGTCGTTCTCGACAACGGGGCCTTCCGCAACGCGATAGCCCATACCGACGAAGACGTCGACGATGCGCTCGAGCATCAACGAGATCGGGTGGGGGTGGCCGACGGCGCCGCTGCGGCCGGGCAACGTCACGTCGATGCGATCGCTCGCCAGCTCTGCGGATTCGGCGTCGGTCTCCAGAGACCCCCGGCGCCGCGCGATCGCTTCGTCCAGCACCGTGATCGCTTCCTGGATCGCGCGCCCCACCGCCGGCCGCTCTTCGGCCGGAAGCTGGCCGAGCCCGCTCTTCAGCCGCGACAGCGGGGCTTTACGTCCGGTCGCCCGGACCGTCGCTTGCTCGAGCTCGTCGAGCGTGGCGGCGGCCTCGATCTGCGCCAGCGCGTCGCCGCGCGCGCGCTCGACTTCCGCGATGGGGACGTCGGTCACTCGGTGTCCTTGGGCAGTGTGAAGGAGAACACCGTACCCGTTCGATCGCTCTTCTCCACGAACAGATGGCCCCCGTGCGCCTCGATGATGCCCTTGCAGATGTAAAGACCGAGGCCCGTTCCCGATCGCCGCTCCCCCGAACCGCGCCGGTAGAACTTCGTGAAGATGTGGGGCAGGTGATCGGGCGGGATGCCTTCGCCGTCGTCGGAGACGCGGACGGTCACCTCGGCGCCGTCGTCCGAGCCGGACACGACGATGCGGCCCGGCGTCGCGTACTTGATCGCGTTCTCAACCAGGTTCATGAGCACCTGTTCGATGCGGCCGGGGTCGGCCGTCACCTTCGGGAAGTCCTCGGGGAACGCGACCTCCAGCCGGTGATCGTCGGCGTCCAGCCGCAGGCGCATGACCGCGTCGGTCGCGAGGGCTGTGACGTCCACCTCCTGTCTCTTCAGCTCCAGGCGGCCGGCCTCGAGGCGCGAGACGTCGAGCAGGTCCCCCAGCAGACGCGTGACGCGGTCGGCGTCGTAGTTGATCGTCTGCAGCATCACGCGCTTCTGCTCGTCGGAGAAGCGATCCCATTTCGAGAGCAGCGTCGACGTGAATCCTTTGACGGAGGTGAGCGGCGAGCGGATCTCGTGCGAGACCGTCGAGATCAGATCCGAGCGTGCCCGGTCGAGCCGCCGCCGGCGCGCGGCCTCACGCAGCACGATGACGACTTGGACGACCTTCCGGTTCCCGTCGCGGATGAATCGCGCGCGAAGCGCCACGGACGCGTCGGTGCCGTCGCGGCGCGACAACGTGTACTCGCGTTCCGGCGTGGCCACGATCGTCGACAGCAGCCCGTGGAAAGGATCGTGGCGCTCGTGGACGAGGAATCCGGACGCATCCCGGAGCGGAAGGACCGTGCCGTAGAAGACACCGACCGCGTCCCCCCGTGACCATCCGCTGAGCCGTTCGGCGGCCGCGTTGATGGACATGACCGTGCGGTCGGCGCCGACGACGACCACCCCGTCGGGGATCGCGTCGAGCAGCGCGTCGTCCATCTCATCCTCTCCCGCGTGCCGGCCCTTTGCGCCGCCGGGCCGCCTCGAACAATACGACCGCTGCCTGCGCGGCGACGGAAGGACGGACGTGAGCGCCCTCCGCGCCCACGGCGATCCGGGACCCGGCCGCCCTCAGCAGCTCGTCCGGGATCGCACCGTCCTCACCCACGACGACGGCGAGCGGTTCGTCCAGCTCGACGTGCGACGGATCGACCCCAGAGGGATCGAGGGCCGTCACCTTGATGCCCGCTGCGAGGAGGGCGTCGGCGCACGCCTCCGCGTCGACGTCGGGCGCGATCGCGAGGACGAAGTGGGCACCGACTGCGCTGCGCACCGGCTTGGGCGCGAAAAGGTCCGTCGTGCCCTTGGTGGCCATCGCCACGGCCCCTCCGGCCGCCGCGCAGGACGCCAGGATCGATCCGGCCGTCGCCGGGTCGCGCACGCCGGCCAGGACCGCTCCCAATCCGAACCGCGACACCGCCTCATCGGCGCTCACGCGCGGGATCGCCGCGACGCCGATCACGTCCGGCGCGGTATCGACGGACGTCAGCGTCGCCATCACGCCGGGCGATACCTCCAGGACCGTCGCGCCGGCGGCGCGCGCCTCACGGAGAAGATCCGCGCGGCGCTGCGCGGCGTCCTTCGTGTGGAGGACGCGAGAGACTGACGCCTTCGCGCGCAGCGCGACGCTCAGCGCACGGTGTCCTTCGACGATCATCTCGTGCAAGCGATCGCGCTCGCGGCGCTTCCGAAGCTTGCGGATCTGCCGGATCGTGGGGTTGTTGGGGTTCGATATCACGCGCCGCGCGCGCCGCCGTCCGGCTGCGCGCCCGACTCCAGGCCCGCACGCGCCAGCTCGACGAGCGCACCGAACGCCGCCCTGTCGCGGATCGCGAGATCCGAGAGCATCCGGCGGTCGATGTCGACCTGCGCGAGCTTCAACCCGTTCATGAACCGGTTGTAGGACATGCCGTGCTCGCGGCTGGCCGCGTTGATGCGGGCGATCCAGAGGCGACGGAAGTCGCCTTTGCGCGTGCGCCGGTCGGCGAACGCGTAGCGCATGGAATGCAGGGTTTGCTCACGCGCGGCGCGGTAGTGCCGGCTGCGCGAACCGCGATACCCCTTCGCCTGATCGAGGACCGCGCGGCGCTTCTTGTGCCCGCCGACGGCCCGCTTCACCCGTGCCATGACTCAGCCCCCCAACAGCTTCTTCGCGCGGCGCGCGTCCGGTTTCGCGACCTCGATCATCGGGGTGAGGCGGCGCTTGTGCTTCGGGCGCTTCTTCCCGAAGTTGTGGCTCATGAACGCGCGGGCGCGCACCACCTTGCCCGATCCGGTGCGGCGCATCCGTTTCGCGGCGCCGCGGTGCGTCTTCATTTTAGGCATAGCTCCTCCATGCTTCGGTTCCACCCACCCACCCAGGGGCTAGGCTTCCGCCGGCGCGGGCGCCGGCGCCGGTGACTTCGGCGCAGGCGGCTTCGGGCTCTTGCGGTTCGGCGCGAACACCATCGTCATGTTCCTCCCGTCGAGCTTGGCCGGAACCTCGACGTGCGCGATCGGCGACAGGTCCTCGGCGAGCCGCTCGAGGATCCGCTGCCCGAGCTCCGGGTGCGCCATCTCGCGTCCGCGGAACATGATCGTCAGCTTCACCTTGTTGCCCTGACCGAGGAAGCGCTCGATGTGACCCTTCTTCGTCGCGTAATCGTGGCGATCGATCTTCGGTCGCATCTTCATCTCTTTCAGCACGATCTGGGCTTGCTTGCGCTTGGCTTCCTTGGCCTTCAGGCCAAGCTCGTACCGGTACTTGCCGTAGTCCAGGAGCCGGCACACGGGCGGGGTCGCTTGCGGGGCAACCTCCACCAGATCGAGATCCAACTCACGCGCGATGCGTAGCGCGTCCTGCAGCCTCACCACACCGATCTGCTGCCCATCGGGTCCGACGAGGCGAACCTCCGGGGACCGGATCCGATCGTTCACCCGCGGCTCAGCGGCGATCCAGCATCACCTCTTCCACTCCTTCTCTCGACGTCATGTCGATCTCTTTAGGGAACGTCCCGACGAAAAACGGGCGTCCCAAGGACGCCCGATCCCACTCGCGCAACCATCCGAGCCTCGGCTCGGCAGGTGAGGGCGTGCCCTTCTTGTGCGTACGTGCACGGCAGTATACGGGCGTTTCACGCCGAGTGTCGACGGGGTGGCCGGGTGGAATCGGAGGGGTGCCCCCGAAGCAGAAAGCCCCGCGTAGCGGGGCTCTCTGCTCGATCGAAAAGGTTCAGACAGGACGAACGTTGGCCGCCTGCTTACCCTTGGGCCCCTCGACGATGTCGAACTCCACCTTCTGGCCCTCCGTGAGGGTGCGGTACCCCTCCATCTGGATCGCCGAGTGGTGAACGAACACGTCGTCGCCGTCGGTCCGCGAGATGAAGCCGAAGCCCTTCTCGTTGCTGAACCACTTGACGGTGCCTTCTGCCACGTCCTGCCCTCCCGGCCGTGCCGTCCCGACATCCAGGAACAGCCGCTCACGGCCCCTTTCGAACGCGCGCGAGCGTAACACTCGCATCTCGGGCGAGGCAAGGATTCGCGAAGGGTGACGTTTAGGGCACGATCTTCGAGATCGGCAGCTCGATGATGTCGGTGGCTCCGCGGTCCTTGAGCTGCGGGATCAGGGTGTTGATCCGGCCCTTCTCCACCACCGTCTCCACAGCGAAGTCGCGTTCGTGGGAGAGCCGAGAGACCGTCGGCGCCTTCATGGCCGGCAGGATCTCCAGGACCTTGTCGAGGTTGTCCTCGGAGACGTTGAGCTTGACCAAGACCTTGCCGCGCGCCGCGAGCGCGCCGGACAGGAGCGTCTCGAGGTCGCGCATCGCCTGCCGCTTCGCCGGGTCGGCGTGCGCCGAGCGGTTCGCGATCAGAACCGTCTGGCTCTCGAGGAGGGTGTCGACGATCCGCATGCCGTGGCGCCGAAGCGTCGATCCGGTCTCGGTCAGCTCGACGATCGCGTCGACGATCTCCGGGACCTTCGCCTCGGTCGCGCCGTACGAGGTGAAGATACGGACAGGGATCCCGAGCTTGTCGAACGTCCGCTGCGTGATCGTCGGGTACTCGGTCGAGATCTTCGAGTCGGGCGGCAGCTGATCGGCGCGCTCGACGTTCGAATCGCCGGCCACGGCCAGGACGATGCGCACGACTCCCCCGCCCGCGCGGCCCGAATAGGAGAGCTCCGCGATGATCTCGACGTCCGCCTCGGTCTCCTCCACCCAATCCCGGCCCGTCACGCCGAGGTCGAAGAACCCCTCCTCGACGTACCGCGGGATCTCCTGCGGCCGCAGGATCGAGACGCGGTCGATGCGCGGATCGTCCACCGTTCCGTGGTAGTCGCGGTCGGACGCGCGGCGGACCGGCAGGTCGGCCGCCTCGAGGAGCGCGAGGGTCTGCTCCTCGAGAGAGCCTTTAGGGATGACCAAGCGAAGCATGTCCGGGCGATGCTAGCAGAGGGTGCATTTGCCCCTGGCGCACTTTCCCCTCGCGGGCGTAGGCTCGGCTCGGGGAACGTCGGGCGAGGGGAGGCGGGGTCAATGGCACATCCAAATGAGCAGCTGCTGCGAGACCTGGACGCGGCGCAAGGGAGCGGGGACGTCGAGAAGATGTTCTCGTACTTCGCGGACGACGTCGTGGCCCACATCGGTGGGCGCAGCAAGCTCGCCGGCACCTACAAGGGCCGCGAAGAGCTCATGGGAACGTTCGGTCGCTTCATGCAAGCGATGGGCGAGAATCCCGAGTTCGAGACGCACGAGGTCGTCGCGAACGACACGCACGGATTCATGCTCCAGACGTTCAAGGGGCAGCGCGGTGCGGAGCGGGTCGATCTGAAGGGCATTGGGGTTTTCCACTTTGCGAACGGGAAGATCACCGAGGCCTGGTTCATCGACGAGGACCCGTACACCGCGGACGCGTGGTACGACGCAGGACTCGCCTAGCGATCCGCTCAGCGATCCTTCATAAGTAGCGCCATCTCGATCGCCGTCTGAGCGGCGTCGAATCCTTTGTTGCCGTGCTCGCCGCCGGCACGCGCTTCGGCCTGCGCGAAGTCGTCGGTCGTGAGGACGCCGAAAGCGACGGGGACGCCGGTGTCGAGCGCAACGCGCTGCAGTCCGTAGGTCGCCGCTTGCGAGACGTACTCGAAGTGCGGCGTGTCGCCGCGGACCACACAGCCGAGCGCCACGATCGCGTCGTAGTCGCCGCTCCGTGCGAGCAGCTGCGCGGCGAGCGGGAGCTCGAAGGCTCCCGGGACGCGCTGTTCGGTCACCGAATCGGCGGGCACGTTGTTCTTCTTGAGACACTCGCGTGCGCCCTCGAGCAGACGCGCGGTGATCTCGTCGTTGAACGTCGCGACGACGATCGCGACGCGCAATCCGGAGGCGTCGAGCGGCGCCTCAGGCGTCTTCTTCGCGCCCGCCACCGTCGCCTCGTTGCGTACGCCCGCCCGGGGGAAGGACGGCCGGGGTCTCGACCGGAGCCTCCTCGTCCAGATCGAGCAGGTGCCCGAGCTTCGCCTTCTTCGCGCGGAGGTACGCGACGTTGTGCTCGGTCACCGTGGGCTGGACCGGCACGCGCTCGACGATCGAGAGACCGTAGCCCTCGAGCCCGGCGCGCTTCGTCGGGTTGTTGGTGAGAAGCCGCATCGACCGGACGCCGAGATCGACCAGGATCTGCGCCCCGACGCCGTAGTCGCGCGGGTCGGGCGCGAACCCGAGGTCCGTGTTCGCCTCGACCGTGTCCCGGCCCGACTCCTGCAACACGTACGCCTTCAGCTTGTGGAGGAGCCCGATACCGCGGCCCTCGTGTCCCCGGATGTAGACGACGACGCCCCGTCCCTCGCGCGCGATGTGTTCCATCGACTCCTCGAGCTGCGTGCCGCAGTCGCAGCGCAACGAGTGGAAGACGTCGCCCGTCAGGCACTCGGAGTGCATGCGCGTGAGCACGCGCTCGCCGTCCCCTAGGTCGCCGAGGACCAGCGCGACGTGGTGCCGCCCGTCCACCAGCGATTCGTAGCCGTAGACCCGGAACTCGCCGGAGCGTGTGGGCAGTTTCGCCTCGACCTCGCGGCGAACGAGCTTTTCCTGACGGCGGCGGTACGCGATCAGGTCGGCGATCGAGATGATCGTCAGGCCGTGATCCGTCGCGACCTTCTCGAGCTCCGGAAGCCGCGCCATCGTCCCGTCGGGGTTCATGATCTCGCAGATCACCGCCCCCGGGTACAGTCCGGCGAGGCGCGCGAGGTCGACCGCGGCCTCCGTGTGTCCCGCCCTCTTCAGGACGCCGCCGCGCTGCGCGCGCAACGGAAAGATGTGTCCCGGCTTGCGGAAGTCGGACGGCGCGGCGTCGGGATCGAGGACGTGGCGCACGGTCGCCGAGCGCTCGTGCGCGGAGATCCCCGTACCCCCGTCGGCCAGGTCGATCGAGATCGCGAACGCGGTCTCGTGCGTCTCGGCTTTCTCGGGAACCATCGGCGGGATGCCGAGCTGGTCGAGGCGTTCGGCCACGACCGGCATGCAGATGAGCCCGCGCCCGTGCGTCGCCATGAAGTTGATGGATTCGGGCGTGACCTTCTCGGCCGCGACCACGAAGTCGCCTTCGTTCTCGCGGTCGGGATCGTCGACCACGATGACGATCCGCCCGGTCTTTATCTCCTCGAGCGCTTCGTCGATGGTCGCGAACACGGTTCCTCCGCTCAGCGTCGCTTGACCGGCTTCCGGCGGCGCGCGGACGGCGGCGTCGAGCGCTTGGCCGCCTTCGGCCGTTTCTTCGGCTGCGGCTTCCTGGGCTGCGGACGCGCCGGAGCGACCTTCGCGACGGGCTTCGGGGCCGGCTTCACCGGAGCGGGCGCCGCCTTCGGAATGGGTGGTGGAACGGGCATCCGTGGCTGCGCCGCGAGCGGTTCCTGCCGGACCGGCGGCGGACCGACGAGCTCGGCCAGGCTCGGCTCGCGGAACGGCTGGCGCGCCGCGAGGTGCCGCTCGACGTATTTCGAGATCACGTCGACCTCGACGTTCACCGCCGCGCCCTGCAGCTTCTTGCCGAGCGTCGTCGTCTCCATCGTGTGCGGGATCAGCGCGACGCGGAACCGGTCCTTGTTCACATCGACGATCGTCAGGCTGACGCCGTCGACCGAGACCGAGCCCTTCGGCGCGAGGTAGCGGGTCAGCTCGAACGGCACGGTGACCTCGAGCATCTCCTGCGCGCCAACCCTTCGACGCGATCGGATGGATCCGACGACGTCGACGTGCCCCTGGACGATGTGCCCGTCGAGACGCGACGACGCGCGCAGCGGCATCTCGAGGTTGACCTCCTCGCCGGGTTGCAGGGTACCGAGGTTCGAGCGCGCGAGCGTCTCGGGGACGAGATCGCACGCGAACGTGTCTTCGAAGCGGCCGGTGACAGTCACGCAGGCGCCGTTCACGGAGACCGAGTCGCCCGTCTTCACTTCGGCGACGACCTGCGGTGCGCGCACCTCGAGCCGCGCGCCGCCGCCCCGGCGGAGGACGCGGACGACGGTTCCCATCGATTCAACGATTCCTGTGAACATTCAGCTCCTCTTCTGGCGGGGGCTATCCATGAGCCCCGGCACCCCGCGGGTAGGCCTCGATCCGGATGTCGGCGCCGACGTGGCGCACGCTTTCGATGCGCAGCTCGCGCGCGTCCGAGATCGTCGGAGCGACCAGAGCCGAGATCGCACCGAGGCCGCCCGATCCGAGCAGCTTCGGCGCAACGTAGAACACGTAACGATCCGCCAGTCCCCGCTCGACGACGTCGCCGAGCACCGTGGGTCCGCCCTCGACGAGCGCCGCGGTGACGCCGCGACGACCGAGCGTTTCGAGCAACGCGACAAGGTCGACGCGCCCGTCGCGCGCCGGAGAGCGGAGGACCTCGACGCCCTTCGCCCGCAGCGCGGACGCCGCGTCCTCCGTCGCCTTGTCCGTCGTGGCGACCAGCGTCGGCGCCTCGGCGCCGAGAACCTTCGCGTCGAGCGGAACCCGGCCCGAAGAGTCCAGCACGACGCGCAACGGCTGGCGTCCGCGGTAGCCGCGGAGGCGCACCGTGAGGTGCGGATCGTCGTGCACGACGGTGCCGATACCGACCAGGACTGCGTCGGACGTCGCGCGCAGATGATGCGCGTCCCGGCGGGACGCGGGCCCCGTGATCCACTGCGACGACCCGTCGGCCGCGGCGGCGCGCCCGTCGAGGGACACCGCCACCTTCGCGGTCACGAACGGACGGCCGGTACGGATGAACTTCGAGAACGACTCGATGAGCCGCTCCGCGTCGCTTTGGAGGACGCCGGTCTCCACCTCGATCCCCGCGGCCGTCAGGGTTCTGACGCCTCGTCCGTCGACGAGGGGGTTGGGATCGGTGGTTCCGATCACGACGCGGGCGACGCCCGCCTCGATCACGCGCGGGGCACACGGCGGCGTCCGGCCCTGATGCGTGCACGGCTCGAGCGTCACGTACAGCGTCGCGCCGGGGCATGCCTCGCCGGCGGCGTCGATGGCTTCGATCTCGGCGTGGGCCGTTCCCGGTCCGCGGTGGAAGCCTTGTCCCACGACGGCGCCGTCGCGCACGACGAGGGCGCCGACGGGAGGATTGGGGCTGGCGAGGCCGCGGCCCCGCTGCGCGAGGCGGATGGCCCGCCGCATGAGACTCGTGTCTTGCGTC
This sequence comes from Actinomycetota bacterium, assembly GCA_044866075.1. Classification (GTDB taxonomy): domain Bacteria; phylum Actinomycetota; class AC-67; order AC-67; family AC-67; genus JBASRP01. The sequence goes on along the minus strand of JBIOTQ010000041.1, from coordinate 25,043 downwards.
GTCATCCCTGACCGTTCACCCACTCAACATTCGGAGCGGCGGGACGGCAAGACGCGAGCACGGCTGCAAGCCGAGCCCACATCGCGCCCTCTCCCATCCGGACTATGACCGTCGGCCTCGGAGTTTCACCGGGTCAGCCGGCCGGTCTTCCTCTCGGACGACCCGGCCGGGTCGCGGGCTTTCACCGCCGGTGGGGACTTCCACCCCGCCCCGAAGGCGCCCTATTGGACCCTTCGAGATGAGCATACCAGGGGCGAACCTGACGGACCGTCAGGTCTTGGACGCGGGCTACGAGGGGCCGTGCGTGCGCCTGTCCAGGGCGTACACGCTGCCCGGCTGGCGCTTCGCGAAAGACTTCATCTCGGTCGCCGTGTCGACGATCTCGCGGTACTCCCGAACCGTTTCGTCGTTCAGGCCCACGCCGATCGAGAGCGAGATCAAGGGGTACCGCATCATCCTGCCGCGGCGGTCCTCGACCTCCACGTAGCCCCGCGCGACGTCCTCCGGCTCGTACAGGTTGCGCGACCCGGCGTCGAAGAGCTCGATCGCCTTTTGGCACGCGGACTCGGCTTCGTCGGCATGAACGACGAGCACGAAGTCGTCGCCGCCGATGTGGCCGAGGAAGGAGCCGGGGAACGACTCGGCCACCTCGCGCAGGGTGTCGGCCGTGTAGACGATCGCGCGGTCGCCTTGCAGGAAACCGTAACGGTCGTTGTACCCCTTGAAGTTGTCGAGGTCCGCGTAGCAGACGGCCAACGGTTCCCCCGCCACGTGCCGATGGCGGATCTCGTCCTCGATCTGGAGGTTCCCCGGCAGCCCCGTCAGCGGCGAGATCGCGCGCATCTCGCGCGAACGGCGAAGCGTCGAACGCACGCGTGCGACGAGCTCCATCGGATCGAACGGCTTCAAGACGTAGTCGTCGGCGCCGGCCGTCAGCCCGACGATCTTGTCGGCCGACAGCGACTTCGCGGTCAGCATGATCACGTTGATGTGCCGCGTGCGGCCGTCCGCCCGGATGCGCTCGCACACCTCGTAGCCATCGATCTTCGGCATCATCACGTCCAGGAGCACGAGCGCGGGGAGGTGTTCGTTGACCAGGCGCAACGCCTCCTCACCGTCGGCTGCGGTGATCACCTCGAAGCCGTCGAGGCTGAGATTGATCTCGACCAGCCGGAGGATGGCGTCGTCGTCGTCGGCAACAAGGATCTTGTCTCCCATGTCACACCGACTGGGTCGCGTGGTCGGCCATCAGGCGCTTGAGCGCCGCCGCGGCGGCGGTCACGTCGGGCTGGGCGAAGATCGCCGTCGCCGCCCCGAGCACGTTGGCGCCGGCCTCGAGGCAGAGCCGCGCCGTCTCGAGGTTGACCCCGCCGTCGACCGAGATGTCGATCGGGAGCTCCTCCGCCGCGATGCGCTCGCGCGCGGTGCGGATCTTCGGCAGGACCTCGTGGAGGAACTTCTGGCCGGCCCATCCCGGATTCACCGTCATCACGTTGAGGACGTCGATGTCCTGGAGGTACGGCAGCGCGGTTTCGAACGGGGTCTCGGGGTTGATCGCGAGTCCGGCCTTCATCCCGAGCTCGCGGACGCGACGCAGGACCGGGCGAGGGTCGGGCGGGGATTCGAGGTGCCACACGGCGGAGTCGCCCCCGGCCTCGGCGAACTGCTCGACCTGTTTCTCGGGTTCGGTGACCATCAGATGGCACTCGAGCGGAAGCGCCGTGATGCGTCGGAGCGCTTTGACGACGACGGGGCCGATCGTGATCGGTGGAACGAAGTGACCGTCCATCACGTCGATGTGCAGATGGTCGGCGTGTGTTTCGACCGCAGCCACGTGGTCGGCGAGGTGAGCGAAGTCGGCGGCGAGGATCGAGGGTGCGAGCTTGTATGTGACGTCCAGGGCTCCTCCTGGCGCGATTGTAGACTGAACGGCGCCTCAGGTTCCCAGGATCTCGCTCTTCTTCGGCGCGTGTCCCCGTACGAAGTCTGCTGCAGCGAGGCGTTTGCCCCCCTCGAGTTGGACCTCGAGCAGAGCGAGCCCGCCGTCTCCGGTTGCGACGACGAACGCGTCTTTGCCGGAGGGAAGGACGGAGCCGGGCGGGGCCGCTTCCGTCGCCTCGACCGGCGCCGCGCGCCAGACCTTGAGCCGCTTGCCCCGGAACGACGTGTACGCGCCCGGGGCCGGGTTGAGCCCGCGGACGAGATCGGCGATCTCCTTCGCCGGTCGCGACCAGTGGATCAGCCCCTCCTCCGGCTTGATCTTCGGCGCCGGCGTGGCGAGGGCTGGGTCCTGCGACAGCGGGTGAAGCGTGCCGGCCTCCATCGCGTCGAGCGTTTCTATAAGGAGGCGCGCCCCGGCGGCCGCGAGTCTTCCCATCAGCGTCGCGCTCGTGTCGTCGGGAGCGATCGGTTCGGGCGCGACGGACAGGATCGGTCCCGTGTCGAGCGTCGGCTCGAGGAGGAACGTGGTCACGCCGGTCTCCGTCTCCCCCGCCATCACCGCGCGTTGAACGGGCGCGGCGCCCCGGTACCGCGGGAGCAGCGAGAAATGCACGTTGACGAAGCCGCGCGGAGGCACGGCGAGGACCTCGGGCGGCAAGATGTGCCCGTAGGCGACGACGGCGCAGACGTCCGGCGCGATGCGCGCGAGCTCTTCGGCGAAGCCCGCGTCGCGGGGAGACGCCGGTTGCAGGACCGCCAGGCCGGCCTCGCGGGCGCGTTCCTTCACCGGAGAGGGAACCGGCCGGCCGCTGCGTCCCCTCGGACGGTCGGGCTGGGTCACGACCGCCGCCACGTCGTGCGTCGAATCGAGGAGGGCGGCGAGTGCGACGGAGGCCGGCTCCGGTGTTCCGAAGAAGACGACGTTCACGCCGCTAGAGCGCGCGAGCGGGGTGCTCCGGAGGATGGGCGATGCCGAGCTCCGCTTCACGGATCAACCGCATCGCGTCTCGGCGATGGTCGGCCTCGAGACGGTCGACGAAGAGGACGCCGTCGAGATGGTCGATCTCGTGCTGGAAGATGCGGGCCAAGAAACCCTCCGCTTCGCGTTCGATCGGATCGCCGTCGAGGGACTGCGCGCGGACGCGAACCGTCATCGCGCGGGTGACCGGGAAATAGATGCCGGGGATGGACAAGCACCCCTCCTCGCCTTCCTGAGTGTCGTCCGAGCGCCAGACGATCTCGGGGTTGGCGTACGCACCCGCCTCCTCTCCGGAGTCGAACGTGAACAGGCGGCGCGGGATGCCGACCTGCGGCGCCGCGAGTCCAACGCCGGGCGCGGCGAGCATCGTCTCGCGCATGTCGGCCGCGAGCTTGGCGAGGCGATCGTCGAACTCGACGACGGCCAGTCCGGGCGATCGCAGCACCGGATCGCCGAACTTCCTGATCGCCCGCACCGTCATCGGGGCAACACCTCTCTCGGATCCACGTCAACGCGGATCGGCTCTTCGTCGGCGCGCCACCGATCGGCCAGAGGCCTCAGCGCCGTCACCAACGCGTTCCGGGAACGCGCCCGAACGACGACCACCGCGCGGTCCTTCCGCTCCAGCGGCCCTAGGACCGTTAGACCGGGGAGAGACGCGACGCGCGCGGCGACGTCTACTGCCCGTTCCGGCGGCACGTCGATACGAGCCAGACCCGCGAACGGAGGATACCCGGTTTCCCGGCGCCTGGAGGCGTCCCAGCGATACAGCGCGTCCGGGTCCCAGCGGACGAGCGCGCGGACGGCGGGGTGATGAGGCTCGGCCGTCTCGACGACCACGCGTCCGCCGCGCGCCCAGCGCGCGACGTGCCACCAGGTCGCGAACGCCTCCTCGGCGCTACGGAACTCCGGCACGGCCAGCGCCACGTCCGCTTCGAGGATGGCCACGAGCCCGACGCCGTCGATCGTCAGATCCTTGGCGATGACCGGTGTGGCGATGATTAGGTCGGCGTGCGCGACGGCACCGGCGAGGTCCTCCGGCTTGGTTCGCGCGTCGAGCCGTGCGGGACGCTCCGGTTTCAGGATGCGGATCGCCCGGGCCGCGGCGCGACGCGCCTCGTCGCCGGCCCGATGGATGAGGAGGACCACGCGACGACCCGCGGACAGCTCGCTCGACGCGGTGCGAAGAGTGTCGGCGTGCGGAACGAGCCGGAATCCCTCCCGTGAGAGGTCGACGATGGTAACCGGCGGCCGGCCGCGCGCCGCGGATGTTTGGGGAACGACGGCCGTCAAGGAGCCGCGCTCGACCGCCGCCGATGCCTCGACCGAGGGTGGCGTTCCGACCGCGATCAGGACGGCGCCGGCCTGCCGCGCGCGTTCGGCCGCAACCGCGCGCGCATTGATACGCGGCGCGCGGCGCTCCTTGTAGGAGACGTGGGCCTCGTCGTCGACGATCACGAGGCCGAGGTTCTGAACCGGCGCGTAAACGGCCGCCCGGCCCCCGGCCGCCACGAGCGCCCGACCCTCGCGGACCGCGAGCCACGCCCGGTATCGCTCACGCGCCGAACGGTCGCTGCCCAGCCACGCGACGGCGTCGCCGAGGGGCTCGAGCGCCGCGGCCACCTCGCCGCTGAAACGCACATCCGGCACGAGCACTATCACGCCGCGGCCGCGCCCGGCGGTCGCCGCGACCAGCGCAGCGATCTCCGCGGGACGGCTCTCGCCGGGTCGCCACGAGAACCCAGCGTGCTTCCCCGCCGTCAGAGCGCGCTCGATCGCAACGCCGTTGTTGTACCCGCGCAGCCACGCGAGCGGTCGTGGCGCGACCGGCAACGGAGTGCCGTCCCTCTCCTTCTCTTCCTCCACGACGCGTTGGGGCAATGCGGCGGCCAGCGTCTCGCCCAGCGTTGCCAGGTACTGATAGGCGACCCATCGGCAGAGGTCAACGAGATCGGGATCCAGGCCCGGGCCGAGCACCGCGTTGATCGGCAAAGCACGCTCGACGTCGGGCTCGTCGAGGAGTGCGATGACCACGCCCTCACGGTTGCGTCTCCGGAAGGGAACGCGTACGCGCGCGCCGACCTCAACCGGGAGGTCGTCGGGAACGCGGTAGGTGAAGGCTCGATCGAGGTGGGAGAGCGCGCTCTGCGTGAGAACGACGGACGCGAATCCGGCTACCCCCGTCATCGGTTCCAAGGCTCCCGGTCTGCGCACCCCTCGAACACCTTGTCAACAGGCGTTGAATATCGACGGTGATCAACGCCCTCACCTGGACGAACGGAAACCCATTTCAACCCGTGTTGCCAAGGTGCTGGGATCAAGTGCGGGCGACCCGATCCACCCGAAGGTCGGAGGTGAGACGCAATCGGTGGAACTTGCCGCGGGAAGGCCTCATCATCGACCGATGCATCACGTCTATACCGATGAGGAGATGCTGCGCCGTCTGAAGAGGCCGCCCGGGATCGCCTCGTTCGGCGCGCTCTGTCATTTCCAGAAGCTCGTCGCCGAGCGTCGCCGGGAGTTGATCCTCGAAGCGCGTCGGCGAGGCTGGTCTTGGTACGACCTCGGAGTCGTTCTACGGGTTTCGACGCAAGCGGTTCAGCAGCAGTGGAAACGCTACGTGTCCGCTGAACGCGGGCCGCCCGACTAGATGCAGCTCTTGATGTCGTCGACGCGGTCGGCGCGCTCCCAGGTGAAGTCCTTGAGCTCGCGGCCGAAGTGACCGTAGGCCGCGGTCTTCTGGTAGATGGGCCGCCGGAGGTCGAGGTCACGCAGGATCGCCGCCGGACGGAGGTCGAACACCTCGCGGATGCATTTCTCTATCTTCTCAACCGCCACCGACTCCGTCCCGAACGTCTCCACGGAGACCGACACGGGGTGCGCCACGCCGATCGCGTACGCGACCTGCACCTCGCACCGCTCGGCGAGACCCGCCGCCACGACGTTCTTCGCGACCCACCGCGACGCATAGGCAGCCGAGCGGTCGACCTTCGTCGGGTCCTTGCCCGAGAAGGCGCCGCCGCCGTGCCGCGCCATGCCGCCGTAGGTATCCACGATGATCTTGCGCCCGGTCAGGCCCGTGTCGGCCTTCGGACCGCCGACCTCGAAGCGGCCGGTGGGGTTCACGAACAGGTCGTATCCCTGGCTGTCGATGCCGACGTCATGGAGGATCGGGTCGACGACGTGCTCGCGCACGTCGGGTGTGAGGAGCGTCTCGATGTCGATGTCCGGCTGGTGCTGCGCGCTCACGACGATCGTATTCACACGCACGGGTTTGTTGTCCTCGTACTCGACCGTGACCTGCGTCTTGCCATCCGGTCGCAGATACGGAACGAGGCCCGCCTTGCGAACCTCGGCCAGCCGGTGCGACAGCTTGTGCGCGAGGTAGATGGGCATCGGCATGAGAACCGGCGTCTCGCTGCAGGCGTAGCCGACCATCATCCCCTGGTCGCCGGCGCCCTGGGCGTCGATCTGATCGCCCTGACCGGTGCGCTCCTCGAAGGCGTGGTCGACGCCCTGCGCGATGTCGGGCGACTGCTCCTGGATCGCGACGATGACGCCGCAGGTCTCGCCGTCGAAGCCGTACTTGGCGCGCGTGTATCCGATGTCCATGATCACGCGGCGCACGATCGAGGGAACGTCCACGTACGTCGAGGTCGAGATCTCGCCGCCGACGACGGCGAGGCCCGTGGTCACGAAGGTCTCGCAGGCGACGCGCCCGAACGGATCGTCCTTCAGGATCGCATCGAGGATGGCGTCCGAGATCTGGTCCGCCATCTTGTCGGGGTGGCCCTCTGTGACAGATTCGGATGTGTAGACCCAGCGTCGGGACATCGCTTTTCTCCTTGGAGATCGCGTGGTTCGGGTGGCGGGCGTTCGGCCGGAATTATAGGGGCCACGTCGCGCCCGGCGGTAGAGGAACGCCGCAAATGTGCCGGTTCGGACCACCCGGCGCGCTGCTACTCTCCGGGTCGTGGCCATCGGCCCTCCGAAGCTCCCGCCGAGGCAAGCCGTCGCCGATGCCAGGCGACGGATGTTCGGCATGCTGGCGATCACGGGCACGATCTTCGGCATCAGCCTCTTGCGTTCGGGGCAGGACGGGGCGGTCGTCGTTCTCGGAGGACTCGGGGGCGCGCTCGTCCTAGGGGTCGTCGTCGTAACCCGCGTTCGGAGTGAGGATCGGCGTCGGGATCGGTTGGCGAAGGCTGTCGGAGGACTTTTCGGTGCCACCGGAACGATAAGACTGCAAGAGGTGCGTTCGAGTCCGATGCTTGCGCCTTCGTTCTCCAACACGGACCGCGCATCGCTGAGCCACGGGCTGGTGACGGGCGATCTGCTCATCACCCGAGACGGATTCGAGTGGACGCCGAACCGTCGCGCCAAATGGCTGCGCGTGCCCGCTGTGAAGATCCAACGGTCGTCCATCGTCGCAGTCGATGCGGGCGGACTCCCCGGAGTGGGTGACCCCGCGGTCGTCGCCGTACGATTGACCGACGGCTCGGTCGTGTCCTTCATTACTCGACGCCTCGTCGAGCTTCGCAATGCGCTCGCGCAGGGGGGATACGCCGAAGGCGTTGTGTGATCGCCGCGAGACGCCTATCTAGCGGCGCCGGGCGAGCACTGCGACGATCCGATCGCAGATCGTGCGGGCGAGCGAGGCTTTCGTCTGGAGAGGGAACTCCTCTTCGGTTCCGTCGGCTCCGAGGATGTGCGCTGCGTTGGTGTCGGCCTCGAAGCCGCTGCCCGGTTTGCCCACTGTGTTCACCACGATGAGGTCGAGGTTCTTGGCGGCGAGCTTCTTTCGAGCCCGCGGGACGGCGTCGTCGGTCTCGGCGGAGAACCCGACCAAGAGCTGGTGGGTCTTGGTCCGGCCGAGCTCGGCCAGGATGTCGATCGTCGGCTCGAGGACGACGGTGGGCGCTCCCCCGTCCTTCTTGATCTTCTGATCGGCGGGGTTCGCCGGCCGGAAGTCGGCGACCGCGGCGGCTTTCACGACGACGTCGGTGTCCTCGAAGCGGGAAACCACGGCCTCCCGCATCTCGGCGGCCGTGCGGACGTGGACCACGTCGACCCGATCGGGGTCGGTCAGCCACGTGGGCCCGGTGACGAGCGTAACGGCGGCCCCGCGGCGGGCGGCCTCGGCGGCAACCGCGAACCCCATCTTCCCGCTCGATCGGTTCCCGATGAAACGCACCGGATCGATCGGCTCTTGCGTGCCGCCGGCGGTGACGAGAACACGCACGCCGGCCAGGTCCCGTCCGCTCGCGAACGTCTCGGCGACCGCCGCCACGATGGCGAGCGGCTCGGCCAAGCGCCCGACGCCCTCATCGCCGCCGGCCAGTTCGCCCTCCTCCGGATCGACGAGGTGAACGCCGCGCGAGCGCAGGGTCTCTACGTTGGCGCGCGTCGCGGCGTGCTCCCACATCTCGGTGTGCATCGCCGGCGCGACGACGATGGGACAGGTCGTCGTCAACAAAACCGCGGACAGCAGGTCGTCGGCAATGCCGTGCGCCATCTTCGCGATGAGGTTCGCGGTCGCCGGCGCGACGAGCACGAGGTCCGCCTCGCGCGCCAGGCGAACGTGCAGGACGCGGTCCTCCTGATCGAAGAGATCCGTGTACACGGGACGGTGCGTGAGCGAAGCGAACGTGATGGTGCCGACGAAACGCGTCGCTGCCTCGGTCATGACCACCTGCACCTGCGCGCCGCGTTTGCCGAGGAGGCGCGCGATCTCGACGGCCTTGTAGCAGGAGATCCCGCCGGAGGCCCCGAGGAGAACTCGGGCGCCCCGAAGGGCGCCCGCGTCGCTCTCGGGATCCGTCTTCACTTGATCCCTTCGGCCGTCCGTTCGTAGGCGACCTTGCGGACCGAGATCTCCTTCAGCGCGGTCGAGAGCGCTTTGTCGTCCGGCGCATGCGGGACGAGAGGCTGCACGTACTCTCCGATGCCCTCACCGAGCTGGCTGTAGTAGGCGTTGATCTGACGGGCTCGCTTGGCGGACATGATCACGAGCGTGTACTTCGAGTCCACCTGGTCGAGGAGCTCGTCGATCTTCGGTTCCATCATCGTCACGGAAACATCATCCTTTCCTGGGAGCAGGTCCCAGTATACGGTCAACCTCCTCGACGGCCTGTTCCACCTGGTCGTTGACCACGCGCCGGTCGAAATGGGCCGCGTCCTGGAGCTCGCGCCGTGCCGTCGCCAGCCGATTCCGCAAGCCGGCATCGTCCTCGGTCCCGCGCCCGGCGAGCCGGGCCTCGAGCGTCTCCCAACTGGGCGGCTCGACGAAGATCGTCAGCGCGGCCGGGTAGCGGCGCTTCACCTGCTGGGCTCCCTGGACGTCGATCTCCAAGAACACGGTCCGGCCTTCGGTCAGCAGGCGTTCGACGGCGTCGCGCGGCGTCCCGTAGAGCTCGCCGTGCACCTCGGCCCACTCGAGGAAGCCGCCCGCGTTCCGGACGCGCTCGAAGTCGTCGCGCCGGACGTACTCGTACGTCTTCCCGGTCCCGTCACCGGGACGCGGCGGGCGCGTCGTCCACGAAGTGACCGTGGCCAATTCCGGCCGGCGCGCGAGCAGAACCGCCGCGAGCGTGCTCTTACCGACCCCGGAGGGGCCGGAGAGGATGACGAGCCTTCCTGCGATAGTCCTTGACTACGGTCCGGGCGAGGCCGGGGGCGTGCTCATCGGCGGCGGGCTCGTGGGCGGCGCGCTCGCAGGCGGAGTGCTCATCGGCGGACTGCTCGGGGCCGGAGACTCCCCACCGCCACCCTCGGCGCGTGCACCGAACTCGCCCAACAACGCCTCTTTCTGCTTGGCGCCGAGACCGCGGACGCGACGGGTCGACGAGATATCGAGCCGCTCCATGATCTTGCGTGCCCGAACCTTGCCCACGCCCGGAAGCGACTCGAGAACGCTCGCGACCTTCATCTTTCCGACCGTTTCGTTCTCGGGCTGGTTCAGGATCTGCGGCAGGGAAAGGGTGCCGTTCTTGAGCTGCTGCTTGATCTCCGCACGCTTCCGGCGGGCCTCAGCGGCCTTTTCGAGGGCCTGCTTGCGCTGCTCCTCGGTGAGCTGAGGAAGCGCCATGGTGATCCTCCTTCGCGAGCCTGGCAGGTCGGGGGCGACTATACCATCGAGGGCCGGCGGGTCCAAGTGTTTGCGCAGGTCAGCGGCTTGACGGCCTTTCGCTCTCACCGCTTGACAGTGCGCGGCTGCCGGGAGTATGCAGCGGCTCGCCTCGCGCGCAGAGGGGACACTCCGCCGGCTCCCAGCTCCTCGCTTCGACGCGCAGCAAGGCCTCGAGATGGAAAGGCGGCCGCGTCTCGGCCCGGTCGACGAGCGCCGCGACGCCGACGACGCTGGCGCCGGCGGATTCGAGGAGCGCGACGAGCTCGGACGCGGAGCCGCCGGTGGTGATCACGTCCTCGACGACGATCGCGCGCTCCCCCGCCGCGATCGCCTGCCCGCGACGCAGGGTCATCGTTCCCTCGACGCGTTCGGTGAAGAGGAATCGGGATCCGATCGCGTAGGCCACGGCGTTCCCGATCAGGATGCCGCCCAGCGCGGGCGAGACGACGACGTCTGCGCCACCGGCGAAGCGCGCGGCGAGTGCATCACCGAGTGATACGGCGATGCGCGGGTGCTCGAGGATGCGCGCGCACTGGAGGTACGTATCGGAGTGCCGTCCGCTCGACAACTCGAAATGTCCTTTGTGCAGGACGCCGTAGCGTTCGAAGAGCTCGCTCACTTCAGCGGGGTTCACCGGTGTCCTTCGATCTCACGGACGATCGCGGCTGCTGCGGCCCGGGGATCGGACGCGTGCGTGACCGGTCGTCCCACCACGATGTGGTCCGCGCCTGCGTCGCGGGCGTCCTTCGGCGTCGCGCCGCGCGCGTGTTCGTCGCTGGATGAGCCGGCCGGCCGGACGCCGGGCGTGACGACGAGGAACCCGGCCGGCGTGACGGCGCGGACGCGCTCGATGTCTCGTGGGGCGCAGACGACGCCGTCGCATCCGGTTTCGGCGGCGAGTTTCGCGAGGTGCGGGGCCGCTTCGCTCACGGCCGGCAGGCCGAGCTCGGCGAGATCGGCGTCGTTCATGTGCGTGAGGATCGTGACGGCGAGGAGCTTGGTGGGCGCCGACTTCGCACGCACGGCCGCGTCGAGCATCGCGCGGCCGCCGAGCGCGTGGACGTTCACCATCCAGGGGGCGATCACGTCGAGCGCGCGCAACGCGCGTTCGACGGTCGTCGGGATGTCGTGCAGCTTCAGGTCGAGGAAGACCGGCGCCTCGATCGCGGACACGGCGCGCGGCCCCTCTGCGCTGAAGAGCTCGAGCCCGACCTTGAACCCGCCGGCCACGTCGCCGATCGTCCGCGCGAGCGCGGTCGCCTCGTCGAGCGACGGGACGTCGAGGGCGACGATCAGCGGGTTCACGCGTCCCCGGACGATGGAAGCGGAGGCGGACGATCCGCCGCCGGCGGTGGCACGGGTGGATGCGTGTAGTACGTAGGCTTTCCGTACGCCATGAGGCTTGCGTCCGACTGGATGCGACGGATCCATCTGTACTGCCAGTAATCAGTTGCGGCCAAAAGGAAGATCAACGCCCCGATCCACGCCATCTCCCACCCGTTCCAGTCGGTGACGCTTTCGTTGATCGGATTTAGGAGTATGAGCACGGGGATCGGCAGCATGGCGAGGTTCAGCCAGGCGGGATAGCGTCGTACGTCGAACAGCGGATTGGTGAACCTCTTCGTCAGTCGTCTGGTCCGCGTGACGAAGAGGCGCGTCATCGCGATCAGAACGATCCCCGAAACGACCCCCACGATCCATGCAGTGTCCTTACGTGCTCCAGCCCAATACCGGACGACTCCGGCGATGACGACGCTCTGGAGGGAGCCGAACGCGATGGCCCAGATCCATGGATGCTGTTGAGCCCATGCTGGTTCCCAGCGCGGGAGGATGGGTGGCTCGTTCATCGTCCCGCTCATAGTCCGCGAGAAACACGAACGACGGTCGTTCCCGCGGCCTTGTCGTGGAGTGTCTGCTTGAGCTCGCCCGCGAAGATGTAGAGCGCATCCACGATGCCGCCGAACGGGACGACGCTGAGCACAACGATAACGACCCACCGCGTCAGCGCCGCGCCCATCGTTATCGGACGCCAGTCCCCGACGCGCACGACGCGCGTTCCGACGACCAGCTTGCCGAGCGTTCCGCCGGTGAGGGCGGTCAATGCGACATCGTTCGCAAACGAGAATCCGATGACGAGCAGATACAACACCACTCCCGAGTTCGACGCTGAGGCTGCCGGATCCCTCACCAAAAAGGCCCAGACCATGATCGGAGCGATAATGAGCACGCTGTCGAGGATCCGCCCGATCAGACGCAGCCCGAAGCCCGCGAGTTGTGGGAACCGCGTGTCGCCGGCCGCGCGCGGCTGCGGCGCGGGGATCGGCGGGCCGGGTTCGCTCATCCCTCCACCTTCACGCGGCCGCGGATCTGGTCGAGGTCGGTGATGCCGCGCTCGCTCAAGAAAGCGGCGATGCCATCGCGCACTTTCTCGGCCGCTCGGGGGTCGTAGAAGTTGGCCGTCCCCACGGCGACGGCGGTCGCGCCGGCCAGGATCAGCTCGACGGCGTGCTCACCCGACGCCACCCCGCCCATCCCGATGATGGGGACGTGCGGCATCGCCGCGTGGACCTGCCAGATACAGCGCACCGCGATCGGGCGGATCGCTGGACCGGACAGACCTCCCGTCCCCGTCGACAGCTTCGGGCGGAACGTGCGCACGTCGATCGCCATCCCAAGTGTCGTGTTGATCAGCGACAGTCCGTCAGCGCCGGCTTTGACGGCGGCGTCCGCGATTCCAACGAGGTCGGTGACATCAGGCGAGAGTTTCGCGAACACCGGAACCATCGACACCTGCTTCACCGCGGCGCACACCTCGGCCGCCTTTTCGGGCGCCAGTGCGAACATGAAGCCGCGATCCTCGAGATTCGGGCACGACAGGTTCAACTCGAGCGCCACCATCGGCGCGTCGTGCAGCCGCTCCGCGCACGCGACGTACTCCTCCACCGTGTGCCCGCCGATCGACGCGATCGCCGGCACGTTGCGCTTGTCGAGCCAGGCCAGATCCTTCGCGAGGAACGCGTCCACGCCGGGATTCTGGAGGCCGATGGCGTTCAGCATCCCGGATGGCGTCTCCGCGCCGCGGGGTGGCGCGATCCCTTGCCGCGGTTTCAGCGTGACCGTCTTGCACACGACGGCGCCGAGTGCGCCGAGATCGACGAACCGGCTCATCTCCTGACCGGAGCCGAAGCACCCGGACGCGGTCAGCACAGGGCTCCCGAGCCGGACGCCGGCGAGGTCGATGGAGAGATCGGCGCTCATCATTCGGTCCTCAGAACGAGGGCGGGGCTCGTACGCGCCGCGTTCCCGGCGGGGCGCGCCGCCAGAGCATTGGCGAGGATGAGACCGGCCGGCACCGCGAGACCGACGACCGCGATCGGAACGCGTGGAACGGCGATCACGCCGAGCCCGTCGGCGAACGTCGTCCACAAGACGCGGCCGAGCATCACTCCGACGGGCAACCCGATCGCGAGGGCGATCGTGACAAGCGTGCTCGCTTGCCAGGCCACTGCGCCTCTCACCTGTCCGCGCCGGAATCCGAGCGTTTTGAGGATGGCAAGGTCACGGCGCCGCCGCCGGATGACGCTCAGGAGCGCGTGGCCCAAGACCGCTGCCGCGAGGCCGCCGAGCAATCCCGCGAGGATGAGGGGAAGGGCTTGGACGCGGCCGAAGTTCACTAGGTCCGTCGGTTTCTCCGGCCTCGTGACGTCCAGCCCGGCGGCCTCTTTCTTCGTGCGGAGAAGAGCCCGCAACTCCCGGGTGGCTTTCCTCGCGTCGACCCCTGGCGCGTAACGCACGAAAGCCGTATCGGGCGGCGGGATCGGATCGCAGTCGCACATCGCCGCCAAGCCGCCGTATCGAACCATCGCTCCCTCGCCGAATTGAACGTTGGAGCCGATGGCCGGGATGATGCCGGTCCCGACGATGCGCATACGGATCAGGCGGTCGGTTCCTTCGATGCCTACCTGCACGGTGTCACCGAGCTTCTTGTCGAGCTTCTGCAGCGACTTCTCCCCGAGCAAGATCTCGTGCTCGTTTCGCGGGAGCGCTCCGGAGCGCCTCACCGGGGACACGGAATCCTTGACGTCGTTGATCGCGATCGATCCGACGCGAAGATCGTCTCCGACCCTCAACGTGAGACCAACGGTTCCGGTGCCGATGGCGACGACACGCGAGTCGTTGCGCAGGGTCGGCACGATGATGTCGTCCACGGCGGTGCTCCGGATCGACCCGGATGCGAACTGCGCGTCCCATGTCTGGCCGTACAGCCGCGGAGTCGCGAGAAGATGGTCGAGACTTGCGCTGAAGCTCAATGCGGTCGCGAGTGCGGCGATCCCAAGCGTTACACCTGTGATCGTGGTCCGAACGGGAACGGCGGTTCGCCCCCGGCCCGATTCGAGGGCCAGTCGCACGCCCGCGGTTGCGCTCGGTGGGAATCCTGCGCGTGCCAAAGCGGAGACGGTCGCGGACGGCCTCGCGGCCGAGACCTCGGCGACACCGAGCGCCGAGCCCTCGGTTCGCGCGGTTCGCCGGGCCGGCAGGATCGATAGGAGACAGACCATCGCCACGACCGCGGCGAAGCCGATGCCGATGGCCGTCGCGTCGAAAGCGACTCCCGTATGCGGCTCGGCGACGCGCGCGAAACCGGTCGGAAAGAGAGGGGACAACCCCACCGCGACGACGACGGCGAACAGTCCACCCGCGAACGCGACGGCCGCCGCGCGGAGCATCCCGAGCCGAACCAGGTCCGGCTCGGTCATCCCAAGAGATCGAAGCGTCGGATATTCCGTGGACTCGATGAAGGTCTCGCGGCTCAGAGTCTGCGAGAACACGAGGATGAATGCCAGCGCCGCCGCAGCCGCGACGAGCCACAGGGCGCTCGCCTGCAGTCCGAACGACCGGTTGACGTTGCGGGCGCTGTCGCGCGAATCCGCCGCGAAGGGGACGACCTTGCCCTTAGCCAGCCGGTTCAGCTCGCGATGGTAGGCGGCGAGGTCGGCCGATCCTCTCTTCAACTTGATCATCGCTGCGAAGTACGCGTTCTCGCCTGGTCGCACAAACGGTTCGGTCTTCTCGTACAAGGCCGGGGTCCCGAGCAGAGTCGGAGTGTCGCCGAGGTAGGGCGGGAACGAGCCGGGTGCTGCGCCGATGCCGACGACCTTCACCGTCGTGCCGGCAAACAACTCTGATCGGAGCGCGAGGACCGACCCGACGTGCCACCCCCTGCGGCGCGCGACATCGAAGGGCGCGATCACCTCATCGGGTTTCCGCGGGTCGGGAAGGCGGCCCTCGAGCACCTTGTAGGCGTTGAAGGTGCGCCCCAGCCTGGGATCGGCGCTCACGAGAAGGCCGGGCTCGGCCGCGTAGAACTGGACTTGGACCGCGGTTGCGACCTGCGGGATGCTCTTGATCTGATCGAAGGTGAAGTCGGCACAGCACGGGTCGACGAAACCGAGTCCGACGAAGCCGTCGGAGGCGTTCTGTGATTCGAGGAACCGCGGGTAGGCCGTATCCGTGCGTCGCGCGCCGGCGGCCGCGGCGATGACCGCTCCACCGAACAGCCCGACGAAGAGCGCGAGACCGAACCACGCGCGCCAGCGCGTGCGCAGCTCTGCGCGCATGCGGACCCAGACGGCGCTCATCCCCACGCCACCAGTGCGCCGTCGAACACGGGCCCCTCGGTGCACGAGCGGAGGAACCGCGCCTCACCGCTCCCGTTGACCGGGATGACGCAGGTCCAGCACACGCCGATCCCACAGGCCATGAACTCCTCGACGGCGATCTCGCACGGGACGTTCAGCTCCTTGGCTCGCGCCGACAGCGCTTCGAGCATCGGCATCGGGCCGCACGCGGCTATGCGGCGCGCCCCCGTCGCGGTGAGGGTGTCGGCGAGCACGTCCGTCACGAGGCCCCTGGTTCCCAGCGAGCCGTCCTCCGTCGTCACGGTCACGGAATCGAACAGACGCGTTGCCTCGTCCGCGCCGAACGCGCGCGACGCGCGCGCTGCGCCGAGGATCGCGTGCACCGCGCGACCGCCGGGGCGAAGGCGCTCGGCGAGCAGGAACAGCGGCGCCGCGCCGTAGCCGCCGCCGACGGCCAGCGTCGGACCCTCGCCTTCGAGTGCAAAGCCGATGCCGAGCGGCCCGGCGAGAGACAACTCGTCGCCCAGCGCGCGTGCGGCGAGCCATCGCGTCCCCGCCCCGATCACGTCGAACGCGACCGCGACGGTGTCGGACTCCGCCCGGAAGACGGAGAACGGCCGGCGGAGAAGGTTGCCGGCCTCGAGCATCACGAACTGACCCGGGATCGTTCGCCGCGCGATGTCGGGCGCGCGCAAGGTGAGGATCTGGTACTCGCCGATCCGCTCGACCGCGACGACGCGACCTCTCGTCTCGACGGCGTCCGCCAGGACGGCGCTCATCTCGTCGTGTACTCCTGCAAGCTCATCACGCTCACGTCCGAGCCGAGCAGCTCCTCGATCCCCTGCACCGCGGCTTGAACACCGGCGAGGGTCGTGATCGACGGAACGCCGAAGCGCACCGCCGCCGTCCGGATGTAATCGCCGTCACGGCGCGGTCCGCTGCCCGACGGCGTATTGATAACTAGGTCCACCTCACCGGCCGCGATCAAGTCGCCGACGTTCGGGCTCCCCTCCCCCACCTTGGCCACGGTGTCGACGGCGACGCCGTTGCGCTGGAGCATCGTCGCGGTCCCCTCGGTGGCGATGAGCCGGAATCCGAGACTCGCGAGACGCTTCACCGGAAGGATGATCGCGCGCTTGTCCCGGTCGCGGACGCTCACGAACACCGTCCCCGTGCGCGGCAGCCGCGCATCGGCCGCGTCCTCCGCCTTCGCGAAGGCGACGCCGAAGGTACGGTCGATGCCCATGACCTCGCCGGTCGACTTCATCTCCGGACCGAGCAGCGTGTCGACGCCGGGGAACCGCGCGAACGGAAGGACGGCCTCTTTGACCGCGGTGTGCGCGAGCCGGTCGCCGGCGTCGAGCGCGTCGTTCGCGGGCAAGAAGCCCGCCTCGCGCAGCGACCCGATCGACTCGCCAACCATCACCCTGGCCGCTGCTTTCGCGAGCGGGACGCCGGTCGCCTTCGCGACGAACGGCACCGTGCGCGACGCGCGCGGGTTCGCCTCGAGCACGTACAGGGCACCGTCCTTTATCGCGAACTGGACGTTGATCAGGCCGCGTACCCCCAGGGCGCGGGCGATCGCCTCGACCGCGTCCCGGATCTGTTTCACCTGCGCCTTGGACAGGGTGTGCGGCGGAAGAACGCACGCGGAGTCGCCCGAGTGGATGCCGGCCTCCTCGATGTGCTCGAGCACGCCGCCGAGAAACAGCTCCTCGCCGTCGTAGAGCGCGTCGGCGTCGACCTCGATCGCGTCCTCCAGGAAGCGGTCGAGGAAGACCGGGTGGTCGGGCGAGATCGCGGTCGCGCTGCGCACGAACCCGGCGAGCGTGTCGGGCTCGTAGCAGATCTCCATCCCGCGGCCGCCGAGCACGTAGCTCGGCCGCACGAGCACCGGGTAACCGATGCGGTCGGCGATCTGTTGCGCCTCCTCGACCGACCGCGCGAGTCCCCACGGCGCGTGCGCGAGGCCCAGCTCTTTCAGCACGTCGCCGAAGCGCCCGCGGTCCTCGGCGAGGTCGATCGCGTCCGGCGGCGTGCCGAAGATGTTCACCCCCGCCGCGGCGAGGCGCCCGGCGAGCTTCAGCGGCGTTTGCCCGCCGAGCTGAACCATCACGCCTTCCGGCTTCTCGGCCTCGACGATCGCGAGCACGTCCTCGAACGTGAGAGGCTCGAAGTACAGGCGGTCGGACGTGTCGTAGTCGGTCGACACGGTCTCGGGGTTGCAGTTGACCATGATCGTCTCGAAGCCGGCGTCGCGCAGCGCGAACGACGCGTGCACGCAGCAGTAGTCGAACTCGATGCCCTGGCCGATCCGGTTCGGACCGGAGCCGAGGATCATCACCTTCGGCTTCGTGCCGGGACGGACCTCCGATTCCTCTTCGTAGGTCGAGTAGTAGTACGGCGTGTACGCCTCGAACTCGGCGGCGCATGTGTCGACCGTCTTGAACACCGGCTCGACGCCGGCCTGCTTGCGCGCGGCGCGGACGCCGTCTTCCGTCGACCCCGACAGGTGCGCGAGCTGCGCGTCCGAGAACCCGAGACGCTTCGCGCGGCGCAGCGCGTCCGGCGAAAGCCCCGCCGCCACGCCGATCTCGATGCGGGCGCGCGTGATCTCGGCCAGCTGCGTGCAGAACCACGGATCGATGCCCGTCGCTTGCGAGACCTGCTCGACGGTCGCGCCGGCGCGCAGCGCAGCCTCCACGTCGAACAGGCGCTCGGGGCTCGGGCGGGCGATCCGCTCCAGCAGCTCCTCCTTGCTCGCGTCTGGGTCCTTGCCGTCGCCGTTCAGGCCCATCCGGTCCTGCTCCAGGGAGCGGATCCCCTTCTGCAGCGCCTCCTTGAAGGTGCGGCCGATCGCCATCGCTTCGCCGACGGACTTCATGCTCGTGCCGAGCTCCGGCGTCGAGCCGGGGAACTTCTCGAACGCGAAGCGCGGGATCTTGACGACGACGTAGTCGATCGTCGGTTCGAAACTGGCCAGCGTTTCGCGCGTGATGTCGTTCGGGATCTCGTCGAGCCGGTACCCCACGGCCAGCTTGGCGGCGATCTTGGCGATCGGGAAGCCGGTCGCTTTCGACGCGAGAGCGCTCGAGCGCGACACGCGCGGGTTCATCTCGATGATGACCATGCGACCGGTCTGCGGGTTCACCGCGAACTGGATGTTGGATCCGCCGGTGTCGACGCCGATCGCGCGGATACAGCGGATCGACGCGTCGCGCATCTCCTGGTACTCGCGGTCTGTCAGCGTCTGCGCCGGCGCGACCGTGATCGAGTCACCGGTGTGCACGCCCATCGGATCGAGGTTCTCGATCGAGCAGATGATCACGACGTTGTCGGCGAGGTCGCGCATGACCTCGAGCTCGTACTCCTTCCACCCGAGGACGCTCTCCTCGACGAGAACCTCGCCGATGCGGCTGTGGGCGACGCCCTCGCCCGCGATGCTCTGCAGCTGGTCCGGATCCCACGCCACGCCGGAGCCACCGCCGCCGAGCATGAACGACGGGCGCACGATGACCGGGTACCCGATGTCCTCCGCGATCGCGAGCGCCTCGGCCGTCGAGTAGGCCCAGCCGCTGCGCGGCAGATCGATGCCCGCGGCCTCCATCACCTGTTTGAACTGGCGCCGGTCCTCGCCGCGCATGATCGCGTCGAGGCGTGCGCCGATCAGCTCGACGTCGAACTTCTCGAGGACGCCCTGCTCCGCCAGCTCGACGGCGACGTTGAGCGCCGTCTGACCGCCGAGCGTCGGGAG
This sequence comes from Actinomycetota bacterium, assembly GCA_044866075.1. GTDB lineage: Bacteria > Actinomycetota > AC-67 > AC-67 > AC-67 > JBASRP01. Next base: position 5,601 of record JBIOTQ010000041.1, on the reverse strand, counting down.
TAGCGCTTGCGGACGCTCTCGTTCGATCACCTTCGCGACCGTCTCGGCAGTGATCGGCTCCAGGTACGTGCGGTCGGCGAACTCCGGGTCGGTCATGATCGTCGCCGGGTTCGAGTTCACGAGGACCACGCGATAGCCCTCGGACCGCAGCACACGGCACGCCTGCGTCCCCGAGTAGTCGAACTCGCAGGCCTGCCCGATCACGATCGGGCCCGATCCGACGATCAGGATCGTCTCGAGGTCGTCGCGCCGTGGCACTAGGCCTCGCTCCCTTCCGGCCTCGCCAGCATCCTCACCCCGAACCGTTCGGCGACGGCGGCGACCGCCGTCGGGCCGGCGATGAACGCCTCGGACGCGTCGTTGAAGAAGCGCTCGAAGCCGGGCGGCGAGACGAGGATGAGGTGCCGGCCGGAAACCGTCGCCGTGTAGCTGTGCGGAACGCCGCGCGGCGCGAAGACGAACGAGCCGGGCTTGGCCTCGAACGTCTCGTCGCCGACGGTCACGGTGAACTCGCCGTCGAGCACGAAGAGCGCTTCGTCCTCGCGCTCGTGCACGTGCGGCGAGGGGCCGTTGCCTTTCGGCGTACGCATCTCCATAAGGCTGAACAGACCGCCGGTGTCCTCTCCGCGCGCGCGGATCAGCGCGATCTGGCCCATGAAATGGACCCGCTCGCCCTGCCCGGGGTCCGACCGGAAGACTCCGGCCATCAGCGCCAGCCCTCGTACAGTCCCTTGCCCATGTACTCGGCGAAGATCGCGCGGTTCTCGGCCGGCGTGAGCAGACCCATCGCCATCGCGAAGCGGCTCATGCCTTCCAGGGACGCGACGATCGACCGGAGCTTCTCGGACGGCGCCCGGCCCTTGGCCTCGGAGGCGAAGTTCGCTTCCTCCGTCAGCTTGGTCTTCAGCTCGAGCGCTCGGTCGAACTCCACGCGGAGCACGTCGGCGGCTTTCTTCGCCAGCTCTTCGTCGGCCTTCGATCGCTTCGGCGCCGGATCGGTGGGTTTCGTCGGCGCGCCGAGCTTGCGCAAGCCCCCCGGTTTCTCGGTCACGCGCCCTCCCTCATCAGACGGACGAACTCGTCGAACAAGTACCGGGCGTCGTGCGGGCCCGGCGCCGCTTCGGGGTGGTACTGCACGCTGAACGCCGGCGCGTCGAGACATCGCAGGCCCTCGCAGGTCCCGTCGTTGAGGTTGGTGTGGGAGACCTCCGCGCGACCGAAGTCGGTGCGCAGCGACCCGTCGCCCTCGGCGTCGAACGACGCGGGGTCGACGGCGAAGCCGTGGTTGTGGCTCGTGATCTCGACGGTGTTGGTGGCGTGCCGCTTGACGGGCTGGTTGATCCCGCGGTGGCCGAACTTCAGCTTGTACGTTTTCCCGCCGAGCGCGAGGCCGAGGATCTGGTTCCCCAGGCAGATGCCGAACAGCGGCATCCTGCTCTCGAGGACCTTCTTCGTGTTGTCGATCGCGACGCGTACCGCGGCCGGGTCGCCCGGTCCGTTCGACAGGAACACGCCGTCGTAGCCCTCGCGCGCGATGTCCTCCGCCGGATAACGTGCGGGGAAGACGGTGACGTCGCAGCCGTGCGCGGCCAGCAGGCGCAGGATGTTGAACTTGATCCCGTAGTCGTAGGCCGCGACGCGGAAGACCTTGCCGTCCTCGCGGACCGTGGGGTCGGTGTGCGTGACGTCGGCCGCCCGGTAAGGCTCGGGCGTGGTCACCGGGTCGACCAGGTTCAGGCCGGTCATCTCCGGGCTTCGCAAGACCTCGTCGCGCAGCTCGGCCGCGTTGAGGATCTGCGTCGAGATCGCGGCGCGCATCGCGCCCAGGGACCGGATATGCCGGGTCAGACGGCGGGTGTCGACGTCGTCGATACCGACGATGCCGCTCTCCGCGAGGTAGTCGTGCAGCGCGCCCGTCGCGCGCCAGTTCGAGTAGTGGCGCACCGCCTCACGGACGACGAACCCGGCGACCCGCACGCGATTCGACTCGACGTCGTCGGGGTTCACGCCGTAGTTGCCGATGTGCGGGTAGGTCATCGTGACGATCTGCCCGTGGTAGGAGGGGTCGGTGAGGACCTCCTGATAGCCGGACAGCGCCGTGTTGAAGACGACCTCGCCGGGCGCGGTTCCGCGCGCGCCGAAGGAGCGGCCGCGGAACTCCGTGCCGTCCTCGAGGACGAGGAGAGCTTCGGTCACTTCTTGCCCGCGGCCTTCCGCGCCTGACCCTTCGCCAGGGCCTTGCGCTTCGCCCGGTCGCGCTTCGCCCGCTCGCGGTCCTTCGCCCAGCGCCGCGGCGCCCGATCACCCTTGCCCATGAACGACCTCCCCATCCTTGACGGTGAACCTTCCTCTCAGGAGCGTGTGCACGACCTTCCCTCGGAGTTCGCGTCCGGCGAACGGCGTGTTGTCGCTGAGCGACGCCAGCCGCGACGCGTCCACGATCCAGCGCGCGTCGGGATCGAAGACGACGAGCGTGGCGGGCGCCCCGGCGGCGATCGGGCCGCCGTGACCGTCGAGACCGCGGATGCGCGCCGGCGTGGTGCTCATCGTGCGCACCAGGTCGGTGAGCGACATGCGGCCGGCAGCGACGAGCTCGGTGAGCACGACGCCGAGCGCCGTCTCGAGCCCGAGCATCCCCGGCGGCGCCTTGTCGAACTCGCGCTCCTTGTCCTCGCGCGCGTGGGGCGCGTGGTCGGTCGCGACGCAGTCGATCGTGCCGTCGATCAGCGCCTCGCGCAGCGCGTCGACGTCGGCCCGGGTGCGCAGCGGCGGCGCGACCTTGTAGACGGGATCGAACGACGCGACGAGCGTGTCGGTCAGCGACAGGTGATGCGGCGTCACCTCCGCCGTGACGCGGATCCCCTGGGCTTTGGCCGCGCGGATCAGCTCGACGGAGCCCGCCGTCGAGACGTGCGGGACGTGCAAGCGGCCGCCGGTCAAGCGCGTGAGCGCGAGGTCTCGGGCGATGACGAGCTCCTCGGCTTCGCCGGGGATACCGGGGAGTCCGAGCAGTCCCGAGACCTCGCCTTCGTTCATCGCGCCGCCCTCGGCGAGCCCGGCGTCCTCGGCGTGGTTGGCGACGATCGCGTCGAACGCCTTCGCGTACTCGAGCGCGCGTCGCATCAAGCCGGAGTCCTCCACGCAGCGCCCGTCGTCGGAGAAGAAGTTCACGCCGGCTTCTGACAGGTGCATTGCGCCGAGCTCGGCGAGTAGCTCGCCCTTCAGGTCGACCGTCAGGGCGCCCACCGGGAACACGTCGACCAGCCCGACGGCGCGGCCGGTGTTGAAAACCTGCTCGACCACGGCGGCGGAATCCGCGACCGGCGTCGTGTTGGCCATCGCGCAGACGGCGCCGTAGCCGCCGAGCGCCGCGGCGCGCGACCCGCTCTCGATCGTCTCGGCGTCCTCGCGCCCGGGCTCCCGCAGGTGCGTGTGTAGGTCGACGAACGACGGCGCGACGACCAAACCGGTGCCGTCGACGATGGTTGCGCCGTCGTCCTTCAGTCCGGCGCCGACCTCTGCTACGACGCCCTTCTCGACGCGAACGTCGAGCGGCGCGTCGGTCCCCGACGCAGGATCGACGACGCGCCCGCCGCGGAGGAGGATCGGCTTAGCCGGCATCCGGCCCGCCCTCCTTCACCTCGGGGCCGCCGAGCATCAGGTACAGCAGGGCTTGGCGCACCGCGATGCCGTTCGTCACCTGGTCCGTGATGACGCTGCGCGGGAACTCGGCGACGTCGGCGGCGATCTCGACGCCGCGGTTCATCGGGCCCGGGTGCATGATCAGCGCCCGCTCGGGCAGCAGCGCGGCGCGTCGCCGGTCGAGGCCCCACAGCCGCGCGTACTCGCGCAGCGACGGGACGTAGCCTCTCTTCTGCCGCTCGAGCTGCATCCGCAGCAGGTAGCAGACGTCGAGCTCGGGCAGGATCGGATCGAGATCGGTCGTCACGCGCACGCCCCACGACTCGACTCCCGGCGGCAGCAGCGTCGGCGGCCCGACGACCGTGACGTCGGCCCCCATCGTCTGGAGCCCAAGGACGTCCGAGCGCGCCACGCGGCTGTGCAGCACGTCGCCGACGATCGCGACGCGCAGCCCGTCGAAGCTCGGCATGTGCTGGCGGATAGTGAACAGGTCGAGGAGCGCCTGCGTCGGGTGTTCGTGCATGCCGTCCCCGGCGTTGATCACGCTCGCGCTCACCCACTCGGCCAGCCGGTGCGGCGCCCCGGCCGAGGAGTGCCGCGCGATGATCGCGTCGACGCCCATCGCCTCGATGGTCTGCGCGGTGTCCTTCAACGACTCGCCCTTCTCGACGCTCGAGCCCCCGGCCGCGAAGTTCAGGACGTCGGCGCTGAGCCGTTTCGCGGCCAGCTCGAAGCTCGTGCGCGTCCGGGTGGACGCCTCGTAGAAGAAGTTGACGACGGTCTTCAGCCGCAGGGTCGGGTATTTGCGTCCCATGTTCTCGCGGAACGCCTCGGCGGTCTTCATGACGCGTTCGATTCCGTCGGCGTCGAGGTCTCGGATCGAGAGCAGGTGCTTGATCACTTCGCCACCCCCCTCGCCGGCTTCGCCGCCACCTCGCCAAGGACGACCGCGTCCTCGCCGTCGACCTCCGCTACGCGGACCTGGACCTCTTCGTTGTGCGCCGTGGGGATGTTCTTGCCGACGTAGTCGGCCCGGATCGGCAGCTCCCGGTGCCCGCGGTCGACCAACACGGCGAGCTGCACCGAATTCGGCCGCCCCAGGTCGATCAGCGCGTCGAGCGCGGCCCGGATCGACCGCCCGGTGTAGAGCACGTCGTCGACGAGCACGACCGTCTTCCCGTCGATGTCCGGCACTCGCACGGGCGCCAGAGGAACCGGTTCTCGCATCCCGATGTCGTCCCGGTAGAGGCCGATGTCGAGCGACCCGGTCGGGACGTTGACGCCTTCGATCTCGGCGATGCGCTCGGCGAGCCGGTTGGCGAGATGGACGCCGCGCGTGAGGATGCCAACGAGGACGACCCGCGAGGCGCCTTTGTTCTTCTCGATGATCTCGTGCGCGACGCGCGCCAGAGCCCGGCCGACGTCGCCGGCGTCCATGACGGTGGCCTTTGGTGTGAAGACTGTCAGGCGCGTCGCCTCCCCCCGGTGGAACGGCCCGGGGGGAAGGCGGAGGGCATGAAAAACGCCTGCCGCGACTCGCGCGTGCAGGCTCGGTTGTCTCTCACTCGCCTCTCCCTTCCGGGCCTCTCGGGACCCGCTCTTAAAGGGCTCGGGCGAGTATACCAGCATTTGGGTAAAGACCTCGGGTGACGATCGAAGAGCGATTGAGCGAGGCCCTCTGCCGGGCCGTCGGCGCGCTGGAATCGCAAGGCATCGACACCCTTCTCGTCGGCGGGATCGCGCTCTCCTACCACATGCAAGGCAGCGCCGTGGTCGGTCACGACGTCGACCTCTTCATCCGCGAGCAGGACGTGGAAGAAGCGGTCGCGGGGCTCGAGAAGGAGGGCTTCGAGGTCGTCCGCACGCACCCGGAATGGCTCTTCAAAGCCCGGCTCGATGGCGCGCTCGTCGACGTTCTCTATCGCCTGGGGCGGATCCTGGAACTGGACGCGGAGATGA
>JBIOTQ010000040.1:0-30551 GCA_044866075.1 Actinomycetota bacterium | reverse complement strand
GTGACCGTCCCGGACGAGGCGAGCGCGTCGAGGGCCTCGTCGAGCGACGGGCCCTGCAGCGCTTCGACCAGCGGTCCGAGTGTCTGCGTCATCCGTGCGTGCACGTGCGAACGGCCCGGGCGCCGCGCACCCGGGCGTGTCCCTGTCCGATATGTGTGTCGCGTCCGGCTCGAGAACGCCGGGGCCGGCCGCGAAGAAGCCCACTCTACCGGCCACTTGAAACGCCGGAGGGGACGGGTTCCTTCCCAAGAAGGGACTTTCCCTCCCGAAGGCGAATTAGCAGGTCGACCACCGTGCAGACCGCCATCCGACCACGCCCCCGGCCGACCCCGCGTTGGCTGGCGTGCGCCGTCCTGGTGCTGGTCCTCGCCGGTCTGACGTCGACGAACGCCGCCGCGCCTGCCACAGAGACGGGCCGCCGCGAAACGCCGGAGGACATCTACGCGATGGCGGGGGGCTGTTATGCGCTGCGCGCTGCGAACGGCCGTTTCGTCCTTCGCGACGATCAAGGATTCGTCGCGAGCGCGGCGGACTTGGTCGGCGCCGAGCCCTTCCATTTCCAGGCGACCGATCTCGGCCGGTATCTGTTGTTCGGGAAGCAGTCCGACTTCCTCGCGGTGAGCGCGGGCGCGGACGAGACCGCGTTGAAAACCGTCACGAACGACACCACCGTCAGAATGGTCGGAGGGCTCGCCTATGGGTGGACCGACACCGTGCCGTACGCGTTCACGAAAGGCACGGCCTCATCCGCCCTCGGACGCGGCGCAGCGATCGTCGCCGCACTCGACGCAAGCGATCTCTCCGATTGGGTCGTCGAGCAGGATCCGCAGAACAGCAAGTTCTCGTTCCGGCTCCCCGCGACGAATCAGGTCCTCGGGATGGGAGACGGCGGCCGGCTCGTGCCGGCGGACGCCTCCGAACTCGATAACGACGCATTGTTTGAGCTCCGCTTGACGACCGGCTGCGCGCGCTTCCCCGAGATCGAGATCAACGCGACCGGTCCCGTCGCCGTCGGTGAGACGCCGTTTTCAGAGGTCCGAGGCTTCCTCGACGACCACGTGCACATGATGGCCTACGAGTTCATCGGCGGTCGCAGCCGGTGTGGACGTCCATGGCACCGCTACGGCGCCGCGCGGGCCCTCGTCGATTGCCCGGACCACTCCCCGGGGGGCCACGGCGCGGTCCTCGAGATGGTGTTGAGCGGCGGCGATCCTGTGAACGGCCACGACGTGCACGGCTGGCCGACCTTCGCGGGCTGGCCCCGCTACAACTCGCTCACGCACGAACAGCTCTACTACAAGTGGCTCGAGCGCGCCTGGCGCGGCGGCCTGCGCATATTCACCGCGCTCCTCGTCGACAACCACGCCCTCTGCACGGCGTATCCCTACAAGGAGAACAGCTGCAACGAGATGGACGGCGTGCGCCTGGAGGCCAAGCGTCTCCACGAACTGGAGCGCTACATCGACGCGCAAAGCGGAGGCCCCGGTGAAGGCTGGTTCCGGATAGTGACCGATCCTTTCCAAGCGCGGCGTGTCATCAACGCCGGCAAGCTCGCGGTCATCACGGGCGTCGAGATCTCGATCCCGTTCAACTGCGGGCTGGTGGTGGAGGTCCCGCAGTGCGACAGGGAACAGATCGATCGGGGGCTCGACGAGGTGTACGCGCTGGGCGTCCGTCAGATGGAGCTCGCGAACAAGTTCGACAACGCTCTGACCGGGATCACGGGTGACGCCGGGGCGACGGGGATCGTTACAAACAGCGGGAACCGGATGGAGACGGGCCGGTACTGGCAGATGGAGACCTGCACCGACCACGATCACGGCGCGCACGACAAGACCCAGCTGAATCTCGGCGACGACGCGGGAGCACCCGAAGCGTTGACCGGCCGCGACTCGATCTTCGCGGGCGTCCTCCAGGTCGCCGGAAGGACCGGCGTCGCTCCCGTCTACCCGCCGGCCCCGCACTGCAACGTGCGCGGGTTGAGCCCGCTCGGGGCGTACGCGGTCCGCGGACTCATCAAACGAGGCATGATCTTCGACCCCGACCACATGAGCGCCCGCGCTCGCCACCAAGCACTGGACATCCTCGCCGACGAAGGGTACTCCGGCGTCGTTTCGAGCCACAGCTGGGCCGACGACACGATCTACCCCCGCGTGTACCAGCTCGGCGGTGTGGTGACGCCGTACGCCGGGGGTTCTGAGGGGTTCGTCAACGACTGGAGACAGCGCCGCAAGTGGGCCGACCCGCGATTCCTCTTCGGCTTCGGTTACGGGTCGGATGTGAACGGTTTCGGGGCCCAAGGAGCCCCGCGCAACGGTAAGACGAAGGTCTCGTACCCGTTCACCGGATTCGGCGGCGTGGTCTTCGACAAGCAGCGGAGCGGCGAGCGCGTCTACGACATAAACGCCGACGGCGTCGCGCACTACGGGTTGTATCCGGACTGGCTCGAGGATCTGCGCGTCCAAGCGGGCGACGCGATCATCGACGACATGTTGCTCGGCCCGGAGGCGTACCTTCAGATGTGGGAACGGGCGATCGGGATCGCGCCGAACGCGTGCCGCGCGGACGTCGCCGATCTCACAGACCAGGACCTTTCAGGGCTGCGACCCGGGATGACGCCGGAGGCGGTGCTCCGTACGATCGGCCAGCCGTCGAAGCGCACCGGCACTCACTTCGAGTTCTGCCTGACCGGCGGCCGCACCGGAACGGTGACGTTCTCCGAGAGCGGTCACGTCACGAACGTCGACGTTACGTAGGCTCCGCTTCCGCGCGGCGATTGATCTCCGTCTGCGCCGGCCCGATCCCCTCGCGCACGACCATCAGAACGGCGTCGGCACCCGAACCCACGATCGCGGGTACCTCCGGCTGCTCCGCCTTTCGGAAGTTCTCGAGGACGAAATCGACCGGATCCTTCCGGCCCGGCGGCCGTCCGATGCCGAGGCGCACGCGCACGAACTCGGGTCCGATCGCCAGGACCACGGATAGGACGCCGTTGTGTCCGCCGGCTCCCCCGCCGCGCTTCACGCGCACGACCCCGAACGGCAGGTCGAGCTCGTCGTGCACGACGATGATCCGCTCGGGCGGGACCTTGTAGAACCGCGACAGCGCCGCGACCGAGCGGCCCGAGTCGTTCATGTAGGTCCGCGGCTTCGCCAGCAGCAAGCGCGTCTCGCCGTCGCGGGCCTCGGCCACCAGCGCCTCGTGCTTCGAGCGCTTGAAGCGGGCGTCGAGACTGTCGGCGAGCTCGTCGGCGACGAGGAAACCGAGGTTGTGGCGCGTGCGCTCGTATTCGGGGTCGGGGTTGCCGAGCCCGGCGATGAGCGTGAGCTCGGCCACGGAGAGGCCGGTGTTTCCCGGGAGGGCTTAGCCCTCCTCGGACTCGCCCCCGCCGCCGCCCTCGGCGGCCGGCGCGGCGCCCTCTTCGCCCTCGGCCGCCTCGGCAGGCGCCTCTTCGCCCTCGGCGAGCTCGACCTCGGCCGGAACCTCCTCCTCGACCTTGAGGACCTGCGGCACGACGACGCCGAGCACCGCTTCCTCGGGATTGGTCAGGATCTCGACCCCCTCGGGTGCGATGAGATCGCCGACGCGTAGCATGTCGCCGATCACCATCCGCGAGACGTCGGCGTCGAGTCGGTCGGGCACGCTGGTCGGCAGGCAGGAGACGTGCACGCTCCAAAGGTGATGCTCGATGACGCCGCCTTCCTTCACGCCGGGAGACTCGCCGGTGATGTGGATCGGCACGTCGACCTCGATGGCGACGTCGCGGGCGATCTTGAGGAAGTCGACATGGACGACCGTGCCGCGCAACGGATCGCGCTGGATATCACGGGCCATCGTCAGATGGTTGTCGCCGTCCACCTTGAGGTCGATCAGGACGTTGCGACCGGCCTCGGTCTTGAAGACCTTGTTCAGAGCGATGCGGTCGACGGAGAGAGCCAGGGGCTCGAGCCCACGGCCGTACAGGACGGCGGGCACCTTGCCGGCGGCCCGCAGCTTGCGGGTCACGCCCTTCCCGGTACCGGTGCGGGCCTCGGCCGGAAGCGCTACCTCCATGAGCTCTCTCCCTCCACGATCGAACGGCGCCGCATTTTACCAGCGGCTCGAAGAGCCCGTTTCCCGCCCTGTGAGCCCTTTCACATCAGAGCAAGTGACGCGGGCCACAGACAAGAGGCGACCAATGGTCGCATCTTGGTCGTCGCAGTAAGAGCGGTTGTCGCTCTCACCTGCGAGGGGATGCGGCGAGCCCGGCCCACAGGCCGGGCTCGACCCTTCTCGGTCTAGTTCTCGCCGTGGAAGATCTCGGAGACCGATGTGTCGGTGAAGACGGCCCGGATCGTCGAAGCGATGATCGGTGCGATGGACAGGATGGTGATGCTGTCGATCCGGCGGTCTTCGGGGATCGGCAGCGTGTTCGTCAGCACGACCTCCTTCAGCGGAGCGTTCTTGATCCGGTCGATCGCTGGGTCGCTCAGGATCCCATGCGTGGCGCAGGCGTAGACCTCTTCGGCCCCGAACTCCATCAGCACCTCGGCGCCGCCGGTGATCGTCCCCGCCGTGTCGATCATGTCGTCCACCAGAACGCACCGCTTGCCGCGCACATCACCGACGACCTCGAGCGTCTCGGACACGTTCCGCTGGTCGGGCCGGCGCCGCTTGTGGAGGATCGCCAGCGGTGAGTGGAGCCGCCCGGCGAATTTCTCCGCGACGCGGACGCGGCCGGCGTCCGGCGATACGATGACGAGATCGTCGAACTTGTTCCCGAGAAAGTCGGCCAGCAGAGGCAGCGCGGTGAGGTGGTCCACCGGCTTGTCGAAGAAGCCCTGGATCTGGCTCGTGTGCAGGTCGACCGTCAGCACGCGGTCGGCCCCGGCCGCGGTCAGGAGATCCGCGACGAGACGGCTCGTGATCGGCTCGCGGCCGCGCGTCTTCTTGTCCTGCCGCGAATAGCCGTAGAAGGGGATGACGGCGCTGATCCTCTTGGCCGACGCGCGCTTCGCGGCGTCGATCATGATCAGCTGTTCCATGATCATCTTGTTGATCGGATCGGAGTGCGTCTGGAAGATGAAGACGTCGGAGCCGCGCACGTTCTCCTCGAAGCGGAAGTAGATCTCGCCATTCGCGAAGTCCGAGATCTCCACCTCGGCGCACGTCACCCCGAGGTTCTTCGCGATCTCCTCGGCGAGCTCGAGGTTCGAGCGCCCGGCCGCGAAGATCATGCGCTTCTTCGTCGTGATCTCCAGCCCGCTCACGTCTTGCGGCCCTCCTTCGCCGCGCGTCGCGGCCTTATCGGCCCCCCACCCGCCCGGCTGACTCGATTTCCGGTCCCCTTGCGCTTCCGAACCGTTCGCGCCGGCGCCCCGATCGCGACCTCCCCGGGCGGGATGTCCTTGCTGACGACCGCACCCGCGCCGGTGACGGCACCCTTCCCTACGGTGACCGGCGCCACGAGCATCGTATCGCTTCCGATGAGGACGTCGTCCCCGATAACCGTCTTGGATTTCTTCCCGGTCTCGCCGTCGTAGTTGCACGTGATGGTGCCGGCGCCGATGTTGACGTTCTCGCCGATCTCGGCGTCGCCGACGTACGAGAGATGCGGCACCTTGCTGCCTTTGCCGATCGTGCTCTTCTTGACCTCGACGTAGCTGCCGGCCTTCGCGCCCTCCTTCAGCACCGCGCCGGGCCGGAGGTACGTGAACGGACCCACCTGCGCGCGGGCGCCGATCGTCGCCTGGCTCGCGACGGCGTTGATCACTGTGGCGCCGTCGCCGACCGTCGTATCGACGAGCTTCACGTTCGGGCCGATCTCGGCCCGGTCGCCGACGGTCGTTGTCCCGTGGAGGTGCGACAAGGGATGGATGGTCGTGTCGCGGCCGATCGCGACACCGGCGTCGATGAAGGTCGTGGCGGGGTCGATGATCGTGACGCCGTCGAGCATGTGTTGCTCGGCGATCCGGCGACGCATCAGGGCCGCCACGTCGGCGAGCTGCACGCGCGAATTGACGCCGAGAACCTCGGTCGGGTCGCTGGCACTGACGGCCTCGACGGCCTCTCCCTTGTCGCGCAGCACGGCAACGACGTCGGTCAGATAGAACTCCTTTTGCGTGTTGGCCCGGTCGATCTTCGTCAGCGCCGACCGGAGGGCGGCGCGGTCGAACACCCACACGCTGGTGTTCGCTTCCGTGATCTTCTTCTCGTCGGGAGTCGCGTCCGTTTCCTCGACGATGCGCTCCACGCGGCCCTGCGCATCGCGGATCACGCGTCCGTAGCCGGTGGGGTCGTCGAGGTCGGCCGTGAGCATCGTCGCGGCCGCCTTCGTGCGGCGCTGGTGATCGACCAGGGTCTGCAGGGTCTCTGTGGTGAGTAGGGGCGAGTCGCCGGGCACGACGAGGACGTCGCCCGCGAATCGCGCGAGCGCGTCGTCGCCGACGCGCGCGGCATCGGCGGTGCCGAGCTGCCGCTCCTGCAGAGCGAATGTGAGCTTGGTCTTCGTGAGCTGTTTCGCCGCGCTCTTGACCTCATCCCCCCCGCGGCCGATGACGACGATCGTCTTCGTCGCCGAAAGAGGTTCGAGTGCGGTGAGGACGTAGCCGACCAGCGGTCGTCCGCAGAGCGCGTGAAGCACCTTGGGCGTCGAGGACTTGAAACGTTTCCCTTCGCCGGCGGCGAGGACGACGGCCGCTAGCTTGGGGGACCGGGCGTTTACGTCGCGATTCGGCATGAGTATGCGATGTGGCGTTCGAAAAGAGTCGAAGGAATAGCTGGGCCCTCAGGAGTCGAACCTGAACCCTCGGAGTCAAAGTCCGAGATGCTCGCCACGTTTACACCAGGGCCCATCGACCTGATCATCCCTTCATACCAGCCGGTTATCCGCCTCAATAGATCAGCGCTGCGGCAGACATCAATTGTAAGGCAGCCCACGTAATCGGAGCCGATGTTCTTCCGTACAGTCTCGGGATTGTGCCGCTTCAGGCTGGGTCTGGAGAACCGATCCACAGGTATCCCGATTACTCGCGACCAGAAGAGACTGGCCCACTCCACGTCGGCCGACTCATGGATGGCCACTCGAAACACGAGCCGGTCTCTGGCGATCCCAACAAGTTCTAGCCATCTCAGGAAGAGCAGAATCATCGTTGGATCGGAGTTGATGAATTCACTCGCGACTTTCGGCTCCACGGTTTCGACTTCGTGCCCTCAGCCCAATAGGCGACAACGCCCACGACAAAGAGGTCACGGACAGAGAGCGTACCCACCTCAGCGGCCGCGTCACGAATGATCGCCGCCACTCGATGATCGGTGCGTCTTCTCAGCGTCGCGGCACGACGCAGGTAAACAGGAGCTGTTCGCTCCTGGAGCGCCTTCTGCTGATCTGTAGTGAGAGGCATATCCTTGAGCCATCGAGAACACGATGAGCGGGAAACGCTAAGAATCTCGGCGATCTCGCGGTAGCTCTTGCCGGCACCACGTAACTCCATCGCGCGTTGCCTCTTCAACATCTGTGCGGCGCGGGTCACTCGGCAACGGTAACAGGTGGATATGACAACGATGCGCGGGCGTTCGGTTGAAGAGTCCTAGCGTTCGACGATCCGGGCTCCGCGATCCAGCGACCGCACGACCCAGGCCCGTTCGACGTCCGCGCGCACCGCCGACGCGATCTCCCCGGCGTGCGCTTCGTCGCGCGCGAGCCCGCACCACGCCGGGCCGCTGCCGCTCATCACGACACCGAGGGCGCCGGCCTTCGTGAGCGCATCGCGCACAGCCGCGATGGACGGCGCCATCGCCAGCGCCGCGTCCGTCAGGTCGTTCCGCAGCGTCGCCGCGACCCGGTCCAGGTCCCCGCGCGCGAGTGAATCGGCGAGATCGTGCGCGTCGCTCTGCGAGGAGGAGCCGCCCAGCTCGTCGAACCGCGCGTAGACGTCCGCGGTCGCGAGCGATGTCGCCGGCATCGCGATCACCCACCACAGAGGCCCGGCGACGATCAGGGGCGACAGCCGCTCCCCCGCGCCCAGCGCGCCGGCCGTCCCGCCGCGCACGCAGAAGGGCACGTCCGCGCCGACCGACGCCCCGAGCTTCTCGAGCGCCTTCCGCGAGAGCCCGCATCGCCATAGCTCATTGAGGCCCACGAGCGCGGCCGCCGCATCCGAAGAACCGCCGCCCAAACCGGCCCCGGCGGGAACCTCTTTCGTGAGACGCAGGGCCGCCCCGCTCGCCGACCCCGTCGAGGATCCCAGGACACGGACCGCCTTCACGACGAGGTTCGACTCGTCCTCCGGCGCGGAGCCGCGCGGTTCGACGTCGAGGGAAACGACGTCCGCAGGCGAAACCGTCAAGCCGTCGGCCAGCGAGATCGACTGCATGATCGACTCGATCTCGTGCCATCCGTCGGCGCGCCGCGCGCCCACCCACAGGTAGAGGTTGATCTTGGCTGGGGCGCTGAGCTTCACCGGCGTACCTCGGGTACCTCGAGAACACGGGCGACGGCGGCGAACTCCGGCAACCCGAGCTGCTCCGCGCGGGCGGATCCCTCCACCCCCGCGTCGGCGAGGGCCGCCTCGACGACCGCCGCGTCCAGCCCCGCGCCGCGCAGCGCGTTACGCATCGTCTTGCGCCGCGTCGCGAATCCGGCGTCGATCACGCGGAAGATCCGGTCCCGGTCGCCGGCGACCGGTGGTTCCGTCCGACGCGTGAGCCGCACGACCACGGATTCCACCTCCGGCTTCGGCATGAAGACCTCTCGCGACACCCTGAACTCCACCATCGCGTCCGACAGGTAGGCGATCTTCGCCGACACCGAACCGTACGCGTCGTCGCCGGGCCCGGCCACGAACCGCTCGCCGACCTCTTCTTGGACCATCACGATCAGCTCGGCGATCGACGGCACGTCTTCGAGGAGCGCGAGAACGAGCGGCGTCGCGATCTGATAGGGAAGGTTCGATATCACCCGGGCCGGCCGGCCACCCAGCAGCCGGTCGAGGTCGAGGGCGAGCGCGTCGCCCCACACCACCGCGACGTTCGGAATCTCCGTGAGGGTCTCACTCAGCGCGGGTTCGAGGCTCCGGTCCTGCTCGATCGCGACGACCTCAGCGCCGGCTCCGGCCAGCGCGAGGGTCAGCGCACCGACGCCGGCGCCGACCTCGATGATCCGTTCGCCCGGCAACACGGCCGCGACGCGGACGATCTTGCGGATCGTGTTGGGGTCGATGAGGAAGTGCTGCCCGAGCGAGGTGCGGGGCCGGAGCCCGTGACGGGCCAGGAGGTCGCGCGTCTCGCGGCGGCCGAGGGGCGACATCCGTCCCCCCGCGCCGTTACCAGCGGATGCGGACCCGGACGACCCCTTCGCTGAGACCGGCGATGCGCCGGAACGCATCGTCCGACAGATCGATGATGCGCCCGTCCCCGAGCGGGCCGCGGTCGCGGATCGTGACCGTCACCGTTCTGCCGTTCTCGAGATTCGTCACGCGAACCACCGTGCCGAAGGGCAGCGTCCGATGCGCTGCGATGAGCCCGTCGGCACCGTACCACGTGCCGTCGCCGGTCTGACTGCCGCGCGAGCATATGCAGCGGGGACCCGTCCCGACGACGATGATCTTGGCCCTCGGCGCGCGAAGGACACGCGCCGCCAGCATCTTACGCGTCACCGCCTTCCCGTCTTTGTAGGTGACGCGGTACCGGACCTCCTCCAGGCCGGAAAGCCCGCCGCGGCGCACCGCGCGTTTCCCTCGCTCCAAGTACGGATCGCTCTTGTACACCGTCCGGAACGGGATCTTGCGGGTCGCCGTTTCGACGCGCGTTCCGATCCGAAGGATTCGCACCACCATGCCGGTGTACGGCGCGGCGTCCAGCGACGGCGAAACCTGATCTTTCGCGACGACGCCGACACCCAGCTCGGCGAGCACATCGCGCACGGTCGCGGCGTTCGTGATCACGCGATCGGTCTTCCCGTCGTGCGCGACGACGATCCCGACCGCGCTGCGATACACGATAACCATCCCCGGAGTGACGCGGTCCGCACGCGACGCCCCGACGTAGTCGGCGAGCGAACCTCGCAATCGCATCTCCTCGATGACTTCGCCGACGGTCAGCGCGGTCACGATCACCTGTCGTTGCTTTCCGTTCAGGATGACGGTGATCGGCTTGGCGCGACGAACCTCGATCAACATCCCTTCACGGATGTTCGTCGCGACCGCGGGACGCACCCGATCGTTCGCGTGCAACGTGATGTCGGCGCGGTCGAGCACCTCGCCTACGGTGCTTGCAAAAGTTCGCACCCGCACGAGAGAGCCGTCGATGCGCACCGTCACGTGCTTTTCGAGAGCTCCGTAGGCAACGGCTGACGCGCCAAGGACCGCGACGACGGCGGCCTTCGAGACTTTCGTTCTCAATCTCATCCTGTACGGCGTTCAGCCGGTCCGAGGATTCGGGGGGAAGAACCGGGGAGTGCTGCTTGGTTCTGCTTGGTAGACGCAGCAACCTTACCAGGGTCGTTCCTACCCTCCAAAACCGCACGTAAACCGCCCAAACCAGGGCAACTTCGGGTTGCGGGAAGGGATAACGAGGCCGGCGCAGAACCCCTCTTCCGGAGATCCGCCGCACGGGTAGACCCGGACCCGGCGCGGCGGATCGCCCTTTTCGAGGCTTTTTAGTGTGGATCCCAGCCGAAGAGTCGAGCGGAGTTCGCCGAGAGTGCTCGATCCGCTTGCTCGGCCGGCACACCTTTGAGAGCGGCGATCGCGTCGGCGACGTGGCGCACGTACGCGGGCTCGTTCCGCTTCCCGCGATGCGGGTGCGGCGTCAGGAACGGACTGTCCGTCTCGACGACGATGTTCTCCGTCGGCGTCACGGTCGCCGCGTCGCGCAACGCCGAGGCGTTCTTGAACGTGATCGTTCCCGAGAACGAGAGGATCGCACCCATCGCCACCGCGCGTCGCGCGTGATCCGGGTCTCCCGACCAACAGTGGAACACCGTGCGCTCCGGAACGCCTTCGCTCTCGAGGATCGCGAAGGTGTCGTCCCACGCGTCGCGCGTGTGGATGACGAGCGCGGTCCCGGCGCGCATCGCCATGCGTATCTGTTCCGCGAAGACCGCGCGTTGCACGTCGCGAGGAGAGTTGTCGTAGTGGTAGTCGAGTCCCGCTTCGCCGACGGCGACGACCCGCGGATGCGACGCGAGCTCCTCCAGGCGAGCCATCAGCTCGTCGGTCCGGTCCTTCGCGTCGTGCGGATGAAGACCGACGGTCGCCCACAGCTCCGCGTGATCGCCGGCCGCCCGCGCCGCCCACTCGCTCGACGCCCGATCGACGCCGATCGTCACCGCGCGCTCGACGCCGGCCGCGCGCATGCGCTCGAGGACGGCGTCCAGGTCCTCGAACATGTCGAGGTGGCAGTGGGTGTCGACGATCACCGCTAGGACTGTTCGGCGATGCGCGGGAAGAGTCCGTCGCCCTTCCGGACCAGCGTACCGGGGGCAAGGCGCCCCCAAACCGCGTCGTCGATCCGCTGGTCGACGAGCTTATCGGGCGGGCCGAGCTGATCCCAGAGCCTCTCGCAGGCGCCGGGCATGACCGGGAAGAGAAGGATGGCGAGCACCCGCAGGGCCTCCGCCGACGCCCAGAGCACGCTGGCGAGCTCCCCGCGCTTCGCGGGGTCCTTGGCGAGGTTCCACGGCGCCGTCGCCACGATGAAGCCATTGGCCTCGCGGACGATTCCGAAGGCCGCCTCGATCGCCTCGTGGAACGCGAAACTCTCCATGCCCTTCTGGTAAGGGGGCAGCGCCGCGGCGGCAGCACGCTCGAGCGCGCCCTGCCCGGCGTCGTCCTTCGGTTCCGGCACCACGCCCGCGAAGTATGACGTGATCATCGACAGCACGCGGCTCGCGAGGTTGCCGAGCCCGTTGGCGAGATCGGCGTTGTAGCGCGCGACCATCGACTCCCACGAGAAGTTGCCGTCCTGTCCGAACGCGATCTCGCGGAGGAAGTAGTAGCGGTACGCGTCGACGCCGAACGTCGCGAGCAGCTCGTCCGGATGGATGCCGGTGAGCTTCGTCTTGGACATCTTCTCGCCCTTTACGAGCAGCCAGCCGTGCGCAAACACGAGGCGGGGCGGTTCCTCGCCGGCCGCGTGGAGCATCGCCGGCCACGTCACCGCGTGGAAGCGAAGGATGTCCTTGCCGATGAGATGGACCGCCGGCCAGAACGTCTTGAAGAGCTCGCCGTCCGGATAGCCGAGCGCCGTGATGTAGTTCTGCAGGGCTTCGATCCACACGTAGATCACGTGCGATGGCTCCCACGGCAACGGGATCCCCCACTCGAGCGACGGGCGCGAGATGGAGATGTCCTGCAGGCCCTGGCGCACGAGACCGATCACCTCGTTGAGGCGCTCCTTCGGCTGCACCGGCGCCGGTGTCCGCGCGTAGTAGTCGTTCAGGAGCCAGTCGGCCTGCGCGGATTGCCGGAAGAAGTAGTTGGGCTCCTTCAGCCAGTCGACCGGCGTGCCGTGGATCGGGCACTTCCCGTCGACGAGTTCGGACTCCAGATAGAATTGCTCGCACGCGACGCAGTACGGGCCCTCGTACTCGTCGAGATAGATCTCTCCGCGGTCGAAGAGCGCCTGCACGAAGGCTTTGACGGGGGTCTCGTGGCGTTCCTCTGTGGTGCGGATGAAGTCGTCGTAGGAGATGTCGAGGTTCGCCCAGACGTCGCGCCAGCGCGGGATGATCGAGTCCGTCCATGCTTTGGGATCCATGTTGCGTTCGCGCGCGGCGCGCTCGACCTTCTCCCCGTGTTCGTCGGTTCCGGTGAGGAAGTACGTCGGCCGGCCGGCCAGCCTGTGGTAGCGGGCGGAGGCGTCCGCGGCGACCGTCGTGTACGCGTGGCCGATATGCGGAACATCGTTCACATAGTAGATCGGCGTGGTTATGTAGAAGGAATCGCTCATTTGTGGGGGCAGTCTATCCGGGCGCATAATCCGGTTCCACGATTCGGCGGGGGGACCGTTGAAAGCGACCGGCGTGAGTAGAAAAGTCGACGACCTCGGTCGCATCGTGCTGCCCGCCGAGATCCGCCGGTCCTTCGACATCCGCGAAGGCGATCACATCGACATCGCCGTCGACGACGGCAAGATCGTGCTGTCGAAACAGTTGAACACCTGCATGTTCTGCGGGAGCGCGGACGCGTTGCGTCAGTTCCGCAACCATCCGGTGTGCGCGTCCTGCCTCGCCGAACTAAAACGCTTCTGACCTACAGCCTTTCGTCGACGGCGACCTTGTAGACATCTTTCTTCGGCACGTCCAGATCGGCCGCCGCGCGCGCGATCGCTTCCTTCTTGGGCGATCCTTCTGCCATCAAGGCGCGCAGTCGCGTGGCGATGTCGGCCGCGACGACCGGCTCGGCGTCGCCGGGCGCCGCTCCCTCGATCACGAGGGTGACCTCGCCGCGGACGCCGTCCTCGGCACGTACAAGCAGGTCCGAGAGCCGCCCGCGCACGACTTCCTCGTGCAGCTTCGTGAGTTCGCGCGCCATGGCGCCGCGGCGATCGCCGAGGGCATCACGCATGTCGGCGAGCGATTCCGCCAGTCGGTGCGGCGACTCGAAGAGGACGATGGTGCGTTCCTCTTCGGCGAGCGACCGCAAGCGGCGCCGGCGCTGCGAGGCGGTGCGCGGCAGGAAGCCCTCGAAGACGAAGCGCGCGGTCGGCAGGCCCGAAATCACGAGCGCCGCGAGCGCCGCCGAAGGGCCGGGCACGGCCTCGACGCGGAGACCCGCGTCCAGGCACGCGGCCACCAGCCGCTGGCCCGGATCGGAGACCCCCGGCGTCCCGGCGTCGGTGACCAGGGCGACCTTCTCGCCGGAAGCGACGCGGCGGACGAGCTCGGGCACGCGCGCGCGCTCGTTCCGTGCGTGATAGGCGACCAGCTTCGCGCGCGACGCAGCCCTCGTAAGGAGTTTCCTCGTGACCCGCGTGTCCTCGCACGCGATCACATCGGCGTCGGCGAGCACTGCCGCGGCACGCGGCGAGAGGTCGTTGAGGTTTCCGATCGGCGTCGCGACGACGCTCAAGATGCCGGCCATCACCTTTCTTATACTGGAGCCGCCGGGCATCTCCCGATCGGGTTAACCCGGGCGGGTGGGAGGTCGATAGAGTCTGCCACTGCTGCCGGCAACGACCGGATGACCGCGGACGCTCAGATCATCCATCCGGCGTCCAACGCCTACCGGCGTGCGGGCGACGTGTTCACGCGCGTCTCGACGGCTTTCGGCGGGGCGCTCGTGCCCTTATCGATCACCGCAGTCGCCGCGTTCCTCCGCTTCTGGCGGCTCGGCCACCCGCACTCGATCATCCCGCTCGACGAGACCTACTCCGCGCCGAACGCGTTCGGGTACGCGTGCCACGGCGCGGACATGTCCTTCAAGGCCAACGCGCCGCACACGTGCGACGGACTCGAGCCCGTCTTCGTCGTGCATCCGCCGGTCGGGAAGCTCCTGATCGCGATGGGCATCAAGATCTTCGGGTACCGGCCCTTCGGCTGGCGGTTCTCCGCGGCGCTTGTGGGATCGCTGTCCGTCCTCGTGATCTACATGATCGGCCGCCGGCTCTGGGAGAAGCGCTGGCCGGCCGCCGCGGCCGCGATCCTGCTCGGCGTCGAGGGCTTGCAGTTCGTGCAATCGCGCATCGCGATGCTCGACATCTTCGTGTCGTTCTTCATCCTCCTCGGCGTGTGGCTGATGCTCGAGGATCGCGCGCGCGCCCCCACCTGGACGGGGATCCGATGGTGGCGTCTCGGCGCGGGCGCCGCGTTCGGGCTGGCCCTCGCGTCGAAGTGGAGCGCCGTGTTCCTCATTCCGGTGGTGGCGGCGGTGATGCTGGCGTGGGAGGTCGTGCGCATCGCGCCGAAGCGGTGGAGGCCGTTCGCCCGGCTGAGGGCCCGTCTAAAGCGGTGGAGGCCGTTCGCCCGGCTGAGGGCCCGTCGCGTCGATCCGTTCGCCGAAGACACCTCGGCGGACGAGACCGCGCCCGGCGCGGGTCAGACGGCAGATGTCGCGGCCGAGAAGAGGCCCCGTCGCGACCGGGTGCCGTTCCAGATCCTCGCGATCGGCGCGACCTTCACGCTGATTCCGCTGCTCGTGTACATGGCGTCATACACGCCGTGGTTCCTCTCGACGAAGAAGTATGTGCCGCCGCGTTGCAACGACACCGTGATCGAGAACGGCGTCACGAGATCCGTCCCGAAAGCCGGGCTGGCGCTGTGGATCTGCGATCAGAAGGAGATCGCCGACTATCACCGCAATCTCAAGTCGACGGACGCCGACGGCAAGCCGATCCATCCGTACATGTCCAAGGCCTGGTCGTGGCCGTGGATCTCGCGGCCCGCGTCCCACTACTACCAACGGTACTGCGCGCCGGGAGGCAGCCCGCAACCGTGCCCAACGGGACAGTCGACACGCGACGAAGAAGTCCTGGGCCTCCCGAACCCGTTGGTCTGGTGGACGGGATTCTTCGTGGCGTTGCCCGCGTGCCTCTACTGGATCGTCAAGCGCGACGAGGTCGCGGGTCTTCTGGTGGTCCTGCTGGCCCCGCTGGTCTTACCGTGGTTCGTGACGTCGCGGCCTCTCTTCATGTTCTACATGACGCCGGCGGCGCCGTTCATCGTGCTGATGGTCGTGCACGCTCTACAGCGATGGCGATTGCGATGGACCGCCGTGTGGTTCGTCGCGATGTCGATCGCGCTCTTCGGATACTTCTACCCAGTGCTCGCCGCGTACCCGATCCCGTCCACGGGAACGCTCGGCTGGACGAGCCGGATCTGGTTCGGACACGGTCGGGTTTTCAACAAGACGCTCGGGGACTGCACGTCGAAGGGCGTCAAGATCCTCTGCTGGATCTAGGCTCTGGGTTCCTGGTTCGCGCTGCCCCGCCGCATCTTCGCGCGCGCTTTCGAAGCAGCGGCCTTGGCCTTCTTCTTCGCGAGGTTGAGGGCGCGTTCGGCCCACACGTACTCGGTGGCGAGTACCGCGAGGCCGAGGATGATCACGAGCCAGCCCGGGCCCGGAAGCGCCAGGAGGACGATGCCGGCCAGGATCAGCGCGAAACCGACGACTGTGATCGCGGCGCGCTTGCTGTTGCGGCCGATCCAGCGGATGACTTCTCTCGAGGTCGCCACCGGCCCTCCTCACCCGGATTCCGGAGGATACCAGCAGCCCAGGACACTCGACCAGGGTTATTTGCGCTAACTTCTTGCGCCATGCAGGTCTCGGGGAAAGGCGCCCTCGTCACCGGCGGAGCTTCGGGCCTCGGCCGGGCGACGATCGAGGCGCTGCACGCGGCGGGGGCCGGGGTCGTCATCGTCGACCTGCCGCAGTCCCAGGGCGAGGTACTCGCGAAGGAGCTCGGCGACCGGGCCCGGTTCGCCGTGACAGACGTCACCGACCCCGACCAGGTCTCGGCCGCAGTTCGGACGGCCGTCGACGCGTTCGGCGGCCTGCACGTCGCGGTGAACTGCGCGGGCATCGGGTGGGCGCAACGTACGGTCGACACGAACGGGCCACACGACTTGAAGGTGTTCGAGACCGTCATCCGAGTGAACCTGATCGGAACCTTCAACGTGATCCGTCTCGCCGCCGCGCAGATGGTCGCGCAGGATCCCGACGGCGAGGAACGCGGCGTCATCGTCAACACGGCTAGCATCGCCGCGTTCGACGGACAGATCGGTCAAGCCGCGTACGCGTCGTCGAAGGGCGGGGTCGTCTCGCTCACGCTCGTGGTCGCGCGCGACCTCGCTGCGCGCTTGATCCGCTGCTGCACGATCGCGCCGGGGACGTTCGACACGCCGATGCTGGCGCTGCTTCCGGAGGAGGCGCGTCAAGCTCTCGCCGATCAGATCCCCCATCCGCGCAGGCTCGGTAGACCGTCCGAGTTCGCTGCGTTGGTGCAGCACATCGTCGAGAATCCAGCGCTGAACGGCGAAACGATCCGTCTAGACGGCGCTCTTCGGATGCCGCCGAAGTAACGCAACAGCGAACACGCGGAAAACACAGGCGAAAACGCGTGCTCGCGTTGTCGCAAACGAACGAACTCGTTAACGAGTGCACGAACGCAACCCGTTCACTGCTGCTAACATCAGTAAGCAGATGCGCGCCGTCAGCAAGCGCTCACGCGTCGCGCGACCGCGATTGTTGCGCGCGACGCCGCTGGGCCTCGCCTCCCGACTCCTCGATCTTGGAGCGGCGCATCGTGCACTCCTCGAACGATTCGCGCAGCGCGGCACGATCACGATCCTCTTCACGGATATCGCGAACTTCACCGCGTCGACGGAATCCGGCGGCGAGAAAGCCGCCATCGATCTCCTTGATACACACGACGCGATCGTGACGCCGGCGATCGCCGGCAACCGCGGGCGCGTCGTGAAGAACGTCGGCGACGGGATCATGGCCGCCTTCCGCGATCCGTCCGACGCCGTGGCGGCGGCCGCGGCCATCATCGCGCGAACGAAGGGCAACGGCCGGCCGAGCCTCCCGCTGCGCATCGGGCTCGACACCGGACGCCCGACACGGCGCGGCGAGGACTACATCGGTCATACCGTCAACGTGGCGGCACGGCTGGTGAAACGATGCCGCGCCGGTGAGGCTCTGGTCACGGATGCCGTCCACCGCGCGGCCCGTGACACGAACGGCATCGTCTGGCGCGAGCGCGGAAGACCCGCTCTCAAGGGGGTCGCCAAGCCGCCGCGGACCTGGCGCCTGACGGCCAAGCCGGCGCGGGGCGCGAAGCCCGCCCGCGCGCGCGGCCGCTAGGCTTCCGCGACGCAGCGTTCGCCTTCCCGAAGGATCCGCGATGCCGGATGACAGGCTGAGTCCCGGTTTCCGCGTCGGGCACTGGACCGCGCCCGACGGGAGCTCCGGCTGCACGGTCATCCTGCCGCCGCCGGGAAACGTGGCGTCGTTGGATATCCGCGGCTCGTCGCCGGGTTCCCGCGAGCTGGCGCCGCTCGACCTCGAGCGGCAGCGCACGGAGATGCACGGCCTCCTCTTCACGGGAGGATCCGCGTTCGGGCTCGCCGCCGCCGACGGCGTGATGCGCTGGCTCTCCGAGCGCGAAGTCGGCTTCCGGACGCCGATCGCGACGATCCCGATCGTTCCGGCCGCCGTCATCTTCGACGCGGCCGCCGGCATACCGGCGGCGCGGCCCGGCCCCGACGCCGGTTACGCCGCCTGCGACGCCGCCTCGGACGACGTGCCGACCGGCGCCGTCGGGTGCGGCGCCGGGGCGACGGTCGGGAAATGGTCCGGACACGAATACTTCGTACCGGGCGGGCTCGGCGTCGCGGCGGCGCGGGACGGCGATCTCGAGGTCCGCGCCCTCGCGGTCGTCAATCCGTTCGGCGACGTCGTCGGTCCGGACGGCGCCGTGCTCGCCGGGACGACACATCCCGAACCGTCGTTCCGCGCGCCCCCGGCGACGCCGGAGGTCGCGTGGAATACCGTTCTCGTCGCCGTCACGACGATCGCGTCGTTGTCGAAGCCGGACGTGCGGTTCCTCGCGGCGCGGGCGTCCGACGGGATCACGCGCGCGATCCGGCCGGCCCACACCCGGTACGACGGGGACATCGCGTTCGCGATCGCCGCGCCGAGCGGGCCGGGCCCCGTCGCAACGTCGGCGGATCTCGATCGTCTCGCCGTGCTCGCCGCGGACGCCACGGCAGCGGCGATTCGGGCCGGCGTCGGCCGCCAGCCGGGCGGGCACCTACACTGACACCGTGAGCCTGCGAGCGGTTGGTGCCGCGGTCGTGGCAGTCCTCGCGCTCGGTTCGTGCACGCAGGACACCCCGAGCCCGCGCGCGGCGGAGACGTCCCCGTCGGCCTCGAGCCCCTCGCCGAGCCCCACGGCGAGCCCGGCTGCGGGACAGACCTTCGCCCTCCACACCTACCGGGTTCCGAGCGGCTCGCATCCGCACGACGTCGCCCCGGCGCCGGACGGGACGGTCTGGTACACGGCGCAAGCGACAGGCGCACTCGGCCGGCTCGACCCGGAGACCGGCCGGACGAAGCACATCCGCCTCGGGGCCGGATCGGCCCCGCACGGCGTCATCGTGGGGCCCGACGGCGCGCCGTGGATCACCGACGGCGGGCTCAACGCGATCGTGCGGGTCGACCCGCGAACCGAGAGGGTGAGGGTCTTCCGTCTGCCGTCCTCGCGGCCCGACGTGAACCTCAACACGGCGGCCTTCGATGATCGGGGCGTCCTGTGGTTCACCGGCCAGGCCGGCGTCTACGGGAGCCTCGACGTCCTGACGGGACGGATCCGCGTGTACGACGCGCCCGGCGGCCGCGGGCCGTACGGGATCACAGGAACGCCGAAAGGCGACATCTACTTCGCGTCGCTCGCCGGAAGCTACGTCGCCCGGATCGATGTGGTGACGGGCAAGGCGACGGTCCTCCGGCCGCCCACCCGCGGCCAGGGCGCGCGTCGTGTGTGGTCGGATCCGGCCGGCCGCGTCTTCGTCAGCGAATGGAACGCCGCGCGGGTTGCGATGTACGACCCGGCCGCGAGATCGTGGCGCGAGTGGCGGCTGCCGCACCGGCAGTCCCAGCCGTACGCCGTGTACGTCGACGACGCCGGGATCGTGTGGCTGAGCGATTTCGGCACGAACGCGCTGGTGCGGTTCGATCCGAGGACGGAACGGTTCCGGAGCTTCCGGTGGCCGAGCGGCGGCGCCGCCGTGCGTCAGCTGCTGGGACGGAGCGGCGAGGTCTGGGGCGCGGGTTCGGCGACCGATGAGCTCTTCGTGCTGCGAACCGGTTGAACGGCTACATCGACCCCCGCAGCAGGGATTTCCCCGTCGACAACTCTTCTTTCGAGAGGGTTTCCCACGACCGCAGGATGCGCGTGAACGCCCGCACCTCCTGGTGCAGGCGGGCCTTGTCGGTTCCGCGCATCACCGTCTTCTCGTGCATCTGGTACAGCGTGTTCGGACCCGTGATGAAAGCGTAGGACGGCAGGACCTCACCGAAGAACGGGATCGACACCCCAAACCCCGGCCCGTTTAGGACCGGCGCGCGGATCAGGTTCTCGACCTGGTAGTTCGCGATCACAGTCTGGATCAAGAGCGGATCCTGCGAGACGTAGCTGATCCCGATCTCGGGGAGCCGATCGTCGACATACCTGTTGCCGGCGGGATCGTCGGTGAACGACTTCTGTCCGAGGTGCTCGACAGTCAGCGTCGCCGCCGTGTTCGCGACGATCTCGGGATGATGATCGATGAAGTACGCGGTGTCTTCCGTGTAGCCCGTGAAGTGGCCGGTCGCGAAGCAGAAGATCAGCATGCGGCGACGCTGCGACCGCGGGATTCGCGCGTAGTACTTCGCCATCGCCAGCATGGCGAGCGGGCCGTTCTCTTCCGACGCGCTCGTTCCGTCGGTGTGGCTGGCGATCACGATGTTCTCGCCCTTGCTCGGATCCGTCGCGCTGCCCTCCGCGCCCGGCAAGACCGCGACCAGCTCGTCGGTCCCCGTGTTCGGATAGGTCTTCGAGTGCAGCACCATCCGCGCGCGCGTCGTCGGGCCGAGCGCCGACAACCGCGACCGCAGGTACTGGCCGGTGCGGTAGTCCACGTAGAGGATCGGCATGCCCGGCGCGCCGTGGGCTTGGTCGCCGTCGACCTGGAAGCCGAGGAACGAGATGTATTGGCCGTACGCGCAGGTGCGCGTCGCCTCGAGCGCGACGATCATGCCTGCGCAGCCCGCCTGCCGCGCGAGTGCCGGCGTGGCGAGCGACTGCGGCGTGAGGATGCTCAGCGACCAGCGCTTCCAGGGCGTCGCCGGCGTCATCGTCCTGTCGGGGTCGTTGTTGTAGTAGTGGGGGTACGCGACCGCTTCCGTCGTCGGTAACGGCGGCTCCGTCAAGAACGCGATCGAACCTTTCAGGCTTCCGGTCGCGACGCCTGGAGCGAACTCGTGCGGCAGTCCTTGGCCGACGTCGACGACCGGCGCGACGAGCGCGCCGCCGCGTCTGCGCGACGTGTTGCCGGATCCGGGGAAGTACGACATGACCTCGAGCGGCGTCTCCGACCCTCCTTCTTCGAGGATCGAGATCCGGCACTTCCGGTAGTCGGCGTCCCAGCGCGGGAACCGTTGCGGCGGATCGCGGAACGTCCGCAGACCGGCGCGGCGGCACTGAGCCTCGAGGAAGTCGATGTACTTCTTGTGCGCGGGCGACCCGGTGAAGCGGGGCCCGAGGGCCACCATCATGTTCTGCCAGTCCCAAAGCTGCCCGGCGCTGGTCAAGACCCGGGTGTTGAGCCCGCCGACGAGAGCGGGCGGGATCGCGGCGCCTACGGTGCGCAACGCCGAGCCGGGGACCAGAGCGGCGCCGGCCGCGAGCCCCGCGTTCCGCAGGAAGCGGCGGCGAGATACGTCACCGGACATGCACGACTTCTTCGACGGAGAGCGGCCCGTCCCTGCGGGTCGACGAGCGTCAGCGTCGGGTGGCGCCGATCAGTCGCAGGAGGAGGTCCAGAGATCCTTCCTCCCCCCTCCAATGCCGCCGAATAACCTCGGGTCCACTAGACCGGACCAGCCTTCTTAGAACGATGCCGGCGACGATCACGTCGTCGAGCGGTCCGACGACCGGGATGAACTCCGGGATGAGGTCGATCGGGGATGCGATCCATATCACTCCGACCCACACCCACACCTTCGCGCGCCGCGGAACCTCGGGATCCATGAGCAACCGCCGGAACAATCCGACGAGATGTGGAATGAAGGTGGCGAGCTCTCGCGCGGAATGCCGGCGTCCCGAGGCGATCAGGACGAGAACTGCCGTCACCCATAAGGCGGCAGCGATCACGAGCGAGACGATGACGGCCCGCATGGCCTAGGCCCCCTTAACCCAACTCTAGCCGGAGACGACGACGCAGTCGGCTCGGCGTGCCGCCCGATTTGCGGCCGACGATGCTCACGGTGAGAATGCGCGCGACTTTCCAGGACCATGAAAGGGATCACATGCGCTTGAAGTTCATCCCGCGTGAGAAGGCTTTCTTCGAGCAGTTCGTACGCGCGTCCGAGAACATGGTTGAGGGCGCTCGCTTGCTCAAGGCCATGGTCGACGATTTCTCCGACCCGAAGACCTCTCACAAAGCCATCGTCGATGCCGAGCACAAGGGTGACGCGATTACCCACGAGATCATCCAAACGCTGAACTCGAGCTTCGTCACGCCGCTTGACCGTGAAGACATCCACACTCTCGCGGCGGGGATCGACGACGTCATGGACTACATCGAAGCGGCCTCGGACATGCTCGTCCTGCACAATGTCGACAAGCCAACCGACGCGATGCGCGATCAATGTGACGTGCTGATCCGGGCCTGCGAGGCGGTGACGGACTGCCTGCGACCGCTCGAAACGTTCAAGGGGCTAGAGCCTCTGTGGTCCCGCGTTCACGAGATCGAGAAAGAGGGCGACAGGATCTTCCGCCGCACCGTGGCCGAACTCTTCAACGGCCAGCACAAGGCGATGGACGTCCTGAAGTGGAAAGAGATCTACGACGAGGTCGAAGCGGCCATCGACCAATGCGAGAAGATCGCGGACGCTATCGAAGCGATCGTTCTCAAGAACGCGTGACCCTCTGACGAGCCGGATGGCGCCCGTGGTTCACCGCGCACGATGAAACTCACGGCCGTCATGTTCATCATCGCGGTCGCCCTTTTCTTCGATTACACGAACGGATTCCACGACGCCGCGAACTCGATCGCAACGGTTGTGTCCACACACGTTTTAACCCCGCGCATCGCCGTCATTTGGGCGGCGACATTCAACTTCGTCGCGTTCCTTATCTTCGGCACTCACGTGGCGGACACGGTCGGGAAGACGGTTCGGCCCGAGTCGGGGATCGTCTCGGAGGCGGTGGTGTTCGCCGGACTTGTCGGTGCGATCGCTTGGAACCTGATCACGTGGCGCCTCGGACTTCCCACGTCGTCATCACACGCGTTGATCGGAGGGTTCGGCGGAGCCGGTATCGCGAAAGCCGGCTGGCACGTCCTCAACGCCGAAAGCGTGCGCAAGACTGCGATCTTCATCGTCATATCTCCGACCTTCGGGTTCGTGGCCGGCTTCATCGTGATGCTGTCCTTGCTGTGGATCTTCAGACGATCTCAGCCCGGACGTGTCGACTCGTGGTTCCGCCGGCTTCAGCTGGCGTCCGCCGCCGCGTATTCGCTCGGGCATGGCGGCAACGACGCGCAGAAGACGATGGGCATCATCGCCGCGTTGCTCGTCGGCACCGGCTATCTGTCGCAGACCGGGAAAGACCTTCCCGTGCCGATCTGGATCGTCCTGATGGCGCACGCCGCGATCGCGGCGGGCACACTGGCCGGCGGGTGGCGGATCGTGAAGACGCTCGGCACACGGATCACGAAGTTGAAACCGGTCGGCGGCTTCTCGGCGGAAACGGCGGCGGCGGGCTCGCTGTTCCTTGCGACGCATCTCGGGATCCCTGTGTCGACCACGCACACGATCACCGGCGCGATCGTCGGCGTCGGCTCGACCGGCCGGCTCTCCGCCGTTCGATGGGGAATCGCCGGCCGCATCGTCTGGGCCTGGGTTCTCACGATCCCCGCCGCCGCCTTGATCGCCGCGGGGACGTACCGCGTGATCGCAATCCTGTCCTGAACGAAGCTAGTCGACGAACTTGTAGCCCAGCCCTCGCACGGTCACGATGAACTTGGGCTGACGGGGATCTTCCTCGACCTTCTCGCGAACACGTTTCACGTGCACATCGAGCGTTTTCGTGTCGCCGTAGTAGTCGGGACCCCAGATCTCTTCGAGCATGAAATGACGCGCGACGAGCCGTCCCTTGCGCGCCAGGAGCAGATGCAGCAGCGAGAACTCCTTCGGCGGCAAGGAAACGAGCTCGCCCCGGACGCGTACCTCGTGCCGCTCAGGGTCGAGCACGACCTGTCCCCCGGACAGCACCTCGTTGCCCGCCACCATCCCGGCCATCCCGGCGCGGCGCAGTTGCGCGCGCACGCGCGACACCAGCTCCCGCATCGAGAAGGGCTTCGTCACGTAGTCGTCGGCGCCGAGCTCCAGACCCGCGACCTTGTCGGCCTCCGAGTCCTTCGCAGTGAGCATGATGATCGGTACCTGCGACTCCTCCCGGATCAGCTTGCAAAGGTCGAGCCCCGACATCTCGGGAAGCATGAGGTCGAGCACGACGAGGTTGGGGGTGTCGGCCCGGAACTTCTCGAGGCCGGCGCGCCCGTCGGGAGCCACCGTTACCCGGAAGCCCTCCCGTTCGAGGTTGTATCGGACCGATTCGGCGAGGGACGCCTCGTCCTCGACGAGGAGGATCACTCAGGGTCCTTCGATGGCGTCGGGATGCGAAGCATCCGTAAACTCCTTGAACTCTCCCGTCAGCAAGAAGGCGACTTGCTCGGCGATGTCGACGGCGTGATCGCCGATCCGTTCGAGCTGCCGGGAAACAACCATCATCCGGATCGCCCACTCGAGCATCTGGGGATCCCACGCGCAGGAAGCGACCTCGCGGTACATGCCGCGGTTCAGCCGGTCGACGGGATCGTCCATCGCCGGAAGCTGCTGCGCGAGGTCGAGGTCCCGGCGTGCGAACGCCTCCATCGCCGCGCGAAGCATGTGCCGGGCGATGCCCCCCATCTCATCGAGCGTCATCAGGATCGTTTGATTGCGCGGGAGCCCGTGCACGACCTTGACGATCTTTCCGATGTTCACCGCCATGTCGCCGACGCGCTCGAGGTGCAGATTCGTGTGCAGGATGACCGAGATGAGACGCAAGTCGACCGCGACCGGTGTCTGCAACGCGAGTAACTCGAGGGTTCGACGTTCGAGAGAGATGTAACGCTCGTCGAGTTCGTCGTCGCCCGCGATCACCCGGTCGGCGAGTTCGAGGTCGTCGCGTTCGAGACACTCGATGGCCTGGCCGAGCGCGCGATCGGCGAGCTCGCCCATCCCGAGGACGTCGAGCTCGAGCGACTCCAGTTCCTCGTGGAAATGCCGCCGGGCTTGCACCATCAACCGAACCGTCCCGTGATGTATGCCTCCGTTCGTTGGTCCGAGGGTCGCGTGAAGATCACCTCGGTGCGGTCGAACTCCACGAGAACCCCAGTCCTGTGCTCACCCTGCTCGTCCGTCTCGGCGGTCAAGAACGCCGTCATGTCCGACGCGCGCGCGGCCTGCTGCATATTGTGCGTGACGATCACGATCGAATAGCGCGAGCGGAACTCGCGCATCAGATCTTCGATTTTGGCGGTGGCGATCGGGTCGAGCGCCGAGCAGGGCTCGTCCATCAGGATGACGTCCGGCTCGACCGCGATCGCACGTGCGATGCAGAGACGTTGCTGCTGTCCGCCGGAAAGTGAATAGGCGTTCTTCTTCAGATCGCGCTTCACCTCGTCCCATAGGGCCGCCTGACGCAACGCATGCTCGACGCGATCGGGGAGGTCTTCGGTCATGCCGTTGACCTTGAGCCCGAATGCGACGTTGTCGAAGATGGATTTCGGGAAAGGATTCGGCTTCTGGAAGACCATCCCGATGCGCCGGCGAACCTCCACGGCGTCGACGTCGTCGGCATAAAGATCCTCGCCGTGGTACAGAACCCGGCCTGCGACGTTCGCACCCGGTATGAGGTCGTTCATTCGGTTGAAGGTGCGGATGAGCGTGCTCTTGCCGCACCCGGAAGGACCGATGATGGCGGTGATCTGTCGTGCCGGGATGTCCAGAGTCACCCCGCGCACGGCGTCGCGCCCGTCGTAGGCCACCGATACCTCTTCGAGCCGGAAGACCGTCTCGCGGATCTCCGGGAGGTCTTCAACGGCGCCTGTTTCGATCCGCACACCCAAGATACTGCCAGGTCTCTGGTGGCTCTTCACCGTTGCTGTGGTCAAGGTCGTTCCCTCCTCCTCGTCACCAGCGCCGTTCATACCGGTTCCTCAAGACGATCGCGGCGGCGTTCATCGCCAGCAGCACCACGAGGAGCACGAGGATCCCGGCGGCCGCGTTCTGCGTGAAGCCCCTGCCCGGACGGCTCACCCAGTTGAAGATGATGATCGGCATGGCGGTGAAGCGGTCCAGCGGGCCGCTCGGTACGAAGCTTGTGTACGTGAGCGCGCCCAGTGTGATGAGGGGAGCGGCTTCGCCGATAGCGCGGGACAGGCCGAGGATCATCCCGGTCAAGATCCCCGGCAGCGCCGCCGGGAGGGTTTGGTGCCAGGCGGTCTGCCATTGGGTCGCGCCGACCGCGAGCGCGCCCTGACGGATCGACGGGGGAACGGCGCGAATCGCCTCGCGCGCCGACACGATGATGATCGGCAGGCTCAAGAGTACGAGCGTGAGCGCCGCCGCGAGGATCGTGCGCCCGAGGTGTGCGAACCGCACGAACGCCGCGAGGCCCAGCAGGCCGTAGATGATCGACGGCACCGCGCTCAGGTTGAGGACGTTCAACTCGATCAGGCTCGTGAGGCGATTCTTCGGAGCGAACTCCTCGAGGTAGACGGCCGAGCCCACACCCACCGGGAAGGCGATGACCGCGACGAGACCCATCAGCCACAGCGAGCCGACGAGCGCAGGCTTGATCCCTGCGCGCGACGCGAAACGCGAATCGAGACTGTTGAGGAACGTACCGTTCACGCGGCCGGCGCCGTCACGCACGACGTCTATGAGCAACGTGACGAGAGTCAGGAGAGCGACGAGCAAGCACAAAAGAAGGATGACCCGAAAGACGAGCGCGCGCAGGCTGCGCTCAGCGTGTTTCCCGGTCGCGAGGCTGCGGGAGATGGCTTCGGTCGCAGCGCTCATTCGTAGCGCTCCCGGAAGCGGCGCACGATGCGCGTCGCAACGAGGTTCAGCCCGAGGGTCATGACGAATAGCGTCGACCCAAGCGCGAAGATCGTCTTGTAGACGACCGAGCCGGCGGGTGTGTCGCCCAGAGAGACGTCGACGATGTACTTGGTCATCGTGCCCATGCTCTCGCGCGGGTCGGCGGATAGATTCGGGTTCCCGCCCGCGGCGATGGCAACGATCATGGTCTCGCCTATCGCGCGGGAGAGACCGAGGATGAACGCGGCGGCGATCCCGGACAGCGCGGCCGGAACGACCACCTTCATCGCGACGGTTCGCCGCGTCGCGCCCATCCCGAACGCCGCCTCGCGCAAGCCCTGCGGAACCGCGCGCATGGCGTCCTCGGATATCGATGCGATGATCGGCACGATCGCGATACCGACGACCACTCCCGCGGACAGCGCGTTGAAGGGGGGGAGCAACGCGCCGTCGGGCCCCGGGATGAACGACCGGAAGAACGTCAGCGAAACGAACGTCAACGCGAAGTAGCCGAACACGACGGTGGGGATGCCGGCGAGCACCTCGAGGACGGGCTTGATGATCTTCCGCATGCGCGGAGTCGCGAACTCCGAGAGGAAGATCGCCGCTCCGAGGCCGAGCGGGAACGCCACCGCCACGCCGATCGCGGCGATGAGCAGCGTCGCCGTTATGAGCGGCAGGACACCGAAGCTCGCCGGTTTGAAGGTCGGCCCCCAGTGCGTCCCCGTGAAGAAGTCTTTGATGGGGATGACGCGGAAGAACGAGACGGTCTCGAACAGAAGGGTCAGGATGATGCCGATCGTGGTCGCGACGGAAACGACGCCGCACACGAGGAGCGCGCCTTTGATGACGCGCTCCCCGGTGCGGCGCCGCTTGAGCGTGAGCGACGACGTCGCCACCTGCTCGCCTGTTCTTTCTACGCCGCCGCCGCCGACCAGGTTTGCTCGGTCGTCGAGAACTCGCTCGACGGAAGTGCGATGTAGCCGACGTCCGGCACGAGATCGTTGACGGTGTCGAGGTAGAAGTCGACGAACGACTTCACCTGCTCCTTGGCGATGGACTTCTTCGCGACGTAGATGAACAGCGGCCGCGACAGAGGCTTGTAGGTGCCGCCTTCGATCGTTTCCTTCGACGGCTTGATGCAGCCCGTTCCACCGTCGACGCCGATGACCTTCAGCTTGTCGGTGTTCTGCTCGTAGTAGGCGAAGCCGAAGTAGCCGAGCGCGTTCGCGTCGCCGGCAACCCCCGTCACGAGGACGTTGTCGTCCTCACTCGCCGTGTAATCGGAACGGCTCGCGCCTTCCTCGCCGACCATCTCCTTGGTGAAGTAGTCGAACGTTCCGGACGCGGTGCCGGGCCCGTACAGGGTCAGCGGCTTGTTCGGGAAGCCGGCCCGGACCTGGCTCCAGTTCTTGACCTTGCTCTTCGGTTCCCAGATCTTCTTGAGCTCGTCCTTCGTCAAGCATTCGACGAACGTATTCTGCGGGTTGACGAGGACGGAGAGCCCGTCGATCGCGATCTTGAGCTCGGTGAACTCGATCCCCGCGGCGGTGCACTTTGCCTTCTCCTCGTCCTGGATCGGACGCGAGGCGTCGCTGATGTCGATCTCGCCGCGGCAGAACTTCTCGAAGCCGCCGCCGGTCCCCGACTCACCGATCGTCACTTTGACGTTGCTGGCGTCCTTGCCGAACTCCTCGGCGACCGCCTGGCTGATCGGGTAGACGGTGCTCGACCCGTCGACGTTGATCGACCCGGACAGCCTCTTGGGTGCCTCGTTATTGCCGAACCCTCCGCTGCCGCCGCAGGACGCGGCGACAAGAGCCAGCACCGCGATCGCAGCGATCGATATCACGAGCGTCTTGCGTGTCATCGCGGGTCCTCCCCCCTGGCGCCGCGCGGATCCCCGAAGAGAGCCGAGGCCGCCGGAAGGGTCTTCCGGCGGCCTCGACAGGGGCGCTTCGTTCGAAGCAGGGTGCGACGCGAACGATGTCATCCGGCGCGATCGTAGGTTTCGATGATGAACGGCCTCCGGAGCGAATATGAACGGAAGGTAAACGTTGCTTGAACTTAGAGAGCGGTCACCCGTGAGCGCCGGTGCGGGGCGAGGACGGGACGATGCGGAGCTGCCCTCGTCCCTTCTTCCCTGCGGGACGACTCGTCGGCCGGGCGTCCGTGATCAGGTGCCTGTCCTGACGTGGAGGAGCACGATAACGGCGGGCGACGTCGCGTAGCTCCTGCATCAGCGCCTCGCGAGCGATGAGCCCGAGCGTCGGGCCAAGCCCCGCTGCGTGGTGGCCGTTCCCTCGTCCCGCGGTCACCTCGACCTCGACCGTATTCACCCGGGTTGGCGCCCGGTCGAGGCCTGAGTGAACCGGGAGTGAACTTATAAGAAAGGCCGGGGAGCGCTCCCCTACACTGCGATCGGTGAACGTATCACCGGACAGCGAGTCCGACGTCCCGCGTCGCGAGCCGCACCCGTTCGGACGCCGAACCCTGGCGCGCCGGATGGCGGTCGGCTACGTGCTCGGGCTCCTCATCATCCTGGCAGCAGTCGCCGTCCCCCTCGATCGGCGCATCGAGAGCTCGAGCCTCGAAGACCTGACGTCCTCTCTCACGACGACCGCGAAAGCCGTGCGTGCTGCGCTCGCGGAGACAGGACCGGCGCTTCAGTCGTCCGTCAAGGACCTGGCGAGTGATCTCGGCGTTCGGATCACTCTCATCCGCGAAGACGGTGTCGTCCTTGCCGACTCCGAACACGACCCCGCGACGATGGTCAATCACGCAAGGCGGGAAGAAGTTCGCCGCGCGCTCCACGGCGAGATCGGAGTGGCGTCGCGGAACAGCGACACCGTGGGGAGACCCTTCCGGTACGTTGCGCTCCCACCACAGGACGGTCGCATCGTGCGCGTCGCGCTATCACAAGACGTTGTTTCTTCACGCCTTTCGCGCATGCGCGGGATAATCGCCCTCGGTGCGACGGCGGCGCTCGCCCTCGGGATCCTCGGGGCCTGGTTGATCGCCCGACGCTTGACGCGTCCGCTCGCGCGCATCACGGCCGCGGCCTCGGTGATCGCCCTCGGCGATCTCGAGGCCCGCGTGCCGGAGGAGGGCACCGCGGAGCTGGCGCGCTTGGCGGAGACAGTCAACCGCATGGCATCTGACCTGAAGGGACGAATCGATGCTGCCAGCGAAGACCGGCGAACACGCGATCTGGTCTTGGCTGCGATGGACGAGGGCGTGCTGTTGATCGGACCCGACGCCGGCGTGCAATACGCGAACCCGGCCGCTTTGCGATTGGTCGGACGCATGGCGGCCGAGACGCGCGGCCCGGCGAACCAGCCCGAACGGCCGTATGTCCCGCCGACCTTGCGACATCTCGTCGAAGACGCCCGTCAGTCGGGCACCGTACGCGAAACAGAGATCGAGATCGGCCGTCCTGTGCGGAAGGTTCTCGCGTCTTCGTTCCCCGTCGGCAGTGAGGGACTGTCTTTGCTGGTCCTCCGCGACGTCACCGAAGCCCGGCGGGTCGATTCGATCCGGCGCGATTTCGTGGCGGCCGCGTCACACGAACTCAAGACACCCGTCGCCTCGATCCAGGCTGCCGCAGAAACCTTGTCCCATGCTCTCGACGAGGACCCCGAAGCTGCGCACCGTTTCGTCGGTCATCTCATCCGCGACTCCGAACGTCTTTCGCGGATCGTGCGCGACCTGCTCGAT
>JBIOTQ010000039.1:0-13211 GCA_044866075.1 Actinomycetota bacterium | reverse complement strand
TTCGCGATCTCGGGTGCGCTGGCCGGCCTGTCCGGCCATCTGCTCATGCTCGACCAGCGCACCGTCGTCCCGACGCAGTTCATCTTCACGGTCTCGCTTCAGTTCCTGGCGATCGCGGTCGTGGGAGGTTTGGGAAGCCTGGGGGGCGCGCTCGCGGCCGCGGCGGTGTTCGCCGGGCTCAACGAGCTCTTCTACAACGCGAGCGGCGCGCTCGCGGGATGGCTCGACATCATCACGAGCGGCCTGCTGGCGTTCGTCCTGCTGGCCTATCCGGGGGGGCTGGCGGCTGCGGCACCTCGCCTCGGGGTCCTCGGAAGGCTGGTCGGCGCACCCGTGGCCCGTCGCATCGCCGCGCGTCGGGCCGCACGCGCCGGCCGCGTCGCCGAACGGACGGCGGCGCGCGCCGACGCGTACGCAGCCCGGCGAACGCGACCCGCCGCGGCGGGGACCGAGGACTGGCTGACCGAGGCGTTCCCGGCGGAGGTCCCCGCGTCGTCCAACGGCGAGGTTCATGTCGGCGCGATCCGGGCCGCGGCTGCCGCTGACGCGAGTCCCAACGGATCCCATGGGGAGGACGACAGGTCTCTTCCCGACCTCATACGCGTCGCAGGGACGCGCGTGGCCGAGCCGTACGACGCGGGCACCCGGAACGAGCGCCCTTCCGTGCTCGATGCCGAAGGGATCGTCGTCAGGTTCGGAGGACTCACGGCGGTCCAGGACGCGTCCCTGTCGGTGCGCCGGGGTGAGATCACGGGGTTGATCGGCCCGAACGGCGCCGGGAAGACCACGCTCTTCAACGCGATGCTCGGGTTGAACGAGCCCGCGGCCGGCGTCGTCAGGATCCACGGCCGCGAGGCTACTCACCTGCCGTCTCACGAGCGCGCCGCGCTCGGCGTCGCGCGCACCTTCCAGGTGTTGCAGCTCTTCGGCGAGCTCACGGTCTTCGACAACCTTCTCGTCGCGACGCACCTGCACAATCCGTCGGGCGTGTGGTCGAACCTGACCGCGTCGCGGCTGACGCTCTCCTCCGAGGCCGAGGTTCGCGGCCGCGTCCATCGCGTCCTGGGGCTCCTCGGCCTCGAAGACATCGCCGACCGCAGCGTGCGGGGCCTTCCGTTCGGCGTGCTCCGCATGGTCGAGCTGGGCCGCGCGCTCGTCACCGGCGCGAAGCTGGTTCTGCTCGACGAGCCGGCGTCCGGTCTGAACGACACCGAGACCGACCGGCTCGCGGCAGTCATCACGGGGATGCGATCCCTCGGTGTGACCGTCCTCTTGATCGAGCACGACGTGCGCATGGTGACGAACGTCTGCGACTACATCTACGTTATCGACCAAGGACGGATCATCGCGCAGGGCAACCCGGCGCAGATCCAGCGGGACCCGGCCGTGATCGCCGCCTACCTCGGCGGCGAGCCGGTCGACGAGCCCGAGCCCGCGGAGGTGTGACGATGCTCGAAGTCGACGCCATCGACGTCTCGTACGGACCCGTGCAGGCCCTGCGCGGAGTGTCGCTCCGCGTCGGGGAGGGCGAGATGGTGGCGCTGCTCGGGTCGAACGGCGCCGGAAAGACCACGACCCTTCGAGCGATCTCGGGGCTCCTCGCCCCGACGACGGGTTCCATCCGCATCGGAGGCGTCGAGGCGGCGGGGATGCCGGCTCACCGCGTCGTCGATCTCGGCGTCGCGCACCTTCCCGAAGGGCGCGAGCTGTTCCCCGAACTTACGGTGCTCGAGAATCTGCGTCTCGGTCACTGGCGCCACCGCCGCGACCACGAGTCCGAAGCCAGGCGCACCGCCGAGGTGATGGACCTCTTCCCGCGGTTGCGGGAACGCGCCGGCCAAAACGCGGGAACGCTCTCGGGCGGAGAGCAGCAGATGCTCGCCGTCGCCCGCGCGCTGATGAGCAACCCGCGATTGTTGCTGGTGGACGAGCTCTCGCTGGGACTCGCGCCGATCATCGTCGAGCAACTCTTCGAGACCCTCGAGACGGTCAACCGGCAGGGGACCGCGGTCCTTCTCGTGGAGCAGTTCGTTCATCTCGCCTTGAAGCACACCGCCCGCGCGTACGTGCTCGGTCGCGGACAGATCGCCGTCGAAGGAGCCAGCTCGGAGCTCGCGGCATCTCCGGAGCTTCTCGCCGCGTACCTCGGCGAGGCCGGTACAGGAGAAGCGGGAGCCGCTTGAGGAGGCGAATGGCGCGATGAGGAAGCTGATCGCGGTTGGGCTGCTCGCCGTATCGGTCGTATTGGTCGCTCCGGCTGAGGCCTCCGGCCCTGTCGCGTTCCGGATGAGCCTGCAACTGAGTTTGCCCACGTATCCGTGCACCGCCGGAGACTGCAATGGGACGTACACCGGGACGGTGCAGGGCCAGCTCGACGGGAGCGGCGGTATCGAGACCGCCCCGATCTCTGCCGTTTTGGCCTATCACGATCAGGCCGGCAGCTTCTGCCTGGCCGGGAACGGTGCCATCGGTGGTCTCGAGTACACGCGGGCCGGACCCTTGCTGCTGATCTCGGGCGAATGGCAATCGCACGGAGTGGCAGGAAGCGGGACCTGGATCACGACGCCCGCGGTTCCTCCGGGTTGCCTTCCAGGCGGGGCGCCGGGCCCTGTGACCGTCACCATTCAGGCGGCGATCGCGGGAGCCTAAGCTCCTACACTGCGCGCGGCTCGAACTTCCGCCGCACGTCGTCCTCGAAGTCCATCAACGCGTCGCGTCCCTCCGCCTCGCGCAGCGCCTTCATGCGCGGGTAGCCGGCGGCGCGCTCGGCGGCCCACTCGCGCGCGAACGTGCCGGACGCGATCTCCTCCATCGATACGCGCATGCGTGCCGCGGTGTCGAGGTCGTCGAAGCGCTCGGCCCGGGACATCGTCCCGTACTGGCTCGTCTGCGAGTGGAACTGCCACTGCCGCATCGGACCGACCTCGCGCATCGCGCGGTAGGTCCGCTCGATCTCGCCCGACAAATAGAACTCGGCGAGGACGGCCTCCAGCGGGATCCCCTTTTCCAGGAGCACCAGCGCGGCGTCGCGCCACACCTTCTGCAGCGCGGGTCCGATGCCTTGCTCGACGAACAAGTCGATGAGCGCCTCCTGCCGGCAGGTCATCTCCACCGAACCCCGGTGCGTCGCGCCGAGGCCGCGCGCGATCGCGAGCGCCGTGGGCCAGGCGTTGCCCGTCGCGTCGCGATCGACGCCGACGAACGCGATGAACCCCGAGCCGTCGAGGTACGAATCGCGGACCCCGACGCCGATCATGCGGGGCGCGACGAGCACGACGTCGATGCCGTCCGGGATCGCAACCTCGTCGAACGCGACCGCGTACCCGCTCGCGAAACACAGTGCCGCACCCGCCTTCAGGGACGGTGCCACGCTCGTCGCGACGGCGTCGCCCATCACCTCGTCGGGGATCAGCAGGCACACGACGTTCGCCCCGGAAACGGCCTCCGGGATCTCGTGCGCGGGAAACCCGTCGGCGTCCGCCTCCTTGCGCGACGTATCGGCGACCGTTCCGACGACGACGTCGAGTTCCGAGTCGCGCAGGTTGAGGGCCCACGACTTCCCCTGGTTCCCGTAGCCGATCACCGCGATCCGCTTTCCGTCGAGCGGTTCGAGCGGCGCGTCCGAATCGTGGAAGATCCTCGTCATCGCCAGCCTCCTGGTGTCGTGTGCGGGAGAGGCTACCCGGGCGTGCGGTTTCCGGCGAAGAATCGCCACCGCCGGCCCTTGCGTCTCGATCGGATCGCTCCGAGACTGTGCGGGGATCGCCGGGCGAGAGGACACGTGATGGTGCGTGCGCGATTCGCGCTTCTGCTCTTCGCCCTCGCGTGGTTCCCGGTCCTTCCCGCTGCCGGCGACGGCGTCGTGCGCGAACCGATCGCGTTCTCGGTGACCAACCCGCTCGCGCCGGGGCAGACGTACACGATCAAGGGGACGATGATCCGCCCGCGCGCCGGGTGCACGGGATCCGTTCTCCTCGCGATGCACGGACTCTCGTATGGCGCGTGGGCGTGGGACTTCCCGTTGCGCCCCGAGACGTATTCCGTCGCGCAGGCACTCGCGTCGCGCGGATTCGCGATGGTCGCGGTCGATCGCTTGGGATACGGCGCGTCCGCCGGAGAAGGCGCGCCCGATCACCCGAACGGCTACACGCTGTCGGTCGAGGGGTACGCCGAGATGGCCGCGCAGATGGCCGAACAGCTCCGCGCGGGCACGTATCAGGCCGCGCATCCGGCGCCGTTCGCACACGTCGGCTTCATCGGGCACTCCGCCGGCACCGAGGTCGTCGAGCTCGCCGCGGGCCTGCACCCCGGCATCGCCGACGTCGTCATCGCGACCGGGTACACGCACGAGCCGTTCGTCGACAACAACTGGTTGCTGCGCGAATGGATCCCCGGCGACAACGTGCGCGCGCTCCAGAGCGACTACGAGTACTTCGAGACCGATCCGGAGACGCGCGCCGCGGACTTCTATACGGAACACGCAGATGCGGACGTCATAGCTCTCGATAACAAACTCGCCAACCTGACGCCCTCAGGAGAGGTCTTCACGATCAGTCCCCAGCCCTCACGGTTCGTGCTCTGGCGGATCGGCGTCCCCACGCTGGTGGTCCTGGCGGAGCGCGACGCGCTGTTCCCCGCGCGCTTCGCCGAATCCGAGAGACTCTTCTTCGGCGGCGCCCGGGACCTCACGTTCTTCACGGCGCCCGGCGACGGGCACACCTTCTTCCTGCACCGGAACGCGCCGTTCATCAACAGCGCGATGGCCGGCTGGCTAGAGGCCCGGTCGCTGGTTTTCCCGGCCTGCTGATCTCCCCCGGCCGGCCCGGCAGGAACGGGCTCGTCGAGCGCGAAACCTTGATACGACCCAGCGTTCGGAAAATGCGACCACAGTTCACGAGCCCTTTCGTCCGGCGTGTCGTGCACGCCGTCCTCGCGCTCGCCGCGCTCGCCGCGGTCGGGATGCCGGCCCGGGCCGCGGATCCCGTCATCACCGACGGCTTCGTCACCAGCTTCGACGGCACCAAGATCCATTACAACCTCTTCCGTCCGGCGGCCGCGTCCGCATCCAAGAGGACGCCGATCATCTTCATCGGTCCCGGCTGGAGCTCGGGCGGCGCGACCGAGGCGACCGGACTGATCGGCGACCTCATCGACGCCGGCTTCGGCGTTCTCACGTGGGATCCGCGCGGGTTCGGGACGTCCGGCGGCGAAGCGAACGTCGACTCCCAAGATTACGAAGTCCGTGACGTTCAGAAGCTGATCGATCTCGCCGCGACGATCTCGTGGGTGCGCAAGGACCGCAGGAACGATCCGCGCATGGGCATGGCCGGCGTGTCCTACGGCGGCGGGATCCAGCTCATGGTGGCCTCCGCCGATCGTCGCGTCGACGCGATCGTGCCGCAGATCGCGTGGAACGACCTGCCCCAGGCGCTCATGCCGAACGGCGTGACCAAGCTCGGCTGGGATGTGCTCCTTTTCGGGGTGGGCGTTGAGGGCGGTGTGCTGCCGGGCCTCTCGTCCCCGAACGGACCGGAGACCGGCGCGCTCGCTCCGCAGATCTACCAGTCGTTCGTCGAAGGCCTCGCGCTCAACGCGTGGTCGCCGGACACGCTCCGCTGGTACGCGGATAAGTCGACGGCGAAATACATCAACGGCGGGACGTCGTTGGGGGGCCGCAAGGTCCCGGGCATCCGCATCCCGACTCTCATCCTGCAGGGACTCAACGACACGCTGTTTCCGATCAACCACGCCATCGCGACCTTCAACCAGATCCGCAGGAACGGCGTCGTCGCGAAGATGATCTTCTTCTGCGGCGGGCTGGTGGACGGCGAGACCGCGCACGCCGTGAACGCGGCGGGAACGTCGTGCGACACGGGAGGGGACGCCACCGCGGCGCACACGCACAGCCGCGAGATCAATTGGTTCCGCCACTACCTCCTCGGCGACAAGCGCGCCGGCACCGGCCCGCTCATCGAGTATCAGACGCAGGACGCGACCTGGCACGCGGTGTCCGCCCTTCCGGCGAAGAGGATCGTTGCGAAGGGCGCGGGCATGCTCGCGAACGTCGTTGCGCCGACGAGCGGCGCCGCGACCGCCCCGACGCCCTCCGAGGACGGCGTCCGCATCCCGGTCAAGAACGGTCCGTTCCTCGCGCTCGGGATCCCGCGCGTCACCGGGACGGTCACCGGTGTCGGCCCCGACGCGTCGGTGTTCTTCCGCCTGCTCGACGTCGACGCCTCGGGGCAAGCCGTCGTCGTCGACGACCAATCCATGCCGATGCGCTTCTACGACCTGTCGTCCACGCCGCAGCGCTTCTCGCTCGACATCGCCGGCGTCGCGTGGACGGTGGCCGCCGGGCATCAGCTCGTCCTCGAGATCACCACGACGTCGAGCGACTTCGCGAGCTCCCGGACCCCGGCCATCGTCGAGGTCACTGCATCGGTGAACGTCCCGATGGCGCCGCGCTGACGTCGAGGTCACTGCATCGGTGAACGTCCCGATGGCGCCGCGCTGACCTCTTCGAAGGGCGACGGTTCCACTCCGCGCAGACTCTCTCGTATGCTTCAGGCTCGCGGCTCAGGAGGGGGTCGGATGCGGTTCGGGATCTTCCTCGCACCATTCCATCGCGCGGATGAGAATCCGACGCTGGCGCTCGAACGCGACCTCGAGCTGATCGAAGCGCTCGACCGCTTCGGCTACGACGAGGCCTGGATCGGCGAGCACCACTCCGCCGGCGCCGAGATCATCGCCTCGCCCGAGGTTTTCATCGCCGCGGCCGCCGCGCGCACTAAGCACATCCGGCTCGGGACCGGTGTGTCGTCGCTCCCGTATCACCACCCGCTGCTGCTCGCAGACCGCATGGTTCTGCTCGACCACCTGACCCGCGGACGGACGATGCTCGGGGTCGGGCCCGGGGCGCTGCCGAGCGACGCCGCGATGATGGGCATCGACACGATGCGCCAGCGCGACATGATGGAGGAGTCGCTCGACGCGATCACGGCGCTGCTGACGTCGGACGAGCCGGTGAATCGTGAGACCGACTGGTTCACACTGCGCGACGCGCGCCTCCACCTGCGACCGTACACCCAGCCGCGCTTCGAGATCGCCGTGGCGGCGATCGCGTCCGCGTCCGGGCCGCGTCTCGCCGCGAAGTACGGCTGCGGTTTGCTGTCGATCGCGGCGACCACGATCGAGGGGTTCACCGCTCTCGGCAACCACTGGACGGTCATGGAGGAGCAAGCCGCGCGCTCGGGAACCACGGTCGATCGGTCGCAGTGGCGGCTGGTCGGGCCGATGCACATCGCCGACTCCGTGGAGCAAGCGAAAGAGGACGTACGGTTCGGGCTCGAGCGCTGGATCCACTACATCACGAAGGTCGCCGCGCTCCCGATCCTGCCGCCCGAGGTCGCGGACCTCGATCTCGACACGATCGTCGACATGTTCAACGGCATCGGGATCTCGGCGGTCGGGACGCCGGACATGGCGGCCGACGCCATCGCGCGCCTCGAGAAGCAATCGGGCGGGTTCGGCACCTACCTCTTCACCGCACACGAGTGGGCCGATCGCGAGGCCACCCTGCGGTCCTATGAGCTGTTCGCGCGCTACGTCGCACCGCAGTTCCAGGGGTCCATGGAGGCCCAGAAGATCTCCCGCGACACGGTCGCGGCGCGGAACGATCTGATGCGGAGCCAGCAGGTCGCCGCGCAAGAGGCCGCGACCGCGAAGTACCTCGCCGAACGGGACGCCGCGAAGAAAACCTAGCGGCCTAACCGCCGAGCGGATCGCCTGCCGCGTCGATCCGATCCCACACGAGGCAGCGCGGGTCGCCGAGCAGCGGCTCGAAGGTGAACCCCACCTCGCGCGCGAGGCGGATCTGCGCGCACATCACGTGATCGCCGGCGGTCGGGGAGATGTTGAAGATCGAGTTGTCGTTGACGGCGACCTGCGCGGCGACGGCCGGCCATCCTTCGGCCGGTGCGATGAGGTACCCGAGCTGGTCGTCGGCGAGCGCGAACGTCCAGTGCCGCTGCGGCGCGACGTTCGTCGCCTGGGACACGCCGGCCGC
This sequence comes from Actinomycetota bacterium, assembly GCA_044866075.1. GTDB lineage: Bacteria > Actinomycetota > AC-67 > AC-67 > AC-67 > JBASRP01. The sequence continues at coordinate 5,146 of JBIOTQ010000039.1, read as the reverse complement.
GATGTTCGGGTACGGCTCGCCGGGCGCACCGTTGAACAGCAGGTCGCCGACGCGGAACGCCGACACGATCGTCCGGACGGTATTGCCGACGACCCACGGCGCTTGGCGCGAGCGTTGCAGCGGCGCTCCGAGCGACTCGCCGTTCAGCAGCAGCGCGAGGACGATCGGATTCTCCACGTCGTGACGGATGAAGCCCTTCGCCGCGCGCGCGGGTCCGGTCACGGCCGGCGCTCCCGTTAGTGCTTTGGACACGTGGTACATGAGCATCGTCGTGTACGCGGCTCGCCGGTCCTTGAGGCCGTATCCCGGCGTAGACTTGTCGGTGAACGAGCAGCGCGGCCGGCACGGCTGGATGCGGCCGTTGGTTCCCTCGAACGCGATGCCCACGCCGCCGTACTTCTTGGTGAGGGCCTCGGACAGGAACTGCGGCCAGTCGCCGTGCACGCCCGATGCGCCGCCGAGCGTCGCGTGCGCCGCGTAGGACATGACGGTGGTGATCAAGCGGCGCCGCGTGTCGCGCGCCTGAAAGACGCGCACCCAGGAGTCCTTCGATTCCTCGAACGGGTCGCAGACGTTGTTCGGGAAGTTCGAGGTCTCGTCCTGGTTCAGGGCCTCGGTGCACGTCTGGTTGTAGATCATGTCGGGCGCGTCGTCGGCGCCGGCGACGATCGTCGCCGGACGCCGGTTGCGGAACGCGGTCTCGATCGCCGAAACGGTTTGGCTTGCGATGTAGTCGAGATAATCGTGCGGGATGAAACCCCACACGCCGATCGCGTCGGGTCCGGAGTGCGTGTGGTCGTTCGAGATCACGATGTTCGACACGGGAAGCTGCGGGATGCGCGCGGCGACGCGCTGCTCGATCGCGTAGAGGCCGTCGGCGGGATCGTTCTCGTACGCGGCGAACATCCCCTGCGTTTCGACGGTGGCGAATGCGACCGCGATCTTCGTCCGCGCGTCCTGGATCACGACGGCGCGCGCGGCGATGTGGTCCTTCTCCATCTTGCCGGTGCCGCCGGGCCCGAGCTGCTGGCTGACCAACGTGGACCCGTCGCCGAAGCCGAACCCGCCCTTGTTGATCGTGCCCCACCTGAACGGGCTGATGTCTTTGGCCGCGGCGCCGACCAGGTACGGCGGCGCGACGGCGGCCGCCGGCGCGACCGTCGTTGCCTCGGCGACGATGAGGGCGAGAACGACCAATGATCGGCGCACGAGAGATCCTCATTCCCTTGAATCCTGGGAGGGAGTTCGATATCGAAGCCGCTGCCTCCTGCTGCGCGGCGTCGAACGAAGTTGCTAGCCGAACAGGTCGCGCATCGCGCGCGCCGAGCCGGCGTTGTTGAGGTACTCGGAGATCCCGAACGAGTCCTCGATCGTGCGCAGCAGCGACATGTGGTCGTACTGGGTGGTGACGATCTTGCCCGGCGTCAGACCAGCACCGAGCGCGACCAGGCCGATGCGCCCGCCGAACCCCGGGAGTCCGACCGGTCCGCCGGTGCAGCAACCGATCCCTTGAAGATCGGTGAATCCGTTCTCGTCGAACGTGATGATCAGAAGACCGTTGTGACTCGTCATGTACGAGAGGAGGTCGGGAACCTCGGAGGCCAGCCAGGCGTCCGCGCTGATGAGGCCGCCCGGTGCCCCGTTGGAACACGGCGAGTCGTGCCCATCGTGGCATGTGTCCGGCGTGATGAATGAGAACGACGGCAACGCGCCTGCGGCGAGGTCGGTCGCGAGCTCCGTGTACGGACGGACGTGAGCCTTGCACCGCGCGTCGTTGCCGATGATGTTGTCGAAGTAGAGGAACGGATTGTGCCGGTCGGCGTAGTCCTTAGCCGGTTCCTCTTGGCTGTTCCCCTGATACGGATCCGGAGGAAGAGCGGTCGGTGAGTAGTCCGCATGGAAGCAGGGCGACGGCATCGAGTCCATGTAGCCCTTCCACGTGCGGCCGGCCTCTTCGAGCTGATCGGCGAGGTTCCGACCGCCCGCGTACAGGGATTGCGGCTGCACGCAGAGCCACAGGTTCGCGGGGAGGCAATCCAATCCGCTGAGCGGATTCGCCGGCTGTCCGCTGACCATCGCGATGTAGTTCGTGAGGCTTAGGTGACCGGTCGCGTAGTACTGATCGGCGAACACCCCATGCCCGCGCAATGAGTTGAGGTAGTGTGCGACGCTGCCCGGCCCCCAGCTCTCATCGAAGTTTTCGTTCTCGAGGACGATGATCGCGATGTGGTCGTACGCGGGGATCCCTTCGAGGGGTCCCGCAGAACGCGCGGCCGGGGTTCCCGCGAGGACGACCACCCCAAGACAGGCGAGCATGAAGCGGACAGGGGGTGGTCGCACACCGCCATCATTCGACGGCCGTCGGGGGTTTCCTTCCCCGGCACGGACGGGTGCGCTAGCCGACACTCGCGCACACGCCCGTTACGGCTCTTAGGCGGTGATCCCGGCGTCGCGGTCCTTCTCGTGCTGCGCGCGGTGCCACTCCGCGGATCGCTCTTCGACGTGCGACCAACCGTTGTGACCGCCGGGACCGCCGTGCCACCCGCGATGCCGGAAGCCGCGCGTCGCGAAGAGGATCGCGATGATGATCAGCGGGAAGAAGAAGAAGCCTGGGAAGAAGCCCCATCCGGGCCCGACGGTGCGCACGATCTGGACCGACCCGTTCGCTTCGAGTCCTCGGTCGTAGCCGGCGTCGTAGGCGCCGACCCCGATCGCGACTCCCGCCGCGATCAGAAGCAACACGACGACGATGCTGAAACCACGTCTCACTTTCGGATCCCTCCTCGGATCACGACTCGGCGAGGATCCCGTAGATCTTCTTGCGGGCCTCGTCGAGGATCTCTTTCGTTCGGGCGACCTGTTCGCCCGAACCCGTTCCCGCGACCTGCATCGCGGCGGCGCCGAGCTGGAAGGCCGCGTTTTTGAGCTCGCCGAACGGATCGTCGTCTCCCCATGACGGTCCTGGGCCGGGGCTCGCCGCGAGGGCTTCGCGGCCGGCGTCGGTGATTTCGAAGACCTTTCGCCCGTCGCGATCCTCGCCTTTCACCAGACCCTCGTCCTCCAGCAGCTGCAGGGTCGGGTAGACGGATCCGGGGCTCGGCCGCCAGCGTCCGCCGCTGCGTTGCTCGAGCTCCCCGATCACCTCGTAGCCGTGCATGGGCCGGTCCGCGAGGACGCCGAGCACAGCGATCCTCACGTCTCCACGCCGGACCTTCGGGCCCATCGCCCAGGGCGGTCCGAACCCGTGCCGCATCCAGCGCCTCACGTGCGGGGGCGGGCCCCAGCCGTGGCCCCCGTGACCCTCATGCCTGCGTCCCATGGCTTTCGTCTCCCTCGGTTCAATCGCTCGTATACGTTCACGATATATCGCGAACGTGCGCGTTCGTCAAGTCGGATCAAATGGGGCTGCAGGTTCAGGGCTGGTCGTCGTGAGGCACGCCGAGGCCGGCGGCGAACCGCTCGAGCGCGAGCCTCGCGAGGGGAAGGTCGACACCGAGCTGCTCGCCGAGCTCGATCGCGAGGGATAGGTCCTTTTCCCCGAGGGTCCGGACGTGGACCAGCGTGTCGTACCAGTCGTCGCCGGACTGCAACGGCGCGGTCGCGCCGCGGAACATGATCGCGCCGGGCCCGCCCGTCACCGCGTCGGAGTGCAACACGACTTTCATGATCTGCGCGAGATCGATCCCGGCCGCTTCGGCGAGGCGCTGCGCTTCGGACGCGCCGGTGAACGCGATGAAATGCAAGAGGTTCCGCGCGAGCTTCGCGCGCGTCCCGGCGCCGGTCGGTCCGACGTGCACGAAGAGCGACGCCCAACGTCCGAACGGCTCGCGGCAGCGCTCGACCGCGGCGTCGGGGCCGCCGACCATGACGGCGAGAGTTCCGCGATGCGCGCCGACGAACCCGCCGCTGACGGGGGCGTCGATGATCGCGATGTCGCGGTCGGCGACGCGCTCGGCGAGGTCCTCCGCGGTTCCGGCGCGGATCGTTGAATGGACGGCCACGACCGTGCCCGGCTTCGCCGCAGTGGCGATCCCATCGGAACCCAGGATGACGTCGCGGACTTGCTCGTCGTCGAGCACCATGATCGAGATCACGTCCGCCTTCGTAGCCACCTCGGCGGACGTCGCGGCAACGATCGCGCCCTTGGCGGCGAATGGCTCGGTCGCCTCCGCCCGCGCGTCGCAGACGACGAGCTCTCCGGCGTCCGCGAGATGGCTGGACATCGGCGCGCCCATCTGTCCGAGGCCGATGAATCCGACGGCGCTCATCGATCCTCGAACGTGAACGCCACGCCCGTGCTGATGCTCGTCAGCTTGACCTCGCGGCTCTCCGGCGCGGGTTCGGCCGACGAACCGGGGTGGATCGTCCACGAGCCTCCGCCCGCTGAGGTCACGCTTGAGGTCGGATCGATCTCTCGCGCGATCACCTCGAGCGGTGACGCGTCGCCGCTCGCCAGCGTGTCCGCCCACGAGAGGCCCGGCCGGTCCCCGATCGCGGCGCAGTCGCCGAGAGCCACTGTGAGGTCGTCGGCCACGTCGATCGCGATGTAGGCGCGAGGGTGGAAAGCGGGATGTAGCTGCAGGACGCGCACGAGGTCCTCGTGACCACTTCCGAGCGCCAACGCGCGCTTCAGCCGCCGGGCCGCGACGCCGGCGATGCCCGTCAGTCGTTTGTGCGCGATGTCCGGGACGGCGCCCGCGCCGAACCGGCGCTCGAGAGCGTCGGTGAACGTCAGCGTCAGCAGGTGTCCTTGCAGACAGATCTCCTGCGCCAGCGCGACGAGTGTGTGGTGCGAGAACTCCTCGAACCGGATGTCCGGCACCAACGATCCGGCGTAATCGGTGGCGCCGTCGGAGTCGGGGCCGGCGGCTGCGTCGAGGTTCGTGGCCGCCGCGCGCGATCCCATCAGACGCTGCGCGCCATCAGGCATCGGAAGCGGGTCGGCGTCGTCGTCGATCACGACGCTCCACCGGCAGAATGGTACGCGGCCGGCCGGATTCCGCGGCGGCCGGTGGATGGGACGCATGCGCGCGCGGGGGTTCGTCGCCGCGGCGGTCGCGTCGAACGTCGGGTCCTCGATGTGGTGGCACATGTTGACGACGAACGTCTCGCCGTACGGCTCCACGTCGAGCAGTGCGCCGCACGA
>JBIOTQ010000038.1:0-6294 GCA_044866075.1 Actinomycetota bacterium | reverse complement strand
GTACTCGAGACAACGGACGCTTACGATCTCGACGCGATCTGGTTGCGCGCGTACCTGGCCGCCGCGCGCGGCGAATTTCAACTCGCTGAGCGCCGGGCGCGCGCGATCCTCCGGTTGCCGGGCGCGTCCGCACGGATCCAAGCCCGGGCCGCGACGACCCTCGGATCCGTCCTGCGTCAGCGGGGGCGGCACGCAGAAGCGCGCGTCGTTGAGGACGGGGCGCTGCGCCGCGCACGGAGCACCAACGATCGGGCGCACCTGCTGATCGGGCTGGCCGCCGACTCCGTCGGGCTCGGCCGGCCGGCCGGCGTCGACGCCGCGCTGCGGCGCGTGCCGTCCTCCGGCATCGATTGGCGCGTCCGCGTGCGGCTCCGATGGGTTCGCTGCGAGCGCGAGCTGCTCGCGGGCCGGCCGGCCGCCGCCGCCCGTCACGCGCGCGCGGCCGTCGCCCTTTCCACGCGGGCTCGCGCCGCGCGGCACGAGGCGAAGTCGTATCTCTTCCTCGGGGCCGCGTTGCTCGACGCGGCTGAACGAGCACCAGGACGCGACGATCTGAGGCGCGAGGCACGCGGCTTCCTCCGCCGCGCCCGCGGCATCGCGCAACAGATCGGCGCGCGGCCCATTGCCGGCGTCGCATCCGATCTCCTCGGTCGATTGGGCCGCGCGGAGCCCGGATAGAATCTCGCGCGGCATGGACCTCGACGCGATCTTCAAAGCCTACGACGTCCGCGGAACCTACCCCGATCAGCTCGACGAGGAAGTCGCACACCGCGTCGGCCGCGCCATCGTCGAGCTGACGAAAGCGCAGCGCGTCGTCGTCGCTCGCGACATGCGCTCGTCGTCCGAGCCGCTGTCCACGGCCTTCATCTCTGGGGCGATGACGCAGGGAGCGGACGTCGTCGACCTCGGGCTCGCGTCCACCGACATGCTCTATTTCGCGTCGGGCCGTCTGGCGTTGCCGGGCGCCGTCTTCACCGCGTCCCACAACCCTGCGACGTACAACGGCATCAAGCTTTGCCGGGCCGGGGCCGTTCCGATCGGAGAAGAGACGGGTCTCCTCGACATCAAAGGGATGGTGGCGGCGAGATCGTTCCCCGCGGGGCGGCGCCCGGGCTCCGTCGAGCGCGGGGACCTGACGCGCGAGTACGTCGATCACCTGATCGGGCTGGTCGACGTGAGCGTGTTCCGTGGGCTCACCGTCGCCGTCGACGCCGCCAACGGGATGGGCGGACTCACCGTGCCGATGGTCTTCGACCGGTTGCCGGTCGAGCTGATCCCTCTGTACTTCCAGCTCGACGGTACGTTCCCGAACCATCCCGCCGATCCGATCCAGCCCGAGAACCTGAAGGATCTCATCCGCACCGTGGTCGACGCCGGCGCCGACATCGGGCTTGCGTTCGACGGCGACGCGGACCGCGTCTTCCTGGTCGACGAGAAGGGGGAGCCCGTCTCGGGATCGCTCACGGCGGCGGTGGTCGCGCGGACGATCTTGGAAAAGCATCCGCATGAGAAGGTGATCTACTCCCTCACATGCTCGCGCGTCGTTCCGGAGACAATCCGCGAGTACGGCGGCGAACCGATCCGCTCGCGAGTCGGTCACTCCTTCATCAAGGCGGTGATGGCCGACACCGGGGCGATCTTCGGCGGCGAGCACTCCGGTCACTACTACTTCCGCGACCACTACCGCGCCGATTGCGGGCTGCTGGCCGCGCTCAACGTGCTCGAGGTGCTGTCGGTCGCCGGGCGTCCCCTGTCCGAGGTTCTCGCGCCTCTCCGGAGCCGCTACTGGAACTCGGGTGAGATCAACTCGGAGGTCGCCGACAAGAAGGCGGCCATGGACGCGGTCGCCGAGCGCTTCCCCGAGGAGAGCCGGGACTGGACGGACGGGCTCACCGTCGAGTTCGAGGACTGGTGGTTCAACATCCGCCCGTCGAACACGGAGCCTCTGCTGCGGCTGAACGTGGAGGCGCGCGACCGGGCCGAGGGAGAGGCCCGCCGCGACGAGATCCTCGCGATCATCCGCGGGGCCAAGATGTCTGGATAGGATGAGCGCCTGTTCGATCGAGGGAGCGCGATGGCCGTCGACCAGGAACTGCTCGAGATCCTGATCTGCCCGAACTGCCGCGGGCCGGTCGAGTACCGCGAGGCGGAGCAGAAGATCTACTGCATGGGGAAGTGCCACTACGTCTACCCGGTGCGGGACGACATCCCGATCATGCTTATCGACGAAGCAGAGAAACCTTCCTGAATCAGTTGGGAACCTCGTTCATTACACGCGTTCAACCCTTGCCGTGAGCATCGTCGACGACGCCTCCCGTATCGACGCCATCGATCCCTCCGGGATGCTGGCCGTCGTCGAGGCGGCGGCCGACCATTGGCGCGATGGGGTTGCGCGCGCCCGCGCCGTCGACCTGACGCACATCCCCGACTACGAGCACATCGACGGCGTCGTCGCCTGCGGCGTCGGCGGCAGCGGGATCGCCGGAGATGTCGCCGCAGCCGCGGCAGCGTCGAACGGCGTCATGCCGGTGGCGGTCGCCAAGGGGTTCACGCTTCCCGCATTCGTCGGAGCCCACACCCTCGTCCTTCTCGTGTCGTATTCCGGTGAGACGGAGGAGACGCTCGCCTGCTTCCGCGAAGCGCACGACCGCGGCGCCCAGATGGTGGCGGTGACGACGGGAGGCACGCTCGGCAAGATGGCCGATCAACACGCGTTCCCGTGCGTGACGCCGGCGGCCGGCATGCAACCCCGCGCGGCCTTCCCCTACCTCGCCGCGGCGGCGCTCGTCGTCCTCGAGCGCGTCGGCGTGTTGCCGGACCTCATGGCCGATCTGGTCGAGATCGACGCGTTGCTGCGCGAACAAGCGGCGCAGCACGGGCGCGCCGTCCCCACCGCCGATAACCCCGCGAAGCAGATCGCCACGGGGCTCGAGGGAAAACTTCCGGTGGTGTGGGGACAGGACGGTTCCCTCGCGGTCGCGGCGATGCGCTGGAAGACGCAGCTCAACGAGAACGCGAAGGTCCCCGCGTACGCGTTGATGGTTCCGGAGCTCGGTCACAACGAGGTCGTCGGTTTGGGGCCCGGCGCGCCGCCAGCCGACGGGCTCGCCGTCGTCGCGTTGCGGCCGGCCGACGAGGATCCGCGCATGGGCCGCCGTGTCGAGGCCGCGCAGGGGATCGCGCGCGACGCCGGCGCGGCGACGCTGGACGCGCACGTCCGCGGCATCGGCACGCTGGCACAGCTCGCCGCGGCCGCGCATCTCGGCGATCTGGTGAGCGTCTACCTGGCCCTGTTGCGCGGGGTCGACCCGACGCCGGTCGACGCGATCGCGCGGCTCAAAGCCGAAGTCTCCTGATACGCTTGCCCGCCTGATCCCGCACGCCTTCCGAGGGGGAACGATGTCCGATATCGCCGACGAGAAGCTGGCCGATCGCGGCCGGATGCGCATCGACTGGGCCGAGAACCACATGCCCGTCCTACGCGAGATACGCGCGCGTTTCGCCAAGGAGAAGCCGCTCAAAGGGCTCACGATCGCCGCGTGCCTGCATGTCACCACCGAAACGGCGAACCTGATGCGCACGCTGCGCGACGGCGCCGCGACCGTCGTGCTCGCGGCGTCGAACCCGCTGTCCACGCAGGACGACGTCGCCGCGGCGCTCGCCGACGAAGGCATCGAGACGTACGCGATCAAAGGCGAGGACAACGAAACCTACTACAAGCACCTCAACGCGGTGCTCGACGCGCACCCCGTCATCACGATGGACGACGGCGCCGACCTGGTGTCGGTCTTGCACTCCCAGCGCGACGACCAGACCGCCGAGGTGATCGCCGGCACCGAGGAGACGACGACCGGCGTGATCCGCTTGCGCCAGATGGCCGCCGAGAACGTGCTCAAGTATCCGATCGTCGCGGTGAACGACACGCCGACGAAGCACCTGTTCGACAACCGGTGGGGGACCGGGCAGTCGACGCTCGACGGCATCACGCGCGCGACGAACATCCTGTGGGCGTCGAAGACGGTCGTCATCTGCGGGTACGGCTACGGCGGACGGGGTCTCGCAACACGCGCGCGCGGGCTCGGCGCGCAGGTGATCGTGACCGAGGTCGACGCCGTGAAGGCGCTCGAGGCCACCATGGAGGGCTTCCGCGTGATGCCGATCGCCGACGCCGCCCGCATCGGCGACGTGTTCATCACCGTGACCGGCGACCGCGACGTTCTGCGCCGGGAGCACTTCGGTCTGATGAAGGACGGCGCGATCCTCGCGAACACCGGGCACTTCGACGTCGAGATCGACAAGCCGGGCTTGCGCGAGCTCGCGACGGGGACGAAGGAGGTCCGCGACCACGTCGTCGAGCACATGATGAGTGACGGGCGGCGTCTCTACCTGCTCGCCGACGGCCGGCTCGTCAACCTCGCGGCGGCGGAAGGGCATCCGGCCGTCGTCATGGACATGTCGTTCGCCGACCAAGCGCTGTCGGTGGAGTGGGTCGCGAAGAACCACGGCACGCTCGAGAACCGCGTGTACGACGTGCCCGACGAGATCGACCGTGAGGTCGCGCGGCTGAAGCTGGCGACGCTCGGCATCGAGATCGACGCGCTGACACCCGAGCAAGAGCGCTACCTGTCGTCCTGGCGCGAAGGAACGTAGGACCGGCGCGCGATGGAGGAGACGCGCGGGGGCGACGGGGCGCCGTACCCGACGTTCAACCTCGAGGTTCCGCCGCCCTCGCCGAACGGGCATCGCAAGAGTGGACGGTCGCGCCGCGGCGCGCTCCGGGGCGTGCCGGCCGGACTCGCGGTCACGGGATTCCTTGCCGCGTCGATCGTGCCGCGGCTCTCATTGCTGAACCTCGCCTACTTCAACCCGTGGCAGCGGCCGGTCGTCGCCTGCGGGCTCGGCGGCGTCGCCGCCGGCGCGTCACGGCGCTCGCGCTGGCCGTCTGCGTGCCTCGTCGGAGCGATGAGCGCTCTGATCGGTCTGTGGATCGTGTACGGCGTGACGCGACTCAACAACTCGGTCCTTTTCGTCGAGCGTGATCTCCTCCGGGTCGTTCTGGCCGACCTTGCCCGGCTTGCGGCCTTCGCCCTGCCGGCCGGGGCGGTGGGCTCGCTGGCGGGGTGGACGATGCGCCGGCAGGTGGCGACTTTCCGGCGACGCCGGCGCCAACCGATCACGCGCTTGCCGGGATTCGAGCCCTAGAGAGAACCTCACGCGGACCCCGTTAGACTGCCCGGCGATATGCGCGCCATCGATTGGGACGCCGGCACGATCCGGATCATCGACCAGACCCTCCTCCCCGCCAAGGAAGAGGTTCTCACGATCACGTCCACGGCCGCGCTGGCCGACGCGATCCGCAGTCTCAAGATCCGGGGGGCTCCCGCGCTCGGCATCGCCGGCGCGTACGGGGTCGCCCAGGCCGCCTATCGGTCCCAGGCGACGACGTCGCAGGGCGTGCTGCGCGACGCCGAGCAAGCCGGCCGCGAGCTCGCCGTCACGCGACCGACCGCCGTCAACCTCGGGTGGGCGATCGAACGTGTGCTGAAGCTCGCGCGCGAGCGCGCCAAGGATTCCGACAAGGACAAGCTCATCGTCCTGATGGAAGAGGAAGCGCAGCGGATCGCACAAGAGGACGCCAACGCCTGCCTCGCGATGGCGCGCTACGCGCTGCGCTACATCCCGCAGAAGGCGGTCGTCCTGACCCACTGCAACACCGGTTTCCTCTGCACCGGCGGCTACGGGACGGCTCTGGGCGCGATCCGGCTGGCACACGAAGAGAAGCGTGAGATCGCCGTGCTCGCGACGGAAACGCGCCCGCTGCTGCAAGGCGCGCGGCTGACGGCGTGGGAGCTCCAGCGTCTGGGGATCCCGCACGCGCTCATCACCGACGGCGCGGCCGCCGGTCTGATCGCGCGCGGCGAGGTGAAGGTGGTGATGGTCGGAGCCGACCGCGTCGCGGCGAACGGCGACGTTGCGAACAAGGTCGGCACACTCGCGCTCGCGCTGGCGGCCAAAGACGCCGGTATCCCGTTCGTCGTCGTCGCGCCGACCTCGACCGTGGATCTCTCGCTGTCGTCGGGTGACAAGATCCCGATCGAGGAGCGCGCGGCGTCCGAGGTCACCGGGATCCTCGGCCGGCCGGTCGCGCCGGCGGGCACCTACGCGGTCAATCCGGCGTTCGACATCACGCCGGCCCGGCTGATCACCGCCATCGTGACCGAGAGCGGCGTCGCGACCCCGCCCTTCGCGTCGAGCCTGAAGGGCGCCGGCGCCGCGCCGGGCCCGGCCGCCCTG
>JBIOTQ010000037.1:0-14906 GCA_044866075.1 Actinomycetota bacterium | reverse complement strand
TCGCCCGGCCCGTAGACGCCGCCGGGCATCACTGTCACGATCGGTACGTCCTCGTCGGCGAACTCGTGCACGCGCTGGTGCGCGAGGAACTTCGTCTCCTCGTAGACGGACCCGTAATTGCCGGAGTGTCGGTGCGTCTCGTCGGGGATCTCGCCGGGCGCGTGCGTGCCGAGCGCCGCGACCGACGAGCAGTAGACGATCTTCTGCACCTCGGCGTCGGCCGCGGCGTCCATCACGTTCTCCGTGCCCTTCACGTTGATCTGGAACATCTTCATTCGATCGCGCACGCCTAGCTGGTACCACGCGGCTAGATGGAAGACCGCGTCGGCTTTCGCGATCGGTCCGGACAGGCTCGAGGGTTCGGTGACGTCACCGGGAACGACGGTGATTCCCAGTTCCTTCAACGCGCCGGTGCGCTCCGGCGAGCGCGCGAGCGCCGTGACTTGCCAGCCGCGTTCGACGAGGCGCCGGACGACGTGGCCGCCGATGAATCCCGTTGCTCCCGTGACGAAAGCGCGCATGCCGGAAACAGGCTACTCGCGAGGACGGGTCTCGACGCTAGTCGCAGTCGTGCTACGCGTTGGCGGGGATGCGGACGCCGAGGTCGTCGAGGCGCGTCGTCAGCGCGTCCGTCGTGAGGTCGAAGACGGCGGCGAGCGCGCGGATGTCGACGTCGCGGACGGTCAGCACCTTGCCGTTGAAGTCTCCGCGCGCCATCTGGATCATGTTGAGGTAGCGCGACAGCACTTCGGACTCCGGTGCGGAAATGTCCTTCAGCTTCTGAAGGTCGATGCGGATCCCCTCGCCGAGGGCGGCTCCGGCCGGCGCCTGGTCCAGGATGATCTCGCCCTCGGCGAGCCGCGGAAGAAGCTGGTCGACGGGGACGCTGTAGAAGATCGCAAGACGCTGGAGCCGAGGGACGGAGATGCTGCGTTCCCCGCGCTCGTACGCGCCGAGAACCGACGCCTTGAACTCCTTGGAGGAGGCCTGTTCGACGTCATGCAGAGAGAGCCCTTTCTGAAGCCTGATCGCCCGAAGGCGCTCCCCGACCCGCTGCGCATAGGTAGCGGTCATCGACGTCTCCCCTCCCGCGGTACTCAGCCCGCACCCCCGTACGAGGAAGCTCCAGATGTGTACAAATGCGAACTCTGGAACGGCTCCCCCGTAACGTAGTCAATTGAAACCTACAGTCAAGCACCCGTCAATCACGGAAAGGCTTTTTTGCGCGACGGAGAGTGACCCTCGGGATCAGCCGATCCGGTCATACCGGCTGAGGAGAACCACCGCGGCGGCCAAAGCGGCGGTCTCGGTCCTCAGCACGAGCGGGCCCAGCGACACCGCCTCTGCCCCCCGTTCCGAGAGTGTGGCGACCTCCTCGGGCGTAAGTCCGCCCTCCGGGCCGACGACCAGACCCACCCTCCCGGGAGTCACGTCCGGCAGCCGTCCGCCCAGGCGAGGGTCCGCCTCCTCATGGAGAACGAAGGTTGGCGTCGGGAGGCCGAGCGTCTCCAGCGGGGCCGGCGGCAGCACCTGGGGCAGCCACGCGCGGCGGGATTGTTTGGAGGCCTCGCGGGCGATCATGGCCAGGCGCCGCGTCTGATCGGCGGCCTTCCGGGCGTCCCACCGCGCGACGCTCCGACCGGCCGGGAACGGCTGGACGACGTCGGCGCCGAGCTCGGTGAGCTTCTGGACGACGAGGTCGAGCTTCCCCGCTTTCGGGATCGCGTGGAAAACGTGGAGCGCCGGTTGCGGCCGCGGTTCCGTTCGCCGGTCCTTGACGTCGGCCGTGAGCTCCCGGCCGGCCGTCGTGACGACGAGAGCATCGACGATAGAGCCTCGTCCGTCCGAGACAGTGATCGACTCGCCGGGCGTGATGCGCAACACGCGGACTGCGTGGCGCGCCTCCTCGCCCGTCAGAACGATGCGCTCCCCCGCGACGTCACCGGCGAAAAAGTGATGTGCGGTCACCGTTATTGGCCTCCCACCACCCCGACTGACCCGATCGGTTTATCGCGGCTTGAACGCGTCTTTGATGCGGTCGAGGAACCCCTTCGCGACGTCGCCGGTCTTCTCGCCGCGCATCTCGGCGAGCTTCGTGAGGAGCTCACGTTCGTCGCCTCGCAGCTTCGTCGGAACGTCGACGCTCACCTGAACGATCAGGTCGCCGCGCCCGCGTCCGCCGAGACGCGGCACGCCCTTGCCGCCCATGCGCAGCAGCGCACCCGGCTGCGTTCCCGCTGGAACGTGGATCGTGTCGTCGCCGTCGAGCGTCTCGATGGGCACCTCGGCGCCGAGCGCCGCCACGGTGACGGGGATGCGCAACGAGCAGACGAGGTTGTCGCCGTCGCGCAGGAACACCGGGTGCGGACGCACGGCGAACTGAACGTACAGGTCGCCCGGCGGACCGCTGCGGACGCCGGATTCTCCGCGCCCATCGATCCTCAGCGCGGTGCCGTCCTGGACACCGGCGGGGACGGTGATCTCGACCCGATCCTCGACCTCGATGCGCCCGCGTCCGCGGCACGCGGTGCACGGCGCGGCCGGAACCTCGCCGGCGCCCTCGCACGCCGGACAGACACGGCTCGAGACGACCTGCCCAAAGATCGAGCGCTGTACCGTGCGCTGCTCCCCCGTCCCGCCACAGCGCTCGCAGCGCGTCCGGAACGTTCCCGGCTCGCAGGCCGTTCCGTTGCATCGTTCGCACGAACGCAAGACGTTCATGGTCACCGTCTTCGCGGTGCCGAAGACCGCCTCGGTGAAATCGAGATCAAGACGCAGCGAGAGGTCGGCGCCGTGCGCCGGCGCGCCGGGGCGCGCTCGCGTGCGCCCGCGGCCGAACGCCGCGCCGAAGAAGCTTTCCATCAGGTCGCCGAGGTCGCCGAACTGCGTGAACCCCGGCATCGCGTTCGCGTCGCCGTACAGGTCGTAGCGTTCGCGTTTCACCGGATCCGAGAGCACCTCGTACGCCGCGTTGATCTCTTTGAAGCGGGCTTCGGCGCCCGGATCGGGGTTCGCGTCCGGGTGGTACTGCCGGGCGAGCTGCCGGAACGCGCGCTTGATGTCCTCGGTGGAGGCGTCTCGTCCGACGCCCAGGACCTCGTACAAATCGACGGCCATCGCGCCCGCGTCAGCGGCCGAGCTCGCGCAACGATGCCTCGAGCGTGCGCGCGACCGCGGCGACGATGGCCATCGCGCGCACGTAGTCCATCCGCGTCGGGCCGATCACGCCGAGGCTCCCGCCGCCCTCCCCTTCCAGGCCGTAGGGCGCGGCCACGACGCTGATCGAGTGGAGCTCTTGCAGCGGCACCTCGGATCCGATGTGCACGCTGACGGGACGGATCGCTTCGTCGAGGAGGCGGAGCAGCTCGGTCTGGCGCTCCATCGCCTCGTACACCCGGCGCAAGGTGTCACGCTCGGCTCCGAGGTTCTCGTCCGCCGCGAGGTTCGACGCGCCTCCGACGTAGAAGCGGCGGTCGGCGTCGAAGAGGTCGCCGATCGCGTCCGAGACGGCGGCGTACAGCGCGCGGTCGCGCTGCGGCGCCTTCTTGGCCATCCGGGCGAGCTCGAGCTGTGCCTCGTCGAGCGCCTGACCGGCCAGCGCGCGGTTGATGTCGTGCGCGACGTGCTCGACCTCGCGCTCGGTGACGTCGGAGGGAAGCTCGATCACGCGCTTCTCGACGCGTCCGCCGTCGCCGATCAGGACCGCAACGACCATCCGCGGCCCGAGCCACGCGACATCGAGGTGGCGGAGGTGGCTGACGTGCAGGCGCGGCATCAGCACGGCGCTCGCGTACCGCGTGAAGCGCGACAAGATCTCGGACGCGCGCGTGAGCTTCTGGTCGAGGTCGGCGGGTTCGCTCAACGCTTCGTCGAGCTGGCGCTGCTGTCCCTCGGCGAGCCGGGGCGGCGCGGCGCTGGCGTCCACGAACCAGCGGTACCCGATGTCGGTCGGGATCCGTCCGGCGCTGGTGTGCGGCTGCGCGAGGTAGCCCAGCTCCTCGAGCAGGGCCATGTCGTTGCGGACGGTGGCGCTGGACACGTCGAGGCGGTAGCGGCCGACGAGGTGCTTCGATCCCACCGGCTCTCCGGAGCGGACGTATTCGCGCACGATCGCCGACAGGATCGCGGCCTGACGCGCGCCGAGTTGCCGTTCGGACATGGTGTGATCGAGGTTAGCACTCGACGGGGGAGAGTGCTAGGCGCGCGCTACGCGGAGAGCTCGACGTACAGGGCGTTACCCAGCAGCAGCCCACGGCGCGTCGGCACGAGCCTCCCGCCGTCGATCTCCGCCAGTCCGAGGTCGACGGCCCGCCGGGCCGCCGGCACCAGGTCGCGCCCGACGCGCGCGCCCGCGTCCTCGAGGTCCAGCCCCGCGATCAGCCGCAGCCGCAGCGCGAGCCACTCCTCCCCCGCGCCGTCCCCGTCGAGCCGTTCCGAACCGGTCTGAACGTCGGGCGCGCGGTCGATGTAGGCCCGGGGCAGCTTTTCGTTCCACGAACGGAGGCCCGCGAGATGACCGTGCGCCCCGGCGCCGATCCCCGCGTACTCCCCCTGCGTCCAGTAGACGAGGTTGTGACGGCAGGCGTGCCCGGCCTTTGCCCAGTTCGAGACCTCGTAGTGCTCGTACCCGGCTTCGGCGAGGAGATCCAGGGCCATCTCATACCTCTCCGCCTGGTCGTCGTCGTCGGGCGCGGGCATCCTCCCCGAGGCGACGTCGGCGCCGAACGCGGTGCCCGGCTCGATCGTGAGCGCGTAACAGCTGACGTGCTTCGGCGAGAGGTCGATGGTTTCCTCGAGCGAACGCCGCCAGTCGTCGGCGCTCTCCCCGTGCGTCCCGTAGATCAGATCGAGGTTTAGATCGTCGAACCCTGCGGCGCGCGCCTCGGCCACCGCCTCGCGCGTGCGACGCGCGTCGTGCGCGCGGCCGAGGGTCCGAAGCACGTGCGGCGCGAACGACTGCGCGCCGAACGAGATGCGGTTGACTCCCACGGCGCGGAACGCGGTGAGGCGCGCGACGTCGACCGTCTCCGGGTTGGCCTCGATCGTGACCTCCGCGCCGGCGCCGACTTCGAACGAGGCCCGGAGCCCGTCGAGGAGCTTCGCCATGAGCGGCGGTTCCAAGAGGGACGGCGTCCCTCCGCCCACGAAGATCGACCCGGCCCTCCGGCCCGCCGCGCGCGAGGCCCAGGACTTTGCTTCGCGCAGCATCGCGTCGACGTACGCGGGCGCGGTGTCCTCGATCCCCACGTAGGTGTTGAAGTCGCAGTACGGGCAGCGCGAGATGCAGTACGGGATGTGGACGTAGATCCCGAACGCCGGCGCGAGGTGCGCGACCTCGGCGCGCGGCTCGATGGCGGGCCTCGACGCAACCGTCACTTGTCCTTCTTCCCCTCGATCTTGGGCTCGTCGCTCCCAACCTGGAGCGCGGCGATGAA
Organism: Actinomycetota bacterium; assembly: GCA_044866075.1. Taxonomy (GTDB): domain Bacteria; phylum Actinomycetota; class AC-67; order AC-67; family AC-67; genus JBASRP01. The sequence goes on along the minus strand of JBIOTQ010000037.1, from coordinate 9,471 downwards.
CGCCTCCTGCGGGATCTCGACGGAGCCGATCTGCTTCATGCGGCGTTTACCGGCCTTCTGCTTCTCGAGCAGCTTCCGCTTGCGCGTGATATCGCCGCCGTAGCACTTCGCCAGGACGTCCTTGCGCTTCGCTTTGATCGTCTCGCGCGAGATGATGCGGCTGCCGATGGCGGCCTGGACCGGCACGTCGAACATCTGTCGCGGGATCAGCTGGCGGAGCTTCTCGACGATCGCACGGCCGTAGGCGTACGCGCGTTCGCGGTGCACGATCGCACTGAACGCGTCGACGGGATCGCCGTGCAGCAGGATGTCGACGCGCACGAGCTCGGCCGGCTTGTAGCCGATGTGCTCGTAGTCGAGCGACGCGTAGCCGCGGGTGCGTGCCTTCAACTGGTCGAAGAAGTCGAAGATGATCTCGGCGAGCGGCAATCGGTAGCGCAGTTCGACGCGCTCCGCGGATAGGTAGTTCATGCCATCGAGGAGCCCGCGCCGGCCCTGGCAGAGCTCCATCAATGTGCCGACGTAATCGTTCGGCGTGAGGATCAACGCGGAGACCATCGGCTCCTCGATCTTCTCGATGTGCGAGGGGTCGGGGAGCTCCGACGGGTTGCGGACCGTGATGATCTCGCCGGAGGTCAGGGTCACGCGGTAGGCGACGTTCGGCGACGTGGTCACGAGCTCCAGCGAGAACTCGCGCTCGAGCCGCTCCCGCGCGATGTCCATGTGCAAGAGCCCGAGGAACCCGCACCGGAAACCGAAGCCGAGCGCCTTGGAGGTCTCGGGTTCGTAGACCAGAGCGGCATCGTTCAGCGACAGCTTCTCGAGCGCGTCGCGGAGCGCGGGATAATCGTCGCCCTGCACCGGATAGAGACCGGCGTACACCATGGGCTTGGGTTCGGCGTAGCCGTGCAGTGCGTCGGTCGCCTGCCGCTGCGCGTCGGTGATCGTGTCCCCGACCTTCGCGTCGCGGATGTTCTTGATGCCCGCGTAGCAATAGCCCACCTCGCCGGCGCCGAGGCCTTCAACGGGGAGCGGCTCCGGCGCCAGCACGCCCACCTCTTCGACGTCGTGGACGGCGCCGGTCGCAATCAGCCGGATCCGCTGCCCCTTGAACAGAGTTCCGTCGACCACGCGGACGTACGAGATCACGCCGCGATACACGTCGTAGGCCGAGTCGAAGATCAGCGCGCGCGGGGGGCCGAGCGGGTCGCCCATGGGCGGCGGGACTTTGGCGACGATCGCCTCGAGGAGCTCCGTGACGCCCTCGCCGGTCTTGCCCGACACGAACAGGACATCGTCGTCGGCGCAGCCGATCACCTGTTGCAGCTCGATGCCGACCTTCTCCGGTTGCGCCTGCGGCAGGTCGATCTTGTTCACGACGGGGATGATCTCGAGATCGGCATCGAGCGCGAGGTGGAGGTTCGCGAGCGTCTGCGCCTCGATCCCCTGGCTCGCGTCCACCAGCAGAACGGCGCCCTCGCATGCGTTCAGCGCGCGCGACACCTCATAGGAGAAGTCGACGTGGCCCGGCGTGTCGATCAGGTTGAAGACATAGGTGTTCCCGTCCTTCGCCTCGTACGCCAGGCGCACGGCGGCCGCCTTGATCGTGATCCCGCGCTCTCGCTCGAGGTCCATCTTGTCGAGGTACTGCGCGCGCATCTCGCGCTCGGAGACGGCGTGGGTGATCTCGAGGATCCGGTCGGCGAGCGTCGACTTGCCGTGGTCGATGTGCGCCACGATGCAGAAGTTCCGGATGCGGGATTGTTCGGGCATGCGACGCGGAAGTCTAGCGCCGGGTGGAGGGGGGCCGATTGCCTCGCGCGAGAGGGCTGCTAGAATCGCGCGCCTATGGCCAACATCAAGTCGCAGATCAAAAGGAACAGGCAGAACGAGCGAGCGCGCGTGCGCAACCTCGCCGACCGGTCCCGGCTGAAGACGCTGTCGCGACGCTTCCGCGAGGCGCTCACTTCCGGCGACCCTGAGAAGGCAGAGGCCGCACTCAAAGAGGTCGGCCGCGCCTACGACAAGGCCGCAGCGGCCGGGGTTGTCCACCCCAACAACGCCGCGAATCACAAGGCCAAGCTGGCCAAGGCGTTCAATAAAAGCGCCTAGCGCCGCTCAGGCGCGCGCCGCGCGGGTCGGCCCGGCGATCTCGTCGACCAAAAGCTCGAGCACGAGCGGGTCGTCGTCCTCGCTCTTGAACGCCAGGTCCGCGTCGGCCACGAGCCGGTAGGCCCGGCGAAGCTCCGCCGGCGTGAAGTTCCGGGATCGCCGCATCGCGCGCTTCACCGCGCCTTCCCTGATCCCGAGCTCCTTCGCGACGGACGCCGCCGGACGCCGCTCGCCGCTCGACAGCATCGCGAGGATCCGGAGCTGCGCGGCGATCGACGCCACGATCAGGATCGGCGGCTCGCCTTGCGTGAGGAGCGCGCGCAGCCGGCGCAACGCCTGGGTGCGGTCGCGGTCGAACAGCGCGTCGACGAACTCGTGGATGCGCGACTCGATGCCGCGGAACTGCGCGGCGACGGCGGCGACGTCGATCGCCTCGTCGTCGGGCGTGGTGGCGGCGAGTTGCTCGATCGCGCCGGAGAGTTCGCGGAGGTCCGAGCCGAGCGCCTCGACGAGCGCCTTGGCCGCGTCGGGGGTCACCTTCTTCCCGATCGCGCGAGCCCGCTTCACGACCCAGCCGGGCGTCTCCCAGGGCGGCACATCGTCGGGCGTGCGAACCTCGGCGTACTGACCGAGCGCTTTCACGACGCGCTTCGTCCCGGTGGGCGTCGACGTCAGCAGGACGAGTCGCGTGTCGGGCGTCGGGCTCTCCGCCCAGCGCGCCATCACCGTCAGCGACGGCTCTTTCGCCGCGTCGGCGTCGCGGACGATCACGAGCCGCCCGGCGTCGAACAGCGATCCCGTCTCGAGCGCGTTGGCGAGCGCGACGGGATCGTCGGCCGGGACTTCCTGCTCGGCGAACCCGTGCTCGCGCGCTTTCGCGCGCAGAGGATCGAGCTCGAGGCCGGCCAGGAAGTCGTCCGCCGACGCGATGATCCGAACCTGTTTCACGGGCGGCATGCTCGGGGGCAATCCTACGCGGCCGTCCGCTCTGCGTGCTCGACACGCGTGTCGATCGAACCGTCCGAGCCGAGCGCCGCGCTGACATCTCCGGAGAGGTCGGTCCGCAGGACGCGCACCGCGAGCTGGTGGAGGACGGCGAGCGTCTCGCCGGCCGGATGCCCGAAGTCGTTGCGCGCGCCGACCGAGATCATCGCGACGGCCGGCGCGATGGCACGGAAGTACTCGGGCAGCATCCGCTTCGAGCCGTGGTGCGGCACCGTCATGATCGGACAGTGGAGCGGTTCGCGAGTGTCGAGGAGTGCTTGCTGGCCGTCCTCCTGCACCTCGCCGCTCATCAGCACGCACGACGCGCCGAACCGGATGCGCATCACGACCGAGTTGTTGTTGAGATCGGAGTCGGTCCCTTCGAGGAGCGTCGCCGGGCCGAGCACCTCGACCACCGCCTCGCCGAGGGCGTAGCGCGCGCCGCGCCTGACGACGTCCACGGCGACCCCTTTCGCAGCGGCGGCTTTCCGGAACAGGGCGAGGGCCGGGAGTGGCGCTTCGAGCCCTGCCTCGAGCACGCGACCGCTCGCGTAGCGCTCGACGACCGGCGGCAGCCCGTCGACGTGGTCGGCGTGAGGGTGCGTGAGCACGACGAGGTCCAGCCGCCGGACGCCGCGGTCGCGCAGCTTCGAGAGGACGAGCCGGTCGTCGGGCCCGGCGTCGACGAGCATCGTCGCGCCGCGCGGCGTGCGCACGAGCCACGCGTCTCCTTGACCGACGTCGAGCGCGGTGATCACGAGACCGTCGAGCGGCGGCGGCCCGAGCGCGCGGGCCCACGCGGTGGTCGTCGCCAGCAAGGCGACGGCGAGCACGACCGGCGCGGCGCGGCGGGGCATGCGCACGCGCAGTGCGAGCGCGGGCATCGCGACGATGAAGATGAGCGCCACCAGGCCGGCCGGGCCGCCGGGGATATCGACCGACGCGGCAGGCACCCGCGCGAACGCGCCGGCCACGGCCGACATCCACGCGAGCGAGGGACGGGCGATCGTCGCCAGGGCCGTGCCGAGCGGCGCCCAGATCGCGCCCGCGGCCGCGGCGGCGAACCCGAGCACCGTCGCCGGCGCCACCGCCGGCAGCGCGAGAAGGTTCGCAGGCAGGGCCACGACCGAGAAACGGTGGAAGGTCAGCGCGATCAGCGGCGCGACGGCGAGCTGGGCTCCGAGAGTCACCGCCGCTGCCGCGCCGAGCTTCCCGCCGCCGTACGCGCGCGCAAGGCGCGGCGCGAGGACGAGGATGCCGACCGTCGCCAGCGCCGACAGCTGGTAGCCCGGCACGTGAACGAGGAACGGATCCCAGCACAAGAGACCGAGACACGCGACGCCGAGTGCCGTCAGCGCCTCGCGGCGTGCGCCCGCGGCGAGCCCGCCGAGGGCGACGGCGGCCATCGCGCCGGCCCGCAGCACGCTCGGCTCGAACCGGGTGATCGCCATGAACGCCAGCAGCGCGGCGAAGAGGATCGCGAGAGTCGAGCGGCGGCGCAGGCGGGCGAGCCGGATGAGCACCCCGATCGCGCCGAGGAACATGGCGAGGTTGGCGCCGCTCACGGCCGTGAGGTGACTGAGGCCGGTGTCGCGGAAGTCTTCCTCGAGCGTCGGATCGAGGCGCGACGTGTCACCGATCGTCACGCCGAGCAGAAGGCCGGCCTCGCGTTCCGGGAGATGCGCGGTGACGCGGGCCATCGCGGCGCGGCCGGCGCGCGCGACGCGCGAGAGCGGGTCGCGCGCGGGGCCCAGGCGTTCGACCGAGCCCCCGCGCGCGTAGGCGCGCGCGGCGACGCCTTCGTCGCGGAGGCGGGCGGCGGCGGCTTTGAACGCCGGGTCGGCGTCCGGGCCGCCGCGTAGCAGCGGCGACAGGCGCACGTCCGCTCGGACGCGGTCGCCGGCGGTGAGACCACGCGGTGCCGGACGGATCACCAGCAGCGCGCGTTCACGGACGCGCACGGGACGGCCGTCGATCTCGGCGCGGGAGACCCCGAGCAACACACGCGCCGCTCCCCCGAGCTCATCCGGATCGCCGAGCAGGCGGCCCTCGAGCAGCGCGTCGGAGCCGTGCCGGGCGCCGGCGGCGAGCGCGGCCCGGTCGTGGCTCGCGACGCGGAGCCCACACAGGCAAAGACCGAGCAGAGCTGCCGCGATGAGAGCCGAGACGGCGCGTCGCCGCGCGTGCGCGCGGCCGATGAGGACGATGCCCGCGACGGTTCCTGCCGCCACGGCCGTCGGGGGCGGCGGGTGCAGCGCCTCGGCGGCCAGGATCCCCGCCGACAACGCGGCCGCGAGCGCGAACAGGCGCGGGGCTGGGTGTGCGGGCGCCTGGTCGCGGACGTCGGCCGTCACACCGTCACGTAGTCCTTGATCGAGTCGAACTTCTTCTCGCCGATCCCCTCGACCTTGAGCAGATCTCGGACGCTGCGGAACGGCCCGTGTTGCGTCCGGTAGTCGACGATCCGTTGCGCGAGGACCTCACCGATGCCCGGCAGCGCCTCGAGCTCGGCCGAGGTCGCGGCGTTGAGGTTGACCTTGCCGCCAGACGATCCTCCGCCGCCGCTTTGCGTCTGCGGGCCACCCCCGGCCTCCGGCGGCGGCGTCTCGCCGCGGCGCGGGATGTAGACGCGCTCGCCGTCGGTCAGCGGGCGCGCCAGATTGATCGCGGCCAGGTCGGCGCCCGGCGCCGCCCCGCCGGCGGCGCGGATGCCGTCGATGACGCGTGCGCCGGCCGGAAGCGGGTAGACGCCGGGCGCCTGCACCGCGCCGGCGACGTGCACCACGAGCCCTGCGCTCGCCCCGGCCGACGGCTCGACGGAGGCGGGCGCCATCGGCGTCGCGAAGGAGCGCGGAGCGCTCTTCGGGAGCGACCGCGCATACGCGAACGCCGCGCCCGCGACGAGGCCGAGACACAGGACCCCGAGCGCGATCGTCTCGCGTGGGCGGAACTCGACGAGGTCGAGCAGGCGCCGCCGCCACGACGCGGCGGCCGCCTCCGGCGGCTCGGGACGGACAGGCATGCGCGTGTGCGGGGAGGGCGGCGACGCTACCACGCGATGCGCGCGCACCGGGAGGACGCGCAGAACGAGAAGAACGGTGTGTCAGTGCGTGTGAGGCCGCGTCTCGCGATGTTCGTGGTCGTCGTCGCGCTCGTGCGACGCGGTGCGGGCGTGGGCCTCGCCCCCGTGCGGTTCCCATGGATCGACGTGGACGTCGACCTGCGCGACGCCGGGTACGTCGTGGAGGATCTTGTGCGTCACCGTCTCGGCGATCTCGTGCGCATCGTCGAGGCTCTGGTGACCGTCCGCCGCGACCGTCACGGTGACGTAGAGCGACCGCCCGGCCCATCGCGCTTGAACGCGCCCGATGCCGGCGACGCCCGGGACGTGTTTCGCGATGTGCTCGATCTGGCCGACGATCGTCGGGTCCACCGCGTCGAGCAGACGCGCCAGGACGCGGCGGCTCGCGTCGATCGCGACCGCGACGATCGCGGCGACGACCACGAACGCGGCGATCGGATCCGACATCGGCGCGCCGAGCTTCACCCCGACCAGCCCGCCGAACGCCGCGACCGACGAGAGCCCGTCCGTAAGGGCGTGCTTACCGTCGGCGACGAGAGGCTCGGACCCGATCCTCCGCCCGACGCCGATCTTGTAGAAGCCGGCGAACCCGTTCGCCAGCAGGCCCAGCGCGGCGGCACCCATCGCGATGCCGAGCCTGGTGACCTCGTGGTCCCCGGTGAGCTTCGCGACCGCCTCGTAGGTGGCGAAGCCGGCGCTCGACCAGATCACGAGGACGACGAGGACGCCGGAGAGGTCTTCGAACCGTTGGTAGCCGAACGTGTACCGCCGGTCGGCGGCGCGCCGCGACGCGATGAACGCGACGGACAGCGCCACGGTCGTGAGGACGTCGCCGAGATCGTCGAGCCCGGCCGCGAGCAGCGCGACGCTCGACGAGATGGCGGCGATCGTCAGGCGGATGATCGCGGAGGCGCCGAGCGCGATCGCGGCGAGGCGGATCGCGCGGAGACCCTCGCGCGTCGCTTCCGGGCCGGTCAGGCTCGCGGGATGCGCGTGCGCGCCGGCCACGGCTCCTACTTCACGACGATGTTGACCAGTTTGGGAGGCACCACGATCGTCTTTACCACCGTCTTGCCGTCGATAAGCGAGCGGACCTTCTCGGACGCCATCGCGCGCGCGACCATCTCGTCCTTCGTGATCGTCGCCGGCACGTCCATCCGGTCGCGCACCTTGCCGTTCACCTGGACGACCATGGTGACCGCTTCCTGCACCGTGAGCGCGGGATCGAACGACGGCCATGTGGTCTTCGCGATCCGCCCCTCGCCGCCGACGCGGTGCCACAGCTCCTCGGAGATGAACGGCGCGAACGGCGACAGCATCGCCAGCAAGGCCGTGACGGCCTCGGCGACGTCCGCGTCGCTCGCGTTCGCCGCCTCGTCGGAGATCGCGTTGGACAGCACCATCAGCTTCGAGATCGCCGTGTTGAACCGGAACCGGTCGAGGTCGTGCGTGACGCCCTCGATCGCGTGGTGCGTCGCCTTGCGCAGCGCGCTGTCGCCGGACGGTGCTCCGCCGGCGCGAACGCGGTCGGCGTTCTCGAGCGTGATGCGCCAGATCCGTCCGAGCCATCGGTGGACGCCGCCCGGTGAGACATCGGACCAGTCGACGTCGTCCTCGATCGGGTTGGCAAACAGCATCGTGACGCGCGCGGTGTCCGCGCCGTGCGCGTCGACGATCTCGGACGGGGTGACGAGGTTCCCGCGGCTCTTCGACATGGCCGAGCCTTCCATGATCACCATGCCCTGGTTCAACAGGTTCGGGTACGGCTCGTCGAACGGGACGAGGCCGATGTCGTTCAACGCCTTCGTGAAGAAGCGCGAATACATCAGATGCCCCGTCGCGTGCGTGATCCCGCCCGTGTAGTGGTCGGCGGGCATCCAGAACACGACGCGATCGCGGTCGAACGGCGCGGCGTCGGTCGGCCCCGCGTAGCGGAAGAAGTACCAGGACGAGTCGACGAACGTGTCGAACGTGTCGGTCTCCCGCAGGCCCTGCTTGCCGCAGTTGGGACACGCGACGGCGATCCAGTCGGTTTTCTTGGTGAGCGGCGACCCGCCTTCCTCGGTCGGCGTGTAGTCGTCGAGATCGGGCAGCAGCACCGGCAGGTCCTTCTCCGGCACCGGGACCTCGCCGCAGTCGTCGCAGAACACGATCGGGATCGGGCAGCCCCAATACCGCTGGCGCGAGATGTTCCAGTCGCGCAAGCGATAGCGGATCCGCGCGGTCCCCATGCCGTGCTCCTCTAGCCACGCGATGACCTTCGGGATCCCCTCCGGCACCCTCGTGCCGTCGAACGGTCCGGAGTTGGCCATGATCCCGTCGCCCTCGTACGGCCCGCTCAACGGTTCGGGGAGGACGCCGTCTTCCGGCTGGATCACCGGGCGGATCGGCAAGCCCTCCTGGCGGGCGAACTCGAAGTCGCGCTGATCGTGGCCGGGCACGGCCATGATCGCGCCGGTGCCGTACTCCATCAGGACGTGCTCGGCCACCCAGATGGGGACCGACTCGTCGTTCACCGGATTGACCGCGCGCGCACCGAGGTCCATGCCCAGCCGGCGCCGGCCGACCGCCACGCGCTCGATCTCGCTGTGTCCTTTGACCTTCTCGAGGAAGCTTGCGAACTCCGCCTCTCGGTCGGTGCCGGCGACGAGGTCACGCGCCAGCGGGTGCTCCGGCGCGAGCACCATGTACGTCACGCCCCACAACGTGTCGGGGCGCGTCGTGAAGATCAGCAGCGGCTCGTCGCGTCCCTCGATGCGGAAGGTCACGTCGGCGCCGTCCGACCGGCCGATCCAATTCCGCTGGATCGTCTTGATGCGGTCGGTCCAACCGTGCAACTTCTCCAGACCGTCGAGCAAGCGCTGCGCGTAGTCGCTCTCGCGCATGAACCACGACGGGAAGTCGCGCTTGGTGACGGGTGTCCCGCAGCGTTCGCAGCGCCCGTTGACGACCTGCTCGTTCGCGAGCACGGTCTTGTCCTTCGGGCACCAGTTCACGGCGACCGACTTCCGGTAGACGAGCCCCGCCTCGAAGAACTTCAGGAAGAGCAGCTGCGTCCACTGGTAAAAGTCGGGGTCGCAGGTGTTGAAGCGGCGCGACCAGTCGAAGGACATGCCGAGACGCACGAACGACCGCGCCTGCTGGTCGATGTTCGCGTAGGTCCACTCCTTCGGATGGATGCCGCGCTTGATCGCCGCGTTCTCGGCCGGCAGCCCGAACGAGTCCCAACCGATCGGGTGCAGCACGTTGAAGCCCTGCTGACGCCAGTAGCGCGCGATCACATCGCCGAGCGC
>JBIOTQ010000036.1:0-40971 GCA_044866075.1 Actinomycetota bacterium | reverse complement strand
GTCGTTCCGCAGCAATTCGCAGGGGAACGCGGCGCCGGCGCCCTTGAAGGTCGCGACGTCGAGTGACGGCGGAGTCACGTGGACCGAGAGGCAGGTCACGTCGGCCTCGAATAACCCCTTCAACCAGAAGCAAGGGTTCGGGAAGTCGGGGTGCATGATCCGGACCGACAGCGACGGCACGGTCTACGTGTTCGCGTACCAGTTCGCCCTCGGCGAGCCGGGCGTTGGGAAGCAGGTCGTCGTCAAGTCCTTCGACGGCGGCGCGAACTGGACTCGCCCGGTCACACTCTTCGATGTGACCGACGGATGCTGGGAGGTCGATCTGGTCCAGGGCCGGTGCGTCTCCGACGGCATCGCCGGCGCACGGAACGATCTCGGACCGGTGCCGAACATCGACATCGCCAACGGAGCCCCAACCGGTGCGGACGCCACCGACGTCATCGTCAACACCTACGTGGATGCGAAGGACGGCCTAAATCACGAACACGTGGTTGTACGCACCTCGACGAACGGGACCTCCTGGTCCGATCCGGTTAACGTTGAAACGGCGGGCGATCGGGGCTTCTACTCCGCGCCTGCCCTGTCGCCCGACGGGACGGACCTGTACCTCGTATACAACGCTATTCACGACCCCGTTCCGGGACGACACAACGTCGACGCGCGGACTCATCGGTGTGGTCCTCCACGCCAACGTGTCCGGTACCAGCCTGAGCGGGTGGACCGAACTCCACCGTGGCGATGTCGGCGACGCGCAGGCCTCGAGCGCCAACGCTTTGATCAGCGAGTTCCTCGGGGACTACGTCTACGCCGCCGCGAGCAGGACGTACGGCACCGCGGTGTGGAACGACGTCCGAATGGTGTCGTCTGCACGGCCATCAACACCTACCGTCAGGCGCTCCAAGATGAGGACGAGAACGCAACCGCCCCTGCATCGCAGCAGGACTGCCCGGCCGGGTTCGGCAACACGGACATCTTCGGCGGCAGCTACGCGGACCCGTCGTAGCGAGCGGTAGCGATCGTTCGAGGGCGCGGTGCGAGCCGCGCCCTCGACGCTATTGCGACTGGAAGTAAGAGAAGACCTGCCGATAGAGATCCCGCGCGTGTTCGGGGATCTCGGCCGGACCGCCGAGCAGCTTCGTCCCGAGGAAGATCAGCCCGGCGCGCTCGACCCGCGCGGTGTTAAGCAGCGCGTGGTCCAGATCGCGTCCGACGGCGACGAGCCCGTGCGAAGCGATGAACGCGGCGTTGTGTTCGCCGAGAGCATCGGCGACCTGGTTCGCGATCTCAACCGTCCCGGACAGACCCCACTCGGCGACGCGCACCTCCTCACCGATATAGACGCCGAACTCGTCGAGGAACGCCGGCAGGTTGACACGCGCGGACGCGAACACACTCGAAACGATCGGGTGAGAGTGGATCACCGCGCCGACGTTGGCACGGCGCTTGTAGCACTCGAGGTGCACCTTGTGCTCCACGGATGCGACGCGCTCCCCCTCGAGGACGTTGCCCTCGAGATCCATCAACACGACGTCGTCGGGAGTGATCTCCATGTACGGGACCGTCGACGGCGTGATCAGCGCCCCGTCCGGCACCCGCATGCTGACGTTGCCGGAGGTGCCCTCGGTGAAGCCGCGCTGCAGCATGTGCTGGCCCGCGACGACGACCCTCCCGCGTTCTTCGGGATACTTCATCAGGTCAGCTCAAGTCCGACAGGTCGGAGACCTTCGCGACCGTCTGTTCGAAACGCGAACGCTTGTCGACCCACGAGGCGTACAGGCCTTCGTAGATCGCCGTCCATTCGGGTTCGGGCTGCACGACGTCGCCACGGTCGTGCATCACGGCGGCCGCTTCGGCGACGGTGCGGAACTCGCCCGCTGCGGCGGCGCCGACGATACATCCGCCGAGGCCCGAGGCCTGCGCATCGCGCGCTCGGCGCACCGGCCGCCCGAGCACGCTGGCCAGGATCCGCGCGAACACGTGGCTGCGGGAGACGCCGCCGCCGAGGACGACGTCGGTCGCCGGGCCGCCGATCTCGCGCAGCCATTCCTTCGCCTGGCGCGCGCCGTAGGCGATGCCCTCGAGGACCGCGCGGGCGACGTCTTCGGGCTGGCGGCCGAGCGCCATGAGCGGCACCGGGAACAGCAGCCCGCCGGTCCGCATGAACGCGAAATCGCCCATCTTGGTCGGGCCGGTGCCGATCGAGACGACGCCGCCGGCGCCGGGTTCCGCAGCCGCGGCCACTTCCTCCATCCAGAGGTGGCCGCTCGGATGACCGAGCAGGTTGAGGTACCAGTCGAGCGCCGGTCCCGACTCGCCGCAGTTCGCTTCGAGCACGAACCGCCCCGGCACCGCGTGCGGCGAGGTCCACAGCCGGCGTTCGGGATCGATCGTCGGCTGGTCCACCACTTCGACGACCGGCATGGTGGTTCCGGCCACGATCGCAACGTTGCCGGGCTCGGTCGCGCCGAGACCGAGCGCCGCGCTCTGCGTGTCGCCGCCGGCCGGCACGACCGGAGTTCCCGCGTGCAGACCGAACTCGCGCGCGGCCGTCTCGGTGATCTCTCCGACGGGCGTCGCCGGGCGCATCAGATCGGGAAGGATCTTGCGCGGCGTTCCGAGCGCGTCGCATAGCTCGATCGACCACGAACCGCGCGTGATGTCGTAGGAGAGCATCTCGGCGGCCTGCGTGGGCTCGGTCGCCGTCGCGGCGCCGCCGGTCAGGCGCCAGGTCCCCCAGTCCGACAGGGACAGCGCCTTTGCGACGCGATCGGCGATCGCCGGCTTGTTGTTACGGAACCACGCCAGCCGCGCCGGCAGGTACAGGAAGACCGGCAGGCGGCCGGCCAGGCGGTAGACGAGCTCGCCGTGCTCGCGTTCGAGGGCGATCCCTTCGCGCACGCCGCGCGCGTCGAAGTTCGGCCCCGCCGCGAGCACCTCGCCCTTCGAATCGAGGAACACGACGCCGGTGCGCTGAGACGTGACGGCGACCGCCGCGATCGCGTCGGGCCGCGCGAGGCTCGTGCGCACGGCCTCGCGGCTGGCCGACGCAAGCGCCGCCCACACCAGATCGAGATCGAGATCCTGGAAGCCACTCGGGTCCGTGCGGTAGCGCCACGCGCGCGTCGCGGATCCGACGCGGCGTCCGGTCGTGTCGGCGATGACCGCGCGGCCGCCGCTCGACCCGATGTCCAAAGAGAGGATCAGACTCACGACGCGCGGTCCTCCGCTACTTGTTGGGCGCCCTTGTCGGCCTCCCACCCACCCCGGTTGACCCGATCGCGATAGGCGTCCAGCACTTCGGGGTTCGCGACGTTGACGAGATCCCCACCGGCGATGAGTGACCTGATCCCTGCGACGACGGCCGCCGTCTGGACGATCTCCGTCTCCTCGGTGGTCCCCCCGATGTGGGGCGTCAGAACCACGTTCGGCATGGAGATCAGCGGGTGGTCGGTCGGCAGGAACTCGTTCGTGAAGTGGTCGAAGGCCGCCCCGGCCAGGCGGCCCGATCGCAAGGCCTCGAGGAGGGGCTCCTCCTCGACGATCCCGAACCGCGCCGTGTTGACCAGCAGAGATCCGTCCTTCAGCAAAGCGAGCTCCTCCGCCCCGATGAGGCCCTCGGTGCCCTCCCGCAGCAGCGCATGGATCGAGATCACGTCGGCGGTCCCCATAAGGGTCGGGAGGTCCACGGGTTCGACGCCGGCCGCCCGGATCGCGGCCGCGTCGACGTAGGGGTCGGCCGCCAGCACGCGTGCGCCCAACGCGGTCAGCCGCTCCGCGGTCGCACGTCCGACCGACCCGAAGCCGACGAGACCGATCGTGAGCGAGCGGATCTCGCGTCCCCGGAAGCGCTGATACGCGATGCGCTCATCGACGATCCAGCGGCCGGCGCGAACGTCGTCGTCGGCGCGCACGATGCCGCGCGTCAGCGTGAAGATGAGGCCGACCGTCAGATCGGCGACGGCGTTCGCGTTGCGGCCCGGCGCGTGTACGACGGGGACGCCGGCGCGCGTCGCCGCGTCGACGTCGACGTTGAGGGGATCCGCGCGGCAGGTCGCGACGATTCGGATCTCGGGCCGTTCCTCGAAGAGCCGGGCCGGCACGTGGTCGGCCTCGACGATCAGAACGTCGACACCGGCTGCGCGCGCGATCAGGTCGTCGGCGCTGTGGAGCTTGATGGGGGCGTATGCGTTCCACGGATCGAGCTCGACCTCACCGAGGGCGTGTAACCCCTCGAGGTCCGGCCCGCGCAGGGCGGCAAGAGACAGGATCCGCATGGGTCCGGGAGTTTACCCGGAACGCCGCTTCGGCCGCCCTGCGGCCCCCCTCTTCGTCGCGGGCTTCCGCCCGGCGCTCTTCCGGGCCCCGCCCGAGCGCGCGGATGCCGCTCCCCGCGTCCCGCCGCCTTTGGGCCGGGCGGGTGCCTTCGATGACGCTCCCACCTCCACCCCGGTGATCCCGTACCGCGCTCGGAACGCGACCACGTCGAGATGCAAAAGGTCGTCGATGATGCGCGCCTCGTGGGCCATCGCGCCCGATCGGTTCGTTCCCCAATCCTGCTCGAACGCTATCGCGCCGGAGCGGTCGTAGATGCGGACGACGTCGTGCGGATCGTCGGGAACCGGATCGCCGAACTGGATCGCCTGCTCCGTCAGCTTCTTCCGATGCCGCTTGCGCATGACGACGCCCGACGATTCCCGTTCGACCCGGTAGTGGGCCGCCGCCCAGTCTCGTTGTTCCACGCCTTCTCCCCTCGCGCTGACCAAAGGTTACCGAACCCTTGTCGTCGCAGAGGGTCGCCCGGATCCGCATGAGCCGGCCTCCCGAAAGGGCCGGAAGGGGTCCGGTATCCTCGACCGCGACGTCTCACGGAGACCCGGTGACCTGTTGAAACGCGTCCTTCGGATCGGCGCCCTCGTCCTCGTCGTGCTTCTCGTCGTCTTCGGCGCCTTTATCGGCAACCTGCTCACGAGTAACACCTACCCACGTCCCGACGCCGACGGGTGGGCGCGCCTCAGGAACCTCCCCCACCCGCGCGGCGAGAGCGGGGCGACGGTCGTGCTCCCGGGCCCTCCCGGGACGCCCGACATCTGCCCGCAGGCGCCCTGCCTGCCGCAGTTCTACGTGATCGGCGGGATCGCGGGCCCGCTCGGCCGCACCACCGACAAGGTCGACATCCTGAACGCCGGGACCGGCAACTGGCGTTCGGGCCCGCCGCTGCCCCAGGCGCGTCACCACCCGGGTGCGGCGTCGATCGACGGCGCCGCGTACGTCACCGGCGGCTCCCGCCGCGCGACGAACTGGAAGCCCGAGAGGAACCTCTGGGTCCTCCGGCCGGGGAGCGATCAGTGGGAGGACCTCCCGGACATGCCCGAGGGGCGCATGGGTCACGCGATGGTGGCGGCGGACGGGAAGCTCTACGTGATCGGCGGCCGGGGCGAGTCGTCGCGCGTCCTCATCTACGATCGCACGACGGGCTGGTCGCAAGGCGCCGCGATGCCGCAGAAGCGCGACCACCTGGGCGCGGTACTCGTCGGCACGAAGATCTACGCCATCGGCGGCCGCGACACGCGCATCCTCGATCGCGTCGACGTGTACGACATCGCGTCCGACTCGTGGACGCCCGGGCCCAGGCTGCCGAGCCCGACGAGCGGCATGGCGGCGGAGCTTCTCTCGGACGGACGCATCCACGTCGTCGGCGGCGAGGATCCCGGGACCTTCGGCGGACACGTCATCGACCGGCACTACGTCCTCGATCCGGCGACGGGGACGTGGAGCCGCGGACCGGCCGCCCTCCTCGCGGTGCACGGCGCCGCCGTCGAAGAGGTAGCAGGGCTGCTGGTGATCGCCGGCGGCGCCCGGCGGCAGGGCGCGCTTTCGATCCTCGCCTGGACGGGCGTGACGCAGAGGTTCAACCCGCGGGAGGCGCCGGCGGCGCAGAACCCCACGCCGACCCCGCGGTCGTCGCCGAGACCGACGGCGTCGACGCCCGCTCCGATCGGGAGCTTGCCCGGGGACTGACGAAGCGCTCTAGGGCGCGAGCTTGTATCCGAAGATCCCCGACAGCCGGGAGAGCGGGTGCTCGCCCAGCGGGCCGCTCGCGATCTCTTGGATCTGATCGCCGAATGCTTTGAACTCCGCGTCGGTCTCGCGCGTCCCGGTCCCGAAGAAGAGCATGTCTCCGACGACGACGGCGGCGCCGGACGGGGCGCCGAAGGTCGGCGTCAGCCACAGCGGGAGGCCGGTGCCGGCCTCGAACGCCTGGATCCGGAAGCCCGTGGTCAGCGCCACGAACACCACACCGTTCGCGTACGTCACGTGGCCGTACGAGGGCGACGCGAGCGGCGACCGCCACAGGATCTCGCCCGTCGCCGCGTCCATCGCGTGGAGGCTGAAGAGCCGGGCGGGATCGCCGTCCGTCACCAACGTCGTGTCGATGGGGTTCTCGCCGGAATCGAGGGGCGCGCCGATCGGTGTCGGGATCGACGTGGCGCCGAACACGACCGTGCGCGTCTTGCCGCTGACGGGATCGGTCGCTTCGCCGACCGCCGGCGTCCCGATGAAACCGCCGACCGCGAAGCCGGTGTTGATGTGGCCGGGCTGCGCGGCGTGGGTACGCCAGCGTTCGACCGGCTTGCCATCGGGCCCGGGGCGCAGATCGAAGGCGTAGTACCAGCCGTCCTTCCCGCCCTCGCCGACGCCTCCTCCCGGCAAGAGGTTCGCCGACGATCCGAAGTCGTCGTCGACGTCGTTGGGCTCGCGCGGCGCGAAACGCCAGAGCTCCTCGCCGGTTTTCGCGTCGATCCCGAACATCGTTTCGCGGCCGATCTCGCCGAACGCGGCGGACTCCTCGGGGTTGTCGCAGTTCGACGTGCCGAACACGACCACGCCGTCCCCCGGACCGAGCGCCGTCGGCGCGACGACCGGCGACGACCACACGCCGCCACAGCCCCATCCCGTTCCCGATCCGTCGGTGAGCGAGTGACGCACGATCCCCGTCTCGGGATCGAACTTGTACAGAAGCTCGAAACGGTACGGCGTGTCGCCGCCGGTGTTCGGGCGCAATCCGAAGGACAGCAAGCCCGTCCGGCCGACCTTCTCGCGGTTGTGCACGTCCATCCCGACGAAGATCCGATCGCCGTCGGGGAAGTGACCGACGACGGGCGACGACTCGATCTCGACTTGCGGCGGGTTCAGCGCTTGCGCCGCGCGCAGCGCCGCGTTGCGCGGATCGACGTTGATCTTGGCGAGGACGACCGGCCCTTCGCGTCCGGGCTTGAGTGCGTACAGCGTGCCGCCACCGCCGAACAACACGACGTCGACGACGCCGACGCTCGGCACCAGCACGGGCGCGATCGCCGCGGTCGAGACGATCCGGCCGAACGCCACGCGGGAGGAGTCGTCGACCGTGAACGTCCACAGCTGCTCGCCGGACGCGGCGTCGATGGCGTAGAACGTGCCGTCCCAGGAGCCGACGTAGACGATCCCGTCCGCGACGGACGGCGAGGCCGTGATGTTGTCGCCGGCCGGGACGGCCCACGCGGGCCGCAGCGTCGCGACGTTCGTCGGCCCGATCGCGGCGCACTCGGCGGTCTGCGCCGCGCTGTGGCCGGCGTCGTGCGCGTACATCGGCCACGAGCACGACGCGGCCGGTCGCGCCCCGATCGGCGCGCCGAGGACGACGCACACGACCAGGGCGACGGTGACCCTCACCCGGAGCCCCATCGGTCCACGATTCACCGCGGAGCGCAGCTATTCCTGCCGAGGCGCGTGGGGCGCGTTCGCTTATGCCCTGGTCATCGCGGTAGATAGGGAGTCCTATGCGCAAGCAGATTGTCTTCGGCGACTCGATGATCGATGCCGAGCTGCCCGATCGCACCCACGTCGTCTCGCCGGGCCTGTCGATCCCGCTCGAGCCGGTGGCCGACCTCGACGCGGCCGTGCGCGACGCGCTGGCGGCCCCCGTCGACATGCCGCCGCTGCGCGATCTGGCGCGCGGCCGGCGCCGCGTAACGATCGCCTTCGACGATCCGACCGTCCCTTGCTACGCGCCGGTCTGGTCGGCGGGGATCCCCCGGATCCTCGCCGAGCTCGAAGCGGCGCGCGTGCGCCGCGAGGACGTCACGCTCGTGTGCGCGAACGCGTTGCACCGCAAGTTCACCCACGACGAGCTTGCGACCCTGCTCGGCGCGGATCTGGTCAAGGAATTCGGCGACCGGCTCGTGTGTCACGACGCCGAGGATCCCGACATGCTCGTGCATCTCGGAACCACACCGAACGGCTACGACGTCGAGCTGTCGCGCCACGTCACCGACGCCGACCTCTGCATCTACCTCAACTGCTCGACCGTGCGCGGCTTCTCCGGCGGATGGAAGTCGATCTGCGTGGGACTATCGACGTTCCGGTCGATCCGTCACCACCACAACCCCGACGACATGTCGATGTCGACCGAACGCAACCGCATGCACGAGATGCTCGACGAGATGGGCGCGATGACGGTCGAGACGCTCGGCGCCGATCGCATCTTCAAGGTCGAGACGATCCTCGCCAACCCGTTGCAGGTCGCGGCGATCCGCGCCGGCACGGTCGACGGCACGCGGCGTATCGCGCTCGAGACGAACCGCGCGCACATGCCGCCTCGGCGCACGCTTCTCGAGGAGAAGGCCGACGTCGTCTTGTACGGCGTCCCCGAGTGGAGCCCCTACGCGGCGTTCTCGTACCTCAACCCGATCCTGACCTTGATCTCGACGGGGCTCGGCTATCTCGGCGGCATGATCGAGGCGCTCGGCAAGCCGGGATGCACCGTGATCCTCGCGACGCCCTGCCGCGACCGCTGGGACGAGAAGCACCACCCGTCGTACCGCGAGGTGTGGGAGCGCGTGCTTCCCGAGACGCGCGATCCATACGAGGCGCGCACGCGCTTCGAACGCGAGTTCGCCGCGCGCGCCGACTACATCGAGAAGTACCGCTTCGCGTTCGGCTTCCACCCCGTGCACGCGATCATGGCACTTTTCCCGTTGAAGCGCCTGCGGCACGCGGGGCGGGTGATCGTGGCCGGCGCCGAGACCCCGAACCTCGTGGCGCACGCCGGTTTCGAGAGCGCGTCGTCGGTCGAGGAGGCCCTAGGCGCCGCGTTCGAGATCCACGGCGCCGACGCGGAGATCGCGTTCGTTCCCTATCCGCCGGCGTTCAACCGGCAGCTGTAGCGGGTGGGTGGGTGGAATCGAAACGTCGGTATGAATCAGCCAAAGAACTCGTCCATCGCGCCCTGGTTCTCGGCGAAGTTCCAGACCTCGACGGCTTTGCCGTCCCGGATCTTGAAGATCGCGACGCCGTCGTCGTCCAGGATGCGATCGCCGCGTTGCCCCTTCATCGTCGTCAGCACGATCACGTGGTCGTCGTTCGCGAGGATGTCGCGCGCCGAGATCCCGATCGTGCCGCCGGTCATCTCGAAGACCTTCCCGAACAGAGCGAGGAGCTCGGCGTGGCCCTTGTAGATCCCAGAGAGCGGGCTCGTTCCCCCGACGTGCCACAGCACATCCGGGTCGAGGAACTCCTTGACGCCTTCGAGGTCCCCGCGCACGAACGCGTCGTATCCCTCGCGGATGAGGATCTCATTCTCGTGCATGCCCACCCCGCTCCCGGGGCGACTCTACGCGCGCCCTGCCGAACGGCACAACCCCCCTAAATCGGAGGCACCGCGGTGCTGGGGGACACCGCGGCGCCTCACGAGTTCTCGGTTAGGGCTTGCCCGGCGCGTCTCCGCTCTTGCCCGGGCTTCCGGTGGGCTTGCCCGGCTCTTCGGGCTTGTGCTCGCCGCTCTTGCCCCGCACGTTGGCCTGGTGATCGTTCGCGCGGTCGATCGCGCGCTGGATCGCTTCCTTGGCCTGGTCGGATCCGACCTGGTCCAGGACGCCCGTTAGCACGGTGATGTGCTTGTCGAACATCGCCTGCACGTGCGCGAGGAGCGCGTCGACGTCGCGACCGAGCGCCTGCGCGTTGAGCGCATCGGCTTCGGCCGCGTCGAGCTCGTCCTGCAACGCCTCGAGAGCCTCGGACGGGCTCCGGCCGGCGGCGAGGAGTTCCTGGACCTCTTGCGAGCGGTTCTCCGCGAATTCGAGGTGCAGCGCGGAGCGTCCAACGGGATCGCGATGCATCGCGAGCGAGATCCTCTCCGCCGCGCGCTTCACGCCGTAGAGTGGGTCGCCCGGCAACGCGTTGGCCGACGCGGCGAGCGCGCTGCCGCAGCCGAGAACGGCGACGATCGCCGCAACGATCGCGATCCGGGCGACCCGGAACCGCGGCCGGGCGGCCGGCACCACGACGTTCCGGACCCGGTCCTGGCGAAGCGCGACGAGGTGTGCGCGCCGGACGTCTTCGGGGAGCCGCTGGACGAGCGTTGCCCTGGCAACCCGCGCCGGGTGGAGGAACGGCGCGAGGTCGCCGGTGGCCTCGGGGTCCTGACCCCCAGGTGTCTGAGACACCAGGCGGTCCAGGAGCCTGTCCAGCTCGGCGTGGGATCGGCGTGCGCGCATCATCACCACCTAAAGCGTCGGGAGCTGCTCAGAGGTTGACTCTTCCAGGTCCTGCAAGGTCTTCGCGAGGGTGACCAGCGCGCGATGCTGGAGAGCTTTGACCGTTCCGACACGTTTTCCGAGCGCGGAGGCGATCTCGCGCGAGGACAGCCCGGCCCCGAGCCGCAGCGTGATGACCCGGCGCTGCTGCTCCGGAAGGGCCCGCACGGCCTGCCAGACGCGGCTCTGGGCCACGCCGGCAAGGGCGCGCTCCTCCGTCTGGATGAGGTCCGGCAAGGCTTCCGCTTCGTCCAGCGTTGCCTCGGGCCGGCGAGCGAGGCGCCGAGCCAAATCGACCGCCCGGTTGTGCGCGATGCGAAAGAGCCAGCCCTTGAACGCGGACGCGTCGCCCGTGAAGGTCCGAACCCCGCGCATAGCTTCGAGGAAGACCTGGCCGGTGAGATCCTCGGCATCCTCCCGGCGGCGGACCTGGTTCGACAGGTACGAGAATACGGGCCCCGCCAGGGCCCGGTAGATCTCCTCGAAGGCAGCGCCGTCCCCGGCGATGGCGCGCGCGACCGCGTCGTCGAGGGACGACGGTGGAATGGGCTTTTGGCCCGGCGGTGTCGCGGGGGCGGCGACGTGCTCCCCGCGACCCCCCAGAGGCGTCGACATCCCCTCTATCTTCGGCCCCTCCTCACGGACGGTGAACCGCGGCGACCACGCTAGCCGTCGGTGGCGCCGACCGCTTCTCGAAGCAGGAGAAGCGTCCGCGAGAGGATCCGTGAGACGTGCATCTGCGAGATCCCGAGCTTGTCGGCGATCTGACTCTGGGTCATGCCACGGAAGAAGCGGAGGTAGAGGATCCGGCGCTCGCGGTCGGGCAGCTCCTCGAGGTGCGGCGCGACGCTCGCCCAGCCTTCCAGCAATTCGTACGTTTCGTCCTCCGCGCCGAGCCTACCTCCCGAGGTCTGGCCCTCCTCGTCCGTCGGCGCGTCGAGGGATCCGATGGAATGCGCGTGGATCGCGTCCATGCCTTCGAGGACGTCGTCCTCGCTCAAGCCCGAGCGTTCCGCGATCTCGGCGACGGTCGGCGAGCGGCCGAGGTCCTGATACATCTCCGAGACGACGCGCGACAGCTGCAAGCCGATCTCTTGGAGGCGGCGCGGCACCCGCATCGCCCAGCCCTTGTCGCGGAAGTGACGCTTCAGCTCGCCGATGATAGTCGGCGTCGCGTACGTCGAGAACTTCACGCCCCGCTCGCGATCGAACCGGTCGATCGCTTTCAACAGTCCGATGCTCGCGACCTGCACCAGATCGTCGACCGGCTCGCCGCGTCCGGCGAACCGGCGCGCGAGATACTCGACGAGGGGATAGTGAAGACGCACGAGTTCTTCGCGCGCGTCGGGGTCGTCGGCCAATCGCTCGAAGAGCTCCGCGGAACGCTCTTCGTCGACCAGACGGTCTTCGATCTCGGCCATCAGGATGTGGTGGCGGGCTGTTTGTTCTTCGTCAGACGGAGTGCCGGGTGACCGTCGGCCTCCTCGAACCGCGCGTCGTCGGCGAGAGCGGCGAGCACTTGCCACGTGAGCGTCCGCTCGGCGCCTTCGGGCGGCCACGCCCGGACCTCGGCGTCGATCGTGACGACCACGACGAGGCCCCCGGCATCGCGCGGCGAGATCCGCACCGTCAAGGCGGTCGCGCCCGACGGCAGTCCGAGGAGCTGCGCGCACGCCTCGTCGACCGCCAAGCGGAGATCGTCGATCTCGTCGAAGGTCAGGTCGACGCGTGCGGCCACCGTGGCGACCACGGAACGGAGGACGTGCACGAAGTCCGGTTCGGCCGGAACCTTCACGGTCACTTCCGACATGGACACACCTCGGGAGTCGTCGCTCGGGCGGCCCCCACGGGGCTTCGCCCAGGATACGTGAGCTATCCTTCCAGCCCCGACCCATCACGAAACGCTCGGTTTGCTCGGGGTGGGTCGGGGGAATGTAAGCATCTACGTCAAAAAACGGAGGTGAGGATCATCGACATCGCCGTCGCATCTCGTACGGCCGGACGCTGGACCGTGGTGGACGTCGAGGGTGAGGTCGACGTCTTCACGGCTCCCAAGCTCCGCGAAAAGATCATCGCTTTGCTCGACGAAGGCAGCGATCACCTCGTCGTGAACCTCGAGAAGGTTCTCTTCATGGACTCGACCGGGCTCGGCGTTCTCGTCGGCGGACTCAAGCGCGTGAAAGAGAAGGACGGCGAGCTCGCGCTCGCGGGCGCGCAGGGGACGGTGTTGCGTGTGTTGTCGGTGACCGGCTTGAACGCCGTTTTCCCGATGTACGACACCGTCGAACAGGCCACCTCGACCTGACGAAACACGCAACCTACGCTGGGGTTTCGCGCGTTAGCAGGCCGGGTAACCAACCACAGGCGACTGGCATCGGCGTTGTTTCGCCGTTGCCGACATCAACGCCTGAGGGAGGTGTCCGTTCTTGATGGATCAAAAGATGTCTCGCGCGGAAGCGGGCCGCAAGGGTGGGCTTTCGACGAAGCAGCGGTACGGCGGCGACCACTTCAGCCGTATTGGACGCCTCGGCGGCAAGAAGGGCGGCGAGTCGACGAAACGGCGTTACGGCGTCGAGTTCTATCAGCGGATCGGGCGTAAGGGCGGTTCGAGCTAGAATCCCGATCGTACGTGAAGGGGAGGCATCGCCTTCCCTTCACGCGCCTCTAGGATCAATTCAGCGACCCTGGAAGTCGGGGTCGCGTTTCTCTGCGAACGCGCGCACCCCTTCGGAGAAATCACGCGTCTGACTGACGAGTGCCTGCGCGGTCGCTTCCTCCTCGAGAGCCGTGCCGAGATCGGTTTCAAGGGCGCGGTTGAGAAGCGTCTTCGACGCGCCGATCGACCGCGTCGGTCCGCGAGCGAGACGCTCGGCCCAGTCGCGCGTCGCGGCCTCCAGTTGATCGGGCGCGACGACCTTGTTGATGAGTCCCGCGGCGAGGGCATCGCCCGCCGAGATCGGATCGCCGAAGAACACGAGCTCCTTCGCCTTCGGCAGACCGACGAGCCGCGGCAACAGCCATCCGCCGCCCGAGTCGACGGCGAGGCCGCGCTTCACGAATATCTCGATGAACCGCGTGGTGTCCGCCGCGATGATCAGATCGCACACGAGGGCGAGCTGTGCGCCGCCGCCCGCCGCGACGCCGTTGACGGACGCGATCACGGGCTTGTCGAGCTCCCAGATCGCGCGGATCACGCGCTGCATGCCGCGCTTCATCGCCTCGCGGATCGCGCGCAGGTCCGGCTTCTGCGGCTCGGCGCGCGCCGCACCTTCCGTCACCTTCGACCGCCCAAGATCGACACCGGAACAGAACGCATCGCCGGCGCCGGTGATGACCACACACCGGATCTCGTCGTCGGTCCGTGCTTCGTCGAGCGCCGCGAGCAGCTCCTCGCGCAGCTCGGGCGAGATCGAATTCTTGCGCTCGGGACGGTTGAGCGTCAGCCGGAGGACGCCGTTCTCGCGGGCGGTCAGGAGGATGTCGCTCACGACGACGGCATCTCCCGGTATGGACGGCCGCGCTCGCCGGCTTCCATGAGCCGCTTGATCTCTGTGACCTCTTGGCGGACCGAGTTCTCGAGCCACGTCCGGAAACCCAGCTCGAACAGCGGGCCGACGGGTCCCAAACCCATCTCGAGCTCTTCGACATGGTGGACGCGCGTCCCGCCCTCGACCTGCTCGATATCGAACGAGGCGTTCAGCGACTTCAGGACGCCGTGCACGAGCATCACGTCGATGCGCTTGAACGGGACCCAGCGGTACCGCGTCACGACGGATCCGGGTAAGCCGAAGAACTTGCCGTCCTCGATCGCAATCATCCCGTCCTCTGTGTCGGCAACCTTCGTGACCCGAACGATCTTGGTGTCGGCCTTCGTGTACTGCCTGTCGTCCAGCACGAAGTCGAAGACTTCCTCCGGCGTCACGCCACGGATGATCTCGATCCCTTCCCCGCGCATCATGGTGGGTCACCTCTCCTCGTCCCCGACGTCTCCTCCGCCGGCGTGCGGTCGATGCTGCACGACGCCGACGTGCAGTGCAAAACGGGAAGCCGGGAGCGGGCCACGCGTCCGTAGACGCGGCGACCGATCGCCTTTATCCCAGGGACGTTGAGGAACGGCACGAGTGTCCAGCCGATCGGAAGCATCCAGGCCAGCCCGCGGTAGGCGTCGAATCCGGCGCGGACGCGTCCCGAGGGCAGCACGAGATGCATCTCGTCGAGCGCCCCGGCCCCATCGATCGCCGGGAACCGGGCGAGGACTTCGGCGTCGCGGGCGTTGGCAATCGAGAGCCGGCCGAGTGCGTCGGCGGCCTCGAGCACCGCCGCCGTGCGGCGGCACAGATCGCACCGGCCGTCGATCAGCAACGTCGCGCGCGGCCGCCGGACCCGTTCGCGGATGCGGGCGCCGAGACGCTCGTAGTCGACGAGCGGGATGAGCGCGGCGACCATCGTCCGCGTGAAATCGATGCGCACGAGCCGGCGTGTCGTTTCGTGGAAAGCCACGAGGCCGGGCAGCACGACGCGCTTCAGCACCGGCCACACCAGCACCAGCACCACCGACAGCTCGAAGGTCATGCTCGCGATCGCCGCGGCCTGCGCCCATCCGGGATGCGCGGCGAGCCACAGGCCGGCGCGCGGCGGGTCGGCGAGTTGATCGAGGCGTACGTAAAGGAAGCGCCGGAACGCGTCGCGCCCGAACCAGTCCGGGCCGCCGTTCACGATCTTCGCTAGGCCGGCGAAGAAGTAGACGGACACAGCCGTCACCTGAGTGAGCGCGACGGGCCAGCGGTACCGGGGATCAGGCGGCGGTCGCGATCCGGTCCGGGCACGGGCCGCAGCGATCAATCGATCGATCGACACTCCGTCGCCGAGCCGCGCGGGCAGCAACGCGAAGAGCAGTAGGACGAGGAGCATCGATCGGTGATTGATCTTCCCCACGTTCGAGTCGAACCCGAGCAAGTACGCGGCGAGCGGCGTGGCGACGATCTGCGCCGGGCGGGTGAAGAGTCCCGCCGCTGCGAGGATCGCCGCGGCGATGAGCGCCACTTGGATCGTGCGAAGCACGCCGGACGACGGCGGGCCGCCGAGCAGGCGGAAGAAGGACGTCGGTCGCCAGTTCACCTGAGCCCTCGCCGCGTCGGCGGCGACGTTCTCTTGCCACGCGGAGGCGGCGACGGAGGCGAAGAGCCCCATGCGGATCATCCCCAGGTTCGTCGGGGACGCCGGCAGGAAGAAGAAACGGTCGACGCGTGCGCGGAGGTTCAGCGGCACACCTCCACCGTTCTGGTCTCGATGTTCCCCGGCCGATCGCCCTCTCGCTCGAGAACGCGCCAGCTGCGTTCCTCGACGCGCACCTCCTCGACGGGGCCGTGTGCGCGAGCGGCCGTCAAAAGTTGCGTACAGAGTCGGGAGCGTTCGGCGGAGGACCCCCGTGCGAACCTCTGGAGCAACCGGTGACTGAGCAGACCGGCCGGCAGTGCGTCCGATCCGAGGACCGCCTCGCCGCCGTCCGGCGTCACCGCCACAGCCCGCCCGACGTGCGCCACGGCCGGCTCGACGCCGCTGAACATGTACCACCACGTGAAGGGCCAAGACTCGCGCTGCCCGAAACCGACCACGGCCAGGAGGGCGATGAATCCCGCCACCCACCAGCGCGTGAACCGACCGGTCACGCTCCGACGATACCCGAGCGTCGATGCCCCCGATGCGCGCCCGAGCGGCGACATCTGGAACGATGGAGGCACGTATGGTCGACGCGGGGAGGCTGGTCGCTCGAACGCTGAAGACGCACGGCGTCGAGGTCGTCTTCGCGCTGTGCGGCGATCACACGAACGCGATCTTCGAGGGATGCGCCGCCGAGGGCGTACGGATCATCGACGCGCGCGACGAACGCGGCGCGGCGTGGATGGCGTGCGGCTACGCGCTGTCGACCGGCCGCACGGGCGTCGTGCTGGTGACCGGCGGACCCGGGCTGACAAACGCGGTCACCGCCCTCGCCGACGCCCAGGCGAGCGGCATCCCGCTCGTGTGCATCACAGGCGCCGTGGGCTTGTCGCAACGGGGGCAAGGTCATCCGGGTGATCTCGACCAGATCGCGGTCGTGCGTCCGGTCTCGAAGTGGAGCGCGACCGTCTCGTCCCCGGACGACGCCGGCGAGACGCTCGCAGCCGCGTTCGGGCACGCCCGCGCCGGCCGGCCCGGCGTCGCCGTCGTGGAGATCCCGGTGGACGTGCAGCTCGCCGCCGCGTCGGTGGACGCGCCGGACCCGCTGCCGTTTGAGGCCCCCGAACCCGATCCGGAAGCGATCTCCGTCGCGCGCGCGGCTCTGGCGGCGGCGGAGCGGCCGGTCGCGATCGCGGGGTCGGGCGCGTTCTGGTCGGGAGCCGCGGACGCGATCCGAGCGTTCGTCGAGCGCGCGCGCATCCCGCTCTTCACGATCCGCGGCGGGCGCGGCATCGTCTCCGACGACCACGAGTTCTGTTTCGGTTTCCCTAACTTCTTGTCGGGCCCGGCCCAGATCGCGTACGGCGAGGCCGACGTCGTCTTGGTGCTCGGCACGAAGCTCGACCTGATGCTGGCCGGGGGCGCCTTCAACCCAGGCGCGACACTCGTGCGCGTCGACTCCGACCCGAACGCGTTCGCTCTCGGACGGCCGAGCGACGTCGCCGTCGTCGCCGACGTCCGCCGCACGGTCGAAGCGCTGACGGACGGCTTCGGCGGGCTGCCGACAGACGACTGGCTCTCACGCTTGCGCGCGGCCGCGGAGGAGCAGGCAAGCGCGCTGAACGAACGCGCGGGCCTCTCCCCCGACCCGATCCATCCGGCCCGTCTCGTCGCCGAGGTCGCGGCCTGGCTGCCGGAGGACGCCATCGTGTGCGTCGACGCCGGCGAGCTGGCGCTGTGGGCGGTCGACGCGCTGCCCGCGCGACGGCCGGGATCGACGATGTCGTCGCTCGGATCGGCGATGGGCGCGCTCGGGATGGGCGTGCCCTGGGCGATCGGCGCCAAGATCGCTCACCCCGACCGGCCGGTCGTCGTGCTGAGCGGCGACGGCTCGTTCGGGTTCGGCGCGATGGAGCTCGACACTGCGGCGCGGCACGACCTCGCCGTCGCGGTCGTCATCGGCAACGACGGCGGATGGGGCATCGTGCGGCACATGCAACAGCTCGTCCACGGCCGGGCCGTCGCGTCCGACCTTCCGGGGACGGCCTACGAGAAGCTCGCCGACATGGCCGGCGGTCACGGCGATCGGATCGACCGCGCGACCGACCTCGAGCTGGCGCTCCACAACGCCTTCGCAGCGAAGATGCCGGTCGTACTCAACGTTCTGCTGGATCCGGCGCCGATGCACGACGCCCTTCCGATGATCGCGCTCATGTTCTCGCGCCCCAACGCGGAGCGCTAGCGGATCCCCGAGTCGAACATCACGTTCACGCGAGTGAATGCGTGCGCGCGGACGACGACATCGATCGGCGCCAGCGACGGCGGCCCCGGCGACGGCGAGGAGATCGCGTATTCGCCTGGTGCGAGCACAACGCGGAAGGCGCCGTCGGCGTCCGAGCGGACCGTCGCAACCGTCGTCGTGGAACCGTGTTCGGTGATCACGAGGCGGGCCGAGATCGGCCGGTCGGGACACGGCGATCCCACGACCTCGACGGGACACTGCGGCCCGCTCACGGTGACGCCTTCGATCCCCGAATCTCCGGCATCAGGGGGCCCGCCGCCACATGCTATTGCGATGACGAGAAGGATCGGCAGCCGGCGCTTCATGTCACGAGTTCGACGAGGGCGTCGTACAGGCCGTTCCCTGCGGCGACGAGGCCCGGGCCAGACGGTCCGACGGCCGGCAGTTCCCCTACGAGACCGCCGGCCTCGCGCACCAAGACCACGCCGGCCGCCCAGTCCCAGTGATGTGTTGGAGTCTCGTAATAGCCGTCGAAGCGACCCCCCGCCGTCCACGCGAGGTCCAGTGCCGCTGACCCAAGTCGGCGGATGTCTCGCACACGCGGGAGGACTCGTTCGAGTTGAACCGCCTCTGCCGCGCGTTCTTCCGGCAGGTAGGAGTACCCCGTCGCGATCAGCGCATCGGATAGATCGACCTTCTCGGAGACGCTCAAACGATCCGCACCGAGGAAGGCGCCGTTCCCTCGCGACGCCACGAACGTCTCTTGGTGACAGGGATCGTGAACGACGCCGACCAGGCCTCCCGCGGAGTCCTCACACGCCACGCTGACGCACCACTGGGGCAACCCGAAGAGGAAGTTCGTCGTTCCATCGAGAGGATCGATCACCCAGCGCAGGCCGCTGGCGCCGGCTCGCTCCCCTTCCTCCTCGCCGAGGATCGCGTCGTCGGGCCGCGCCTTTGCGAGGATCTCACGGATCATTGCCTCGGCGTCGCGGTCGGCGTCGGAGACCATGTCGGTCGTCGACGACTTCCGCTCGACGCCGCGCGCCGGCGCGCGGAACCGGGAAAGGAGCAGGTCACCGGCCGCTTCCGCCGCCACCACGGCGGTCGCCAGGAGCGACGACGCGTCCACGGACGCGCATCCTATTCAGGCTGGATGGGGTCGGGGTTATCGGCCCCCCGCCCGCCCTGGTTAACGCGATCACACCAGACAACGGGTTCGCGTGCCGGAGATACTCGTCGCTACGATGCCGCCCGACGTTGCACCGGGAGGTTCCGTGGCCGACACGACCGAAACGCACGACGAAGACGCCGTCGCCGAGGCGGTGCGCAACTACACGCGCGCGCACGTCGCCGACATCCTCGCCAAGCGCGGGCTCGCGGATGCGCCCGGTCTCGAGACCTGCCCGCGTTGCGGCGAGCGGACGATCCACCCCGACGTGCCGGCGACGTATTCGGTCGACCGCCGCGACAAGGCCCGCATCTGCGCCGCGTGTGCGGCCGTCGCCGACGTGATGAAGATCATGCTGCCGCGGTTCGAGATGGACGTCGGCGGCGAGGGCGAGGGCTAAGCCGACACGCCGGCGCTGCCCGGCCCGGCGTCGCCGGCCGGCCGTTCGACCCCGAGGTTCAGGTGTTTCACCTCAGTGAACTCGTCCATACCGATGAGGCCGAGCTCGCGTCCGATCCCGGACTGTTTGTAGCCGCCGAACGGCGCCCATGGGTTGAGGCCGCCGCCGTTGCACGAGACGGTTCCCGTGCGCATGCCGCGCGCGAACGCGACGGCGCGATCGCGCGTCCCAGCCCAGACCGCGCCGGCTAGTCCGTAGATCGAGTCGTTCGCGACGCGGAGCGCTTCGTCGTCGTCGCGGACCTTGATGATCGCGACGACCGGTCTGAAAATCTCTTCCTGAGCGATGCGCATGTCGTTCCGCACGTCCACGAAGATCGCCGGCTCGAGGTAGTGCCCCGTCGGCGGATGCTGGGGCCGTCCGCCTCCGGTCACGAGCGTGGCGCCCTCGTCCTTGCCCATCGCGATGTAGCGCTCGACGCGATCGCGGTGCGACGCGCGGATGAGCGGCCCGACGAGCGTCGTCCACTCCTTGGGGTCGCCGATCGTCAGCCCCTTGACCTGCGCCACGAGCCGGTCGACGAACTCGTCGTGGATGCTCTCGTGCAGGACGAAGCGCGTCGCGGCGCCGCAGGCCTGCCCCTGGTGGACGAGCCAAGACCACAGCAGATGCGGGACGGCGCTGTCGAGCGGCGCATCGGCCAGCACCACACCCGCGGACTTGCCGCCGAGCTCGAGCGACACCTTCTTGACGTTCGAGGAGGCGAGCTGCATGACGCGCTTGCCGGATTCCGTCGAGCCCGTGAACGAGACCATGTCGGCGAGTGTGTTGGAGGCGAGCTCCTCGCCGACCTCCTGGCCGGCGCCGGTGACGACGTTCAAAACGCCGGGAGGCAGCCCGGAGCGCTCGGCCGCGTCGGCGAAGAAGAAGGCCGACAGCGGCGTCCAGGAGGCCGGTTTCAGCACCACCGTGTTGCCGCCGGCCAACGCCGCGCCGATCTTGTGCGTCGCGATGTACAGCGGGAAGTTCCAGGGAACGATCGCCGAGACGACGCCGACGGGCTCGCGGGTGACGATGGACTCGGACGGCGGCGGACCTTTATGCGACGGAAGTCGTTCGTCGAGATCGCGCGCCGCGCGGTCCGCGTACCAGGAGAGGTGCTCGAGAGGCGGACCCACCTGGAGGTGCTCCGCCATCAATCGCGTGCACCCGGCCTCACGGATGAGAAGTTCCGTGAGCTTCTGCCGGTCCAGCGCGAGCTCGATCGCGAAACGCTTCATCGCCTGCGCGCGCTGCGCCGGTGTCATGCGAGGCCACGGACCTTCGTCGAAAGCGTGCCGTGCGGCGGCGAGCGCGCGGCGCGCGTCGTCGCGGCGGCCGAGCGGCGCGCGCGCGAAGACCTCTTCCGTCGCGGGGTCCTCGACCTCGATCCACTTCCCGCGGCCGGGCGCCAGCCACGCGCCTCCGATGTAGAAGCGTTCTCGGTCGAACGTCTCGGGCATCTCTCTCCGCAGCCTCTGCGCACCCCGGGCGCTTTGCGCCCTCCCGGGCTTCTGATACAACCACCTGACGTGCGGGTCAACCCTAGCGCGGACGGTCGCTCCGCAGCGTCCGAGGCATGATCGTCCTCGAGACGATCGCGAGCCGCTGGTACGCGGTGGCGTTCATCGCGGCCTTTTTCTGGGCTGCATCGACCGAGCGGGGATGGAAGCGGGCGTTCCGCTTCTGGGCGATCGCGTCGGCCGTCGCCCTGGTGTTCGAGCTCTCGAGCACCCGCACCGGTTTTCCGTACGGCCGCTACGACTACACGGGCTTCACCAAGGGCGACGAGCTGTACATCTTGAACGTGCCGCTCTTCGTCCCCTTGTCGCACGGCGTCCTGATGTGGGCGGGACGCGCGATCGCGATCGTCGGCTTCCGCGCGCGCGACCGCATCGTGGTCCCCTGGCTCGGCGCGCTGGGCGCCGTCCTGGTCGACCTCGTCGTCGATCCGGTGTCGCTGCACGGCAACCAGTGGTTCCTCGGCGACATGTACCGCTGGCGCAACGCGAACGGATATCTCGGCGTGCCGTTATGGAACTTCCTCGGCTGGTACCTCGCGACCTGGCTCGTTCTCTTCGTCGACGAGGCGTTCGACGTCGGCGTGCCCGACCGGCGCTTCGACGCCGCGCGCGGCGCGACCCTCGCGCTGTCGATCATGGCGTTCAACCTCCTGATCGCCGCCGGGATCGGGCAATGGCGCGTCGCCCTTTCGGGGGCGCTCATCACGGCTGCCGTCACGTGGATGTGCTTGCCGCCGCTGCGCGCGCTTTCCGCCGAGCAACCGGCTCAACCGGAAGGGCCGGCGTCCGGGGAGGCCTAGGTCCGCGCTACGAAGCGCCCCATTATCGAGGGGTCGTGCAGGTACGACTTCGTCAGCGGCACCGGCTTGCGGCGGAGCGGATTCAAAACCCTCGCGTAGCGTGACGCACCGGCCTTGGCCATCAACGACGTGCGTTCGGCGCGACCGAGCGACGCGAGAGGCCGGTCGATGATGCCGAGGCGGCGCAGGCGCAGCTCGGTCACGGAGTTCGAATGCGCGAGGAAGGCCGGCATCTGTCGCAGCACCGCGTGGTCGCCGTAGCGCTTGCCGGTGTAGCGCGCGATCGCGCGGACGCCGAGCATCGCGACGAGCGTCAGACCGAGAAGGTGTCGCGCCAGCGCCGGGCGGCGCGCGAGCGCCTTGAGCGTCTGCTCCTCGCCGAAATTGACGTGGCCTTCCTCCTGGCGTGCGAGGCCGGTCATGAGCGTGCGGATCTCGCCTTCGGGGAGCGTGTCGATGAACGCGTAGATCGCCGTCAGAACGAACCCCTCGCCCACCGCCATCTCGAGCAAACAGTGTTCCTCGAACGTCGCGCCGGCGAAGTCGGTCGCGAGGAACGACAGCGCGCGGTGCGGCGGCTGCGGGCTTGCGCCCAGCGAATCGAGGATGCGCAGGAACAGCTTCACGTGCGCCATCTCCTCGTTCGCCTGGCGCGCCAGGAACTGCGCGGCGTCGAAGTCGGGCGCGATCTCGAGCCAGTGGCCGACCTGGACGCCGGTCACCTCACCGTAGAGGTACTGCGAGAAGATCCACGCGAGGACGTCTCGGTCGCGCTCGAGATCGAAGCGCGCGCCGCCGAAATCGAAGGATGCTTCCTCACGGGTGATCAGCATCGACTGGAGACTAAAGGAACTGCGGTGGATCGTGCGATTCAGCCGCGGCGCCGTCGATCGCGCGGCTGCTTGGGGGGATCGATCGCGGGAGCGACGGTCTTGCGGACGAGCTCCTTCGCCGACGCGACGAGCCGCTCAAGGTCCGCGGGCTCGCCGTAGGTGATGTGATCGCTGACGGTCTCACTAATCGCGGCATCCAGTAAGTAGGCGGTCATCTCCGAATCGGAGGTGTGGATCAGACCAAGCGCGACACCCGCTTCTAGGACGCGCATGACCAGCCCCAGGTGTCGCTCGCCGAGTGTTCCGTGTGGGTCGCGGTGGATCAGCGGCCGGTATCGGCAGCATACTTCCGTCAGCTCCCGGTTCTCTATGGCGTGACCGACGAGGGAGTCGACGATGGCGTCCACGGCTTCTCTGTAATCGACCTGCTCCCCGCGAGCCTGACGATCGAACATGTCTGAAGCCGCGTCCTCGACGTGCGCGGCGAGGCCTTCCCCCAGACGCCGGTGGAGCGCCAAAAGCACCTGATCCTTCGAAGGAAAATACAGATAGACCGTCCCAGTCGCCACGCCAGCGGCGGCCGCTATCTCTTGCACGGTCGTTTCATGGAAGCCCTCCTCCGCAAACAGATGCACGGCTGCGTTGAGGATGTCGCGCCGGCGTTCGTCCGCCGACTTCACCGATCGCCCGCCGCGCAGAGACTCTCGACCCCGGTCACGATTCCCGTCTCCAGCGGCGCGCTTACGCTGCCGTGCATCGACCCGGGCGGAGCGCTGGGACTGAACCACGTTCATACCTTACTCCAGCTCCGGAAAATCGCAGCCAACCTTCGGACGGATTGTTAGGTTCCGGGCGATTAGGTCTTGACACACTGAACGGCGTTCATGATAATGAATGACGTTCATTCACTGGGAGGAGGCCCGGATGGACGCTCCCTGGGCATACGCGCGCACCGAAGGCACGCCGGCGGAGGTCGGCGCCTCTCTCCCCCACCTGAGCGGCGTCGACGGCGTGCGTCTGCGCCTCGATCGCAACGGCGAGCTGGTCACCGGCCCCCCGAGCGGGGCAACCCGTTACAAGGGCGTGTGGCACTCCGGCCCGTCGCGTGGCCCGGCCGAGGTCGTGGTCATCCCCTTCTCGGGATGGGGGTGCGAGATCCACATCTCGCTTGGTCCACCCGAGCGCTTCGGCGGACTGCTGATGCGCTCGCCGCGCCACCTCAACCGGATCGCCCAGAAGCTCGCGGACGAGATCGCGAACGCCAGGGCGCCCAAGCCCGGCCGGGTGACCGGCACGGAGACGAAGCGACCGGACGCGATCAGGGCCACGACACCGCCGGCGATCACCAGCGCGTAGCCGGCCAGTCCGATCAGCTGCTGTTCCGCCGGGCTCTTCCGGCGGACCGATTGCTCGAGCGCCATCGCGGTCACGAAGCCCCCGGCCAGTCCGCCCAGGTGCGCGAAGTTGTCGATGTGTCCCACGGACACACCGATGAAGAGGTTGATCGCTACCAGGAAGAACAGCGACCGCAGCTGCTCGCGCGCGCCGCGCGCGCTGCGGTGGCGCACGAAGAACGCGATCCACGCGCCGAGGATCCCGAACACGGCTCCCGACGCTCCGGCGCGCACCCCACCGCCCTTCGTCAGAAGCAGCGACGCCGCGCTGCCGAGGAATCCCGCGGAGAGGTACATCGCCAGGAACCGCGCGCGCCCGTACCGGCTCTCGATAGCCGGCCCGAAGATCGCGAGGGCGTACATGTTGAACAGCAGGTGCAGCGGGCCGATGTGCACGAACATCGCCGTGATCAGCCGCCACCAGTCCGACCGCGGGAGCGGCGCGTAGAGTGCGCCGAAATCGAGCAGCAGCCGCGAGTCCTCCCAACTGGTTCGACGGGTCAACATCACAACCAGCATCGTGATGAAGACCGCGGCGTTCGCAGCGATGAGCGCCTGGGTCACCCCCGATCTCTTCAGGAGGCGCACCAGCGGCACGCGGTCGGTTTGGCGGCCGACGGCCGACCGCGTCCGGTACGAGGCCGCGCCGAGCGCGCCCTCCCGCGCGCGCCCCGTGCATATCGGGCACTGGTAGCCAACCGGCGCCGGCGTCATGTCGGCAGGGCAGATCGGCCGGCCGCAGTTGGAGCACGAGACCGCGGTCAGCCGGTCGGGGTGGAAGGCGCAGGGAACCTCGGGCATGGGAGCGGCCAGTGTATCCGGGCTCGATGATAGGGTTCTGAAGGGGGATCCGAGCGGCTATGAGCTCAATGCCGGAAGGCGCCGTCACCGTCCTTTTCACCGACGTCGAGGGGTCGACGGATCTCCGAACGCGCCTCGGTGACGAGGTCGCCGACGAGCTCCTCCGCACGCACGAGGACATCGTGCGCGACCGCGTCGCCCATCACGGCGGCCGCGAGATCAAAGCCCTCGGTGACGGATTCATGGTCGCGTTCGCGTCGCCGCGCAAGGCGATCTCCTGCGCGGTCGAGATCCAGCGCGCCCTCGACGACCGCAACAGAACGAGCCCCGGCCGCGAGATCCGCGTGCGGATCGGGATCAACGCCGGTGAGGTCAGCGAGAAGGCCGGCGACCTCTTCGGCGCAGCGGTCAACGCGGCGGCGCGCATCGCCGGCAAGGCCCGCGGCGGACAGATCCTGATCGCGAACGTCGTGAAGGACCTCGCCGGGATGCGGCCCGACCTCTCGTACCTCGATCGAGGTTTGTTCTGGCTCAAGGGCTTCCCCGAGCGCTGGCGGCTGTTCGAAGTGGCGCGGCAGGCCGCGGGCCCCGCGCAGGAGCTCGCGACGCCCGTGCACCGCAAGACCGAATTCGTCGGCCGCGACGCCGAGCGCGCGGACCTCCGCCGCCACGTCGAGAACGCGGTCGCGGGACGGGGATCGCTGGTGATGATCGGCGGGGAGCCGGGGGTCGGGAAAACGCGCATCACCGAGGAGATCGGCGAGGAGGCGGCCTCGCACCGTCTCCTCACGCTGGTCGGGCACTGCTACGAGACCGAGGCCGCGGTCCCCTACGCACCGGTGGTCGAGATCTTCGAAGCGACGGCGCGCGTCATCTCACGCGGGACGCTGTGGGAGGCGCTCGGGGACACCGGCCCGGAGATCGCGCGCATCATGCCGGAGCTGCGCCGCCTCTTCCCCGACCTGGCGCCGCCGATCGAACTCCCGCCCGAACAGGAGCGCCGCTACCTCTTCAACTCGGTTACCGAGTTCATGACGCGAGCCGCGCGTATGCAACCGTTGATGCTGGTGCTCGAGGACCTGCACTGGGCGGATGAACCGAGCATGCTCCTCCTACAGCATCTCGCCGAGCGGCTAGCCGATCTGCCGATCCTCATCGTCGGCACGTACCGCGACGTCGAGCTCGACGTCGACCGGCCACTCGCGCGCGCGCTCGAGGAGCTCGTGCGACGGCGACTGGTGCATCGCATCAGCCTGGCGCGACTGCCGAAGGACGGGGTCGAGGCGATGCTGCGGGCGCTCGCCGGGCGCGAGCCGCCGCCATCGCTCGTGGACGCCGTTCACGGCGAGACCGAGGGCAACTGCTTCTTCGTGGAAGAGGTCTTCCAGCACCTCCATGAGGAGGGGAAGCTCTTCGATGCGCGCGGCGAGTGGCGGACCGAGGTGCGCATCGGCGAGGTCGACGTCCCCGAGGGCGTGCGCCTCGTCCTGGGACGACGGCTGGCCCGGCTGTCGGAGGGCTCGCGCAAGGCGCTCGCCGGAGCCGCCGTCATCGGCCGCACCTTCACGTTCGAACTCGTCGAGGCCCTCGGCGAAGTCTCGCCCGATGTCCTGCTCGACGCGATCGAGGAAGCGCAGCGCGCGCGGCTCGTTACGTCGAGCGAGGACGCGTTCCAGCCGCGCTTCACGTTCGCGCACGAGCTGATCCGCCAAACGCTCCTGACCGGTCTCTCGCTGCCGCGCCGGCAGCGGCTGCACCTCCGTGTCGCGGACGCGATCGAGCGTGTTCATGAGCGCCGGCTGGACGAGCACACGGCGGACCTCGCGCACCACCTGTATCAGGCCGGCGCCGCCGCCGATCCGGACAAGACCATCCGTTACCTCATCGCAGCGGGAGATCGCGCGATGCGGGCCGCGGCGTTCGAAGAAGCGCTCCGCGCCTTCGAGCGCGGCATCTCTCTCCAGCGTGAGGACGACGTCCGCGGGACGGCCGAGTTGCTCGTGAAGCTCGGCTTCGCGCAACGCAGCCTGGGGCGGACGGCGGAGTCGCTCGCATCCTGGCGGGAAGCCCTCGACCAGTACGCCGAGCTCGGGGATCACGAAGCCGCCGCGCGGGCCTGCTGGGACATCTCGTACCAGCTCGGGTGGGCCGGACGCGTTGCGGAGGGCATGGAGTTCACGCAGCGGGGACTCATGGCCGTCGGTGAAGACCGCACGGCGCTCCGTTCTTTCCTCCTTGGGTCCGCCGGTACGTTCGTCGGATACCTCGGCGACTTCGACGGCGGCATGGGGATGTTGGACGAGGCGATCGGCATCGCCCGCGAGGTCGGAGATCCACGCGCGGAGGGCTACTCGCGGCTCGGTCGCGCCGTCGTCCTCTACAGTCATTGCGAGCACGCGGCACTCGTCGCGGAAGGACCTGCCACGGCCGAGCTCTTGCGCGACAGCTCGTCGCCGTTCGATCTCGCGAGCATGCTCTCCGTTCTCGAGTGGAGCTACTACGTCACCGGCGATCACGCCGGCGCCGAAACCGTCCACGCCGAGCTGGAACCGCTTTCCCGGCGGATCGGGAACCAAGTGGCGTGGATGCTCACCGAGCGGTTGCGGGCATCTCGCCA
Organism: Actinomycetota bacterium; assembly: GCA_044866075.1. Lineage (GTDB taxonomy): Bacteria > Actinomycetota > AC-67 > AC-67 > AC-67 > JBASRP01. Next base: position 13,420 of record JBIOTQ010000036.1, on the reverse strand, counting down.
CTTGAACGAAACGCTGGACATCGACGCCTGGGACGCGTTCTCCCAACGAGACCTCGAGTTCTGTCGCACCCTCGAGTTCTCGTGGATCTCGAACGCCTACGGATTCTTGTATCGTGGCGCGTTCCTCCGCGGGCGGTGGGAGGAGGCGCTGGGGCACGCGCGCGCCGCACTGGATTCAGAGCCGCCGGGCGGCTTCAACGGATGGGCCTGGCCGATCGTCTTCACGACTCTCGCCTACCTCGGCCGCCGTGAGGAAGCCGTGAAGATGTTCGACGAGGCTCGCGACCGGCTTCCGCGCTCCGGACACTCGATCTGGGGCGCGCAAGCGATCCTGCACGGAGCGGTCGAAGGACTCGCGATCCTCGGCGAGCGCGCCGAAGCCGCGGTGTTGTATCCGCAGGTCCTCGAGACGTTCGAGACGGGCTCGATAACCGTCCGGGCCTACGACGCGCGGCTCTCGGCCACGATCGCCGGGATCGCCGCCCACGCCGGGGAGCGATGGGATGAGGCCGAGCAGCACTTCGCCGACGCGATCAAGATCGCAGAAGAGAGTCCGTTTCTCTTCGAGGCGGCCGACGCCCGACGCTTCTATGCGGCGATGCTCGCCGACCGCGACGCACCCGGCGACAAGGAGAAAGCGCGCCAGCTGCTCGAGGAGGCGCTCGATACGTACCGCGGCGCCGGAACGGTCCGCCACGTCGAGCTCGCGGAAGTGCAACTGAAGGCGCTCTAGCGGACGAGCGGCATCACGGATTCGGAGAACTGGCGGATCTGATCCTCGGCCTCCGCGTCGAACGGTGGCTCGTGCCACAGGATGAACTGGTCGACGCCGAGCTCCTTGAACGCGTTCACCTTCTCCGCCACCTGCAGCGGCGTGCCATAGATGAAACGCTGGCGCAGCTGATCGTCGAACGCGACACCGTTCCGTTCGTACTGCTCGGCGGCGCGCTGCTCCGCGCGGCGCTCGTCGGCGTCGACCGACACGCGTTGGCCGAACGACAGGGTCAACGTCGACGGGTCGCGGCCGATCGCCTCGCACGCCTTGCGGACGGCGTCCAGCTTCTCGCGGTACTCCTCGAACGACATGAAGATCGCGTTCCATCCGTCGGCTTGGCGCGCGATGATGTCACGCATCTTGGGGCTCCAACCGCCGACCCAGATACGCGGGTGCGGTTTCTGGTACGGCATCGGCTGCACGTGCGCGGACGAAACCTTGTAGTAGTTGCCCTCGAAGTTATCGACGCTCGGGTCCCACATGGTTCGCACGACGCTGATCGCCTCGTCGAGACGTTCGATACGCTCGGAGAGCTTGGGGAACTGCACGCCGTAGAGGTCCGCCTCCCACGCGTTCCAGCACGAACCGATGCCGAGCTCGAGACGACCCTCAGACGCAACGTCGATCGTCGACGCTGTCTTCGCGAGGATCGCCGGATGCCGGAACATCACGCACGAGACGAGGATCCCGCCCCGGATGTGCTCCGTGCGCGCCAGCAACATCGCGAGCGCGGCCCACGACTCGTAGACGTCGCCGTCGAGATCGCCGCCCACGGGCACCAGGTGGTCGTACAGCCAGCCGTAGTCGTAGCCGACGCGCTCGGCGAGCTGCCAGAGCGCGAAGATCTCCTGAAAGGTGCGGTGCTGTTGTCCGGTCTGGATGCCGAACCGCACGGCTGCCCCTAGCGGTAGCGGAAGATGATGCGGCCGCGCGTCAGGTCGTAGGCGGAGAGCTCGACCTTCACGCGGTCGCCGGGGAGGATGCGGATGTAGTGCTTGCGCATCTTCCCGGAGATGTGTCCGAGGACGCGGTGGCCGTTGTCGAGGTCGATGCGGAACATCGTGTTCGGGAGCGACTCGACGACGACGCCGTCGAATTCGATGGCCTCTTCCTTGTTGTCGCCGGCGCGCGCGAGCTGCTTCGTGCGCTGGCTCTGTTTGTTCTCGAGACGCTGCTGCCGGGAGGCGGCGCGGCGCGCAGGGGTCTGCTTGGGGCCGGGCCTCGAGCCCGGTCGCTGCTGCTGCCGCTGCGGCGGACGTCTACGTGGTCGTGCCATTCGCTCTCCGTTGGGGTCGACCCGCCAGACGGCGGGTCACAGGAGAGTTTACCGGACGGCCGACAGGAAGGGGCCGACGCGGGGCCGATCCCGGGCGGGCCGGCCCCGCGTCATCCGGGGGGAGCGGGGTCCTACAGGCGAGCGGCGATCGCCGGCGTCGCGAGCGCCAGCAGTAACAGGCCGGTGAGGACGAGAAGCAGTGCGGCGCGGGTGACCATCTTCTTGACTCGAGTCACGACGGCTCCTTCGTTGAGACGCGCGCATTTGTCTCTCATCGGGCCGCGCGAATCAACGGCCGTTTACGCGCGTCGGGCTGCTCGTGCCGAAGTCGTCGGGCTCGGGCGCCGATGGGTGGTCGGGCCGCTCGGCTCGCGTGCGCGTTGCGCCTCGTGCGGCCGAGACGACATACTCGCGGCCGCTCATGGACGCGAAAGAGCTGAACGCGATCGTCCACGACCGCGAAGCGGCGTTCTACGACGACCGGTTCCTTATCGCCTACGACGGCCGGATCGGCCGCGACGTCGAGCGCGACCTTCGACGCGTGATCGGCGAGCCGGTGCGCGCGCGGCGGGCGCTCGACCTCGCGTGCGGGACAGGCTACGCGGCGATCGGGCTTGCCGCTGCGGGCCTCGCGGGCGAGGTTCACGCGAGCGACCTCTCGATCAAGATGCTGGAGCGCTGCCGGGACAACGCCCGCGCCACGGCGTCTGACATTCGTCTGACGCTCGCCGACGCCGAACACCTGCCCTACGCGGACGCGTCTTTCGACCTGATCGTCGCGCGCGGCGCGCTGCATCACGTCCCCTCGCCGCTCGACGCGTTGCGCGAGGTGCGGCGCATGCTCGAACCGGGCGGCGTGGCGGTCGTTCTCGCCGAGCCGACGGCGCCTGGCGAGAAGCAGGTCGCCGCGGTCGTCGGCACCGCGTACCGGGCGGTGGAGATATGGCGCCGATTGCGGCGGCGGGAGAGAGATCTCGAGCACGAGCAGTGGGAGATGGCGTCCATGGCCGCGAACCTCCACACCTTCGCGCCGGGCGACATCGAGGAGCTCGCGCGCGACGCGGGGTTCTCCGATGTGCGCGTCGGCACGGCGTCGTGGGCGTGGGTCCTGACGCTCGGGCTGAACTACTACCTGGTCGGCGAGTCGGAGCGCGTCGCGAACAGCCGTCTCGCGCGGATCGTCGGGCGTTTCGCGGCCGACGCGGCCGCGGCGTTCGACCGCCGCGTCGCGGACCGCGTGTTCCCGTCCGGTTGGCGGCACACGATCCAAGCGGTAATGCGATGAGCGGCGAAGCGCTGCGGTTTGCCTGGCGCGACGGAGAGGTCTCGGGCGCGCGTCACGCCGCGAACGGCAAGCGTCGCGCGACCCTCGTCTGGGCGCACGGCGCCGGTGGCACGATGGACCATCCGCACGTCGTCGGCGTCGCGGAGGGCCTCGCCGCCGAGGGGATCGAGACGTTCCGCTTCAACTTCCCGTACAGCGACGCCGGCCGGAAGGCGCCCGACAAGCAAGAGAAATTGGAGGCGTGCTACGAGGGGGTCGCGAAAACCGTGGCCGAGTCCGCGGAGCGATTGTTCCTCGGCGGCGGCTCGATGGGAGGCCGGATCGCGTCGCACATCGTCTCCGACGGCTTCCCGGCCGCCGGCCTCATCTTCCAGAGCTATCCGCTGCATCCACCCGGCAAGCCCGAACGCCTCCGCACCGCGCACCTCTCGCGGATCGCGGTTCCGATGCTGTTCATCTCCGGCACGCGTGACTCGTTCGCGAGCGGCGACCTTCTCGACCTCGCGGTAAAGGAACTTACGACGGCGACGCTGTACCGGATCGAGGGCGCCGACCACGGCCTCAAAGTGAAAGGGCGGACGCAGCGAGAGGTGATCGCGGAGGTCGTCGGCGTCATGGCTCGCTGGATACCCTGACATCCGTGGACGTGCCCCCGCCTCCGCCGCCGCTCCCCGGCCACGAGTCGTTTCCTTCAGTCGTTCAGTACCGCGACCAACGGGCTCTCGCGACGGTCGTGTGCCTGCTCCTCGCGGTGAACGTGGCCATGTCGCTCGCGCTGATCGGGTCGACGGTCGCGGAGATGGATCTGCTCGAGCGGGCGCGGAGCGGCGGGGCGTTCACGTTCGATGAGGTCGCGGCGAACGACCGCCGTCAGCAAGCGATATCGATCGGGGGGTTGGCGGCGCTGGCGATCGCCGGGGTCGGCTGGCTCGTCTGGCAGCATCGCGCACACTCCAACCTCACGGCGCTCGGCGCGGACGAACTCCGCTTCACCCCCGGGTGGGCCGTGGGGTGGTGGTTCGTGCCGCTCGCCAACTTAGTGCGGCCGGCGCAAGTGATGAGCGAGTTGATCCGAGCCAGCGACCCAGCCTACGGGACGGTCGACCGGACGGATCAGCAGACGCCTCGGATCGTGTGGGTCTGGTGGTTGACCTGGGTGGTCGGCGGGCTGATGAGCTACGGGATCACGCGCGCCTCGTTCGACGATCTCGCGTCGCTTCTGTCCCGCGACCGCGTCCTGATCGCGAGCGAGGTGCTGCACGCGATCGCCGCGCTCCTCGCGATCGCGCTCGTCCGCCTGGTGCAGAGTCGTCAGAGCCGGCGGGCCGCCGTCCAAACAGCGGCGTAAGTGCCCAGTTTCTCAGGAGAGCTCGAACTTCTCCCCCGGCTCGAGCCATCGGGTTTCCCGTCCGGATCCCCGGATGCACGCCGACCGAGCGCCGAGGGTTCTCCCGTGACCCTCGTCGAGCAGAACCGCCGAGTCCTCCGCGATCCCGAACACGGTGCACGATCCCTCGATCTCGCGCGCCAGATCATCGGCTTCGACCCAGAAGTCGTAGTGCGGCACCACGGCGATCCCCTGCAGGATGCCGAGGCCGATCGTCCACTCTGTCGGCGTTCCGTGCGGATCCGCTTGCGTGTGCACGAGCGTCCAGTCGCCCAGCACCATCGCGCCGGCCGACGCCCCGACGATCCAGCCGCCGCGCTGGCGCGCGAGCAGAACGCCGCGCCACAGCGGGGACCCTTCGAGCGCGGCGAGCAAGCGCGCCGGCTTGCCGCCGGAGAAATAGACGAGATCCGCGTTCTCGACCTCGGCGACGTGCGCGGGGTCCTCGGCGTGCGACCAGTTGAGGACCATCAGCGCGACGCTGCGCGCGCCGAGGCGCGTGAAGTGCTCGACGCCGCGGTAGGCCCATTCTTCCGGGTTCTCTCCCCCGGCGGCCGTCGGCAGGATCGCCACGCGAGGGTGCTTCGGCAGCGTCGTGAGGATCTCGCGGTCGATGTCCGCCATGGCCGGCGTGAACTCGCCGGACCCGACGAGACCGATGCGTGCGTGCGCGAGAGCGTCTTCCATATCACCGCAAAGTATCGGCTATGCTCCCGCCGCTTATGAGCATCCCGTTCAACCTCCAGGATTTCGAGGAGATCGCCCGCGAGCGCCTCACGCAGATGGCGTACGACTATTACGCGGGCGGCGCCGAGGACGAGATCACTCTCCGCGAGAACCGTGAGGCCTTCCGCCGCCGCATGCTCAAGTACCGCGTCCTGGTGGACGTCGGGCAGCGCGACACGACGACGCGCGTCCTCGATCAGGAGCTGCCGTTCCCGGTGATCCTCGCGCCGACGTCTATGCACCGGCTCGCGCATCCCGACGGTGAAGTGGCGACGGCCAAAGGCGCCGCGGAGCTCGGCGCGCTGATGACGTTGTCGAGCATCTCGACGGTGTCGATGGAGGACGTCGCGCAAGCGGTGCCCGGCGCGCCGCGGTGGTTCCAGCTCTACTGCTACAACGAGCGCTCCGTCACCGAGATGCTCGTCAAGCGCGCGTACGAGGCCGGCTACACGGCGCTCGTGGTCACGGTCGACGTGCCGTTGCTCGGACGCCGCGAGCGCGACTTCCGCAACACGTTCACGCTTCCGGATGGAGTGCGCTTCGCGAACTTCGATTTCCCGGCCACGGCGCCGGGCAACGAGCAGAGCGCCCTCACGAACTGGGTCGGGATGCTGCAGACGCCGACACTCAATTGGGACGACCTCGCGTGGCTGCGCTCGCTGGCGCCGATACCGATGTTGCTCAAAGGGATCGTGCGCCCCGACGACGCCGCCAAAGCCGTCGAGATGGGCGTCGACGGGATCTGGGTCTCAAACCACGGCGGCCGCCAGCTCGACACCGCCATCGCGTCGATCGACGCCCTGCCCGACATCGTGACCGCCGTGGCCGGGCGCGCGGCGATCGTCGTCGACGGCGGCGTGCGGCGTGGGACCGACGTGTTGAAGGCGCTGGCGCTCGGCGCCGACGCCGTCGCGATCGGGCGCCCGCAGCTCTGGGGCCTCGCCGCCGACGGGTCGAACGGGGTCAAGAGAGTCCTGGAGATGCTCCGGGACGAGTTCTCCCTCGCCATGGCCCTGGCCGGCGCCACGAACCGGGCCGAGATAACGCCGGACCTCCTCGCCTAGGTCGATCGCTTCGCCGGAACCGACCGAACCGTAAGAACCTGTCGCGGCCCTCGTATCTCTCATCGACGGCGGCCGGTCGGGACGGGGGGCTGCGACCGGCCGTCTCAGGGGACGAGCGAGGAGTGCGGAGATGACCATGACACAGGACCCGATCTCGATCCGGCTCGACGACGACGCTCGCGAGCGGTTCCTTCTGCCGTCCGAAGCGGCCAGGCTGCTGGGAGTGGCGACCAGCACGCTCCGGCGGTGGGCGGAGGAAGGCAAGATCCACTCGGGCACGACGATCGGCGGACACCGCCGCTACCGCGAGAGCGAGATCAGCCGCCTGGCCCAGGGCCTCGGACTCGACGACGCGGCCGCGCATTAGCTCGCGATCGGGTCAACCAGGGTGGGTGGGAGGCCGATAAGCCCGACCACCGTCAGCCCAACTTCTCCAGTGCCGCGCGGTCCACGACGCTGATCTTCATCCGTCCCACCGCGACGATCCCGGCTTTCTCCGCGTCCCCCAGGACGCGGTTCACCGTCGCGCGTGACGTTCCCGCCATCGTCGCGAGATCCTCCTGCGTGAGCGGGATCACGACGTCACCCTCGCCGTTGCCGTAGACGCGTGTCAGCTCTGCGAGGCGCCGCAGCACCCGTTTCTCCGCCGGAACATAGAGCGCGTCCATCACCTGATCGGTCAGGCGCCGCACCTGCGCGCCGAGCACATGGACGAGGAACGCGTGCACCGAAGGGAACTCACGCGTCATCTCGTCGAAGTCCTCGCGATGCAGCGCGAGCGTTTCCGTCTTCTCGAGCGCGACGACGCTCGCGGTGCGGGGCTCCTCTTCGAGGAGGGCGAGTTCGCCGAAGAAATCGCCTGCCCCGATGACCGCGAGCGTCGCCGTGTCGCCGAGCGCCGTCGCGACACGGATCGCGACACGCCCCTTCGCGATCAGGTGCAGCGTGTCGCCGGGATCGCCCTCGTGGAAGACGACCTCGCCGCGCGCGAAGCGCCGGAGACGCGCCCCGGCGAGAACCCGCCGCCTGACCTCCTCCGGCACCCCTTCGAGCAGAGCCCATTCCATGAGGGACTCAGTCTGCGCCGGTTGAGGCTCTCGCGGTCAAGCACCCCCCGGGTCGTGATCGGGTCAACCTGGGCGGGCGGGAGGCCGTCAACGCTGCCACCCGCCCACCCCATCCCGGCCAAGGGGGGCCAGGGCCGGGACTCTCCGGGACGGCTCAGCAGGGATCGGTCGCCGTCCGCGTCCGAACCTTTCCCACGGCCCGTCCGCGCGCGACCGAGCGCCACGGCAGGATCCCGACCATGCGCGGGGTCCTGATCTCTTCCTGTCGCCGGGACGCCTTCGCGGCCTTCGCGGCCTTCACCATCCGACCGCGCTCCGCTTGTTCGCGCAGCTGAGTCGCCCGCGCAGCCCCGATCTCGTTCCGCAGCATTGGCTGCATGTCTCCTCCTCCCGCCCCTCGGAGGCCTTCGCGACCCCCGAACCGCCCGACCTTCTCCATGGGTGCAGTCTCCGCCCAAAGGAAGAGGGGGTCGTTCGCGGACGCGACACGTGAAACGTAGCGGTTGTTACAGAAGGCGACGCGCTAGGAGGCGTCTTTCGCGCGCGCCCGGAGCGCGCGCTGCACGTCGTCGCGTCCCTCAGCGAGGAGCCGGCGCAGCGTCGCCCCCGGCCGGGCCGTCTCGATGTAGCGATCGGTGTCCTCGACCGTCTTCTGCTCGATCACGACGCGCGGATACAGCCCGCTCGTGAAGCCCAGGGCGACCTCGAGCTCACGCGTCGCCCAGATCCGCTCCAGCGCCGCGAAGTACCGGTCCCGGTAGGGCTCGAGGAGGTCGCGCTGGCCCGGCTGCTGGAACCCTCCGATCGTGGCGCGCAGCATCGCGTACGGCAGCGGCGGATCCTCCGTCAGCGCCGCCCACGCCTCGGCCTTCGCTTTCGCCGAGGAACGCGCGGCACGTGCGGCGGCCGCCTCGCGATGCCCTTTATCCGTGGGGTCGCGAGCTTCCTCGCTCGCGATCAGCTCCTCGCCCGCCGTGCCGGATGCCGCGAGCGCGCGGACGATGTGCCAGCGCAGGTCGGTATCGACGGTCAGTCCCTCCTCCGAGGCCGCGCCTTCGAGGAGCGCGCGGATGTGCGCCAGATGCTCGTCCGCTTGCGCGGAGGCGATGTGGCAGCGCGCCCAGGCGAGCTGGTAGTCGCCGCCGGCCGGCGCGGCGCGCAGGCCGGCGAGCGCCGCGGTCGCCAGCCGATCGAGCCCGGCGACGCGCTTCTCGGGGGCGCCGTACGTGTTGATCGCGGCCGCGGCTTGCGCGAGCAGGGACTGGCGGACACCGATCTCGGTTTCGCCGTCGATGTTGCGGAGGACGAGCTCGAGGTATTCGCCCGCGCGGATCTCGGCGTCGCGCGTCATGTCCCAGGCCGCGCTCCAGGACAGGGCGCGCGCCAGGGGCTCCTTCAGCGACGAGAGGCGGTCGACGAGCGTCTCGAAAGACGAACGGTCCAGCCGGATCTTGGCAAAGGTCAGGTCGTCGTCGTTCAGCAGCAGCAGATCCGGAGTCGGTTGGCCGGCGAGGTCGGGAAGCGGGGTGCGCGCGCCCGTCACGTCGAGCTCGACGCGCGACCGCTTCTCGAGCGATCCGTTGCGCGCGTCGTACAGGCCGATCGCGATTCGATGCGAACGCAGCGTCGGGTGATCCTCGGGCGCCTCCTGGAGCACCTCGAGAGAGCGGAACGTCCCATCACTCGTCACGATCGCCGGACGGAGCGTGTTCACGCCGGCCGCCTGGAGCCATTCCTTCGCCCAGGAGTGCAGATCGCGGCCGGAGCTCTCCTCCAGTGCCGAGAGGAAGTCGGAGAGATCTGTGTTCGCGTATTCGTGACGGCGGAAATATGTGCGCAGGCCTGCGAGGAACGCGTCCTCCCCGACCCAGGCGACGAGCTGCTTCAGAACCGAGGCGCCCTTCGCGTACGTGATGCCGTCGAAGTTGACCTTCGTCGACGCGATGTCGGGGATGTCGGCCACGATCGGGTGCGTCGTCGCGAGCTGGTCCTGGCGGTACGCCCAGGTCTTCTCGGAGTCGGCGAACGATACCCAGGCGTTACGCCAGCGCGTCGCGCGGCTCTGGGAGTAGACCGCCGCCCAGGACGCGAAGCTCTCGTTCAGCCAGAGGTCGTCCCACCAGCGCATCGTGACGAGGTTCCCGAACCACATGTGCGCCATCTCGTGGAGGATCACCTCGGCGCGGCGTTCGCGCGCCGCATCGGTCACCTTGGACCGGAACAGGTACTCCTCGTTGAAGGTGACGCAGCCGATGTTTTCCATCGCGCCGGAGTTGAACTCGGGCACAAAGAGCTGGTCGTACTTACCGAATGGGTAGGGGTAGCCGAACGCCTCGGCGTAGAAGTCGAAACCCTGTTTCGTGACTTCGAAGATCTCGTCGGCCTCGAGGTACGGCGCGAGCGTCTTGCGGCACCAGAGGCCGAGCTCGATGTCGGCGTGCTTCGCGCGCACCACGTGGTAGGGCCCGGCGGCGACGCAGGTGATGTAGGTCGACATCGGTGCGGTCTCGGGGAAACGCCAGACACCGCCCTTCCCCTCCGGAGGCCTCTCGGCCGGCGCCGTGTTCGACGCGACCTCCCACCCGTCGGGGGCCGTGACGGTGAAGGTGAAGCGGCCCTTGATGTCGGGCTGGTCGAAGCACGGGTAGACGCGGTGGATCTCGTAGGGCTCGGCGTCGGAGTAGCAGTAGGCCAGGCCGTCGACGGGATCGGTCGCCCGATGCATCCCGATGCCGTTGCGCTGATAACCGCCGTCGGCGACCACGCGCAGCTCGTTCTCGGCCGCCATCCCGTCGATCCGGATCCGCTTCCCGTCGAACGCGCGGCCGGCGTCCAGGCCCATGCCGTTCAGCGTGATCTCGTGGACCGCAGGGGCGACGAACTCGAGGAAGGTCGCCGCGCCGGGCTCCGAACACCAGAACCGGACGACCGCGTCCACCCCGAAGATCTCCTCACCGCGATTGAGGTCGAGTGCGATCTCGTACCGCGGCTCGGAGATGAGCCGGGCACGGGCCATCGCTTCGTCGCGGGTGAGGTTGGTCGCGGACATGCGTCGGGGAGTCTACCGGAGGCCCTTCCAAGCCTTCTGGGGGCCTCGGCGACGGCCCCCGCCCACCCTGGTCGACGGTGATCCCGTGTGGGAAACGTCACGGGCTCGGGTTTCTCCCGAGCCCGTACGCAGCTGCGTATCGTTTGGGTTCCGTTACACCTGGCGGGTCTGGCGGGTCTGACGCATCTGGCGCATGGAACGCCGCGTCCTCGCCGACGTCTTCGCCGACTTCGCCTTCTTTGCAGGAGCCCGCTTCGCTGGCTTCTTTGCTGCCACCTCGTTCACCTCCTCCGCATAGCTGGTGAACATCGCTTCACCCATCCAGACGGCTAAGGCCGCCGGATCCTTGCATCTATTCCAGTTCCGGCACGTCGATCGGATCGGGTCGTGGCGTGCAGATGCCGCAGTACAGCGCGTCCTCAACGAGAAGGACCTTTACGGCCTCGCCGGTCTTGTCCCTGTAGAGATCCAGGATGTACGGATGCTCCTGGGCATGATCCTCGCAAAGCCCGCGCCCGCAGAAACGGCAGATCCCGAGCGCGCTCTTCCGGCAGTGCCAACAGTCCATATCCTTGCGTTCCCCGTCAGTGCTCCCATTCGCGCGTCAACGAGCGACTGGGCGCGAGTTTACCCCGCCGGAACGACTTGGCGAGGACGCGATCGAAAGCCGAGCGGTCGAGCTCGAGGACACGCGTCGGCGTAACGGCGCGGACGGTCGCCGTCCGCGGCATGTCGGCGAGGAGCGCGATCTCGCCGAAGTACGATCCGGGCCCGAGACGCCCACGGACGCGCCTGTTCTCGACGACCTCGACCTGCCCGGAGGCGACGACGAAGAACGACCGTGCTTCGTCTCCCTGCTTCACGATCCGCTCGCCGGGCGCATAGGAGGCCCAGTCGGACCCTTTCGCCAATCGCACGGCGTCGCCGTCATCGAGCGTGCGGAACGGTTCGAGCGAGCGGATCAAACCGACGGACCGCAGATCGGCGCGAAGCTCCTCGGATACCTCGACGCGCCCCGCGAACGCACGGTCGAACGTGCCTTTGTCGATCGAGAAAACGTCGACCGGCGTGAGAGCGCGCACCGTCGCCGTCCGGGGGCGGCCCTCGAGCAGCGCGATCTCTCCGAACGACCTGCCGCGCTCGAGGTTCCTCAGCGGGCGTTCCGTGCCGTCGGCCCCCACGTTGGCCACCTCGAGGGTCCCCGAGCGGACCACGTAGAAACGATCCCCCCGGTCCCCCTCGCGGAAGACGGCCTCACCCTCGTCGAGATGAGCGAGAGTCACGTGGGAACCGATCTCGGCCAGCGCTTCCTCGTCGAGGTCTTCGGTCAACGGGAGAGCGCGGAAGAGGTCGACCGCCTCCTGCCGCCACCGCTTCTCGGCGACGCGGCGGAGCGAACGGACCATACGGCGGAGCGGCCGCATGGCGCGGCGCGCGAGGCGGGCAAGACCTCGGACGATCGGCGCCACGATCAGGAGGAGGAGGATCGTGATCAACACCCGCGAGACGAGGCCGCCGTGCCAAGCGCTTTCGACGGCGTCTTTGAATACGTGGGTCCAGAACAGGATCGAGAACGTTATGGCCAGAGCCGTGAAGATCACGGCGAGGATCCCGTACCCGGTGAAGATCTTCTCCTGCCGGGAGAAGGTATCCCGCTTCCGGATCTTCTTGATGAGGTCGTCTCTAAGGAAGTCGAAGGATCTCTCGCGGAGATTCACCTCGTCGAGGAGATCCATCAGGATCCAATAGCCATCGAGCCGGAGAAACGGGATCAGGTTCTGGCCGATCGCGATATAGGACAGGACGGCGAAACGGAAGAGGAACGCTGTGAACCCATTCGCCGGTAACGCCAGAGCCACGATCGACGCTGCTCCGGCGAGGATGCACTCCGAAAACGGCCCCGCCCACGTCGATATCAGGCGCTTGCGCCTGTCGGCCATCCACATGTCCGTCGATTCGATGAAGAAGGCCGGGAGCCCGAGATAGAGCATGAAGCCGGCGGCGTTGATGTGCCGCCGAGCGTGGGCGTTCCCGAGTGCGTGTCCCGATTCGTGCACGAAGGTCGAGAAGAGCTGGATGCCGTACAGGACGATCACTCCGGTGGCAGCCGACTTCCCCAAAAGAGAGAACTTCCCGCGGCCGAGCAGCACCACGAAAGCAACAGCCCCGACGATGGAAATGATCGTCGAGGCGATCCCGGCCGACCTAGTGAACAGGTACCGACCCCCGTGGCGGTACATGGCGTCGAACAGCTTGTAGGCCTGTCGGGTCTCGACGCGCCTCGTGTCTCGGAATTGCCGCATGAAACCGGGCAGCCGGGACGACTTCGTCCGCCGTATCGCTATCGCTTCGTCCGCGATCGCCAGGTACGGAGTGACGAAGAAGTTGTTGCGATAAAGCTCGTCGACCAGATCGGCCACCTGCGAGAGTGAGAACGTGCCGTAGCGCTGGAAGTGGGCGACGACGATCTCCTTGACGGTGCGCGTTCCATCCATCAGGTCATACGCGAACTTCTCCTCCGTGGTGAGACGCATATAGCTCGGCCCGACCGGACTTTTGATCATCGTGTACGGTTCGCCGTCGCGGCGAGAGAGATCGACCACTTCGATGTCGCCTCGGATACGAGGACGGAAGGTCGCGGGATTCAGACGCCTCTCGATCGCCGCCCAAGCGTCGACGCGCTCGCCGCGACGGCGAACCGTACACGATGATCAAAAGTCCGGTCGGGCCGAGCTATATGCGTCTCACCACGGAGGAGAAGTTCGCGTATGACCTGATGGATGGAACGCGC
>JBIOTQ010000035.1:0-11107 GCA_044866075.1 Actinomycetota bacterium | reverse complement strand
TCCGCGTGTGCCTGCCGTGCGCGGCGCCGGCTTCGCGTCCGCTCGCGCTTCACTCGCGGGCGCGGCGTCCGCGCCGGCCGTCGCTGCGTCGGCGTCGGTCACGTCGATGAGCCGCCGTGATCGCGCGGATACGGCATCCTCGCCCTCCTGACGGGCTACGTCGCTCGCCATCGTCGTAAGGATGGACCAATCGTCATCGCCATCGCAATGACGAGGAACGTCAGGCCGCCGGCGAGCAGTGCGCCAGGAGGCATCTTCGCCACGAGACCGAAGAGCTGTGAATTGCCTGGCTGCGCGGCCGGAACGGAGCCCGGCACGCCACCGCCGTTCCCGAAGCCGGGCCCGCCGAGATCGGGACCGATCCCACCGACCACAGGCCCTCCGAACCCGCCGTTGCCGCCGCCGATCGGCGTGGGGACGAACCCGGTCGATGCCGCGCTGACCGCGTCGACCGAGCCGATCGCCACCGATGTGATGGTCCCGTTCCCACCGGTCGGGATGAGCTGTGGCGTCACGCAGACGGGAAGCCGCTTGGCGATCTGATCGAAGGGGGGCGGAAGCGGGCGGCCGATCCCAGGCGCGGGGTCGCGCGCGGGGCAGTACGTGGGGAAGTTCTTGTCGATAATCGGTCCGAGGGTCTGTGTGACCAGCTGCTGGGCCACCGGGATGCGCGGGATGTCCGCGCTCAGCCGGACGACCAGTCCGCCGATCGACGCTTCGCTGGCGGCTCCATCGACGCTGCGGAAGGCCTCAGCCGCACGGATCGTCAGACCTGAATTCGCGAGACCCTTCGTGGCATCGGAGACGTTCTGCCCGAGATCGATGTCGATCGAATCCAGATTCGGCGTGGACTCCGGGATCGGCCCCGTGAGGTGGATCCCCTTGCTGTCGATCGTTGCCGCGTACTCCGTGCCTCCTTGAACCACGCGCACATCCGAGAGCGTCATAGCCGCGGCCCCATCGCCGTTCGTGCCGTCCGACGACGCAGTCGCCTGCGAGACGATACTGCCGATCTTGATCGCGAGGTCGGCGCTCGGCGTGATCACGAGGTCGTGCACGATCGTGCGCGCGACCTGGGTCACCTTCGCGCCTTCCGCTTCGGCGGAGCTCGTCGCATTGATGCTTCCGACCGTCATCAGCGGCGCGAGCGGATCACCGATGATGAGTCGCTGCGTCGTCGTCGAGGATCGCGCCACCTTCTCGCGCGCGTTCGTCTCGAGATGACCGATGTGGACGCCAAGCGGGCCGGCCTGGTTGGGGAGCGGGATCTCCTGGCCGAACAGAGATCCGGTCACGTTCCGGTTCTGCGACTGTCCCGGCGGATATGTGCTCACCGCGTATCCGGGGATGCCTCCTCGGAACTGGGGCTGCAACGCGCCGACGAGGACGTCGCCGGGGTAGACGATCGCCGCTTCCGACATCGCCGAGGCCCCGGCCGAGGTGTTGAGGTCGTTCGAAGCGTGCGGGATCCCGATGTCGAGGATCTTCTGGAGCACGAAGTCCTTGAAACCGAAACCGAACGAAACGCCACGGGCGATTCCGTTCATCTGATAGTCCGATACCGTCGTCGCCGCGCCGGCGCCGGTCGCGAGAGGAAGCAGCACAACGACGGCGGCGGCGAGCGCGCCGACCGTCGTCGCGATCCGGATCTTCCGCTTCACTTCGGTTCCCTCTTCCTTTCAAACGACGGACGGGCGCCATGCGGCACCTTGGGACGGTTCAGCAGCGAACAAATGTGCGTATATCGCTCGCGTTCGGGTAGTACCGCTGATGACCGCAGAAGTACGTCCACCAGTTGTAGAGCTTGCTCGTGTCCCAGAAGGCGGGCGCTTCTTTCGGCCCGGTGTTCTGGTTGGGCTTGATCTCGACGAACTTTCCGTTCTTGACCTGCAGGATGAGGTCGGCCGTGTAGATCACTTTCTCCCGCGGCGTAGTGGGCGTTAGGAAGCCGTTCGCCGAGAAGCGATCGATCTTCTTGATCTCGCTGATAACGCAGACACGCGTGAGCTGAGCGCCGCACGCCTTCGCGGCCTGGACGAAGAGCGCGGCCTGGCCCCAGCCCGGTCCGCCCCAGCTCCCCGGCGCTCGGTAGCCGGGAACGTAGCGCGCGAGTGCGGTGACGTAGCGATTGAGCTCGGGATGATTGCACGGAGGCACGGGACGGCCCTTCGAGTCGAACCCGCAGCGTTCGAACGGGATCTGCGGGACGGCGATGAAGCTGCCCTCGGTTTCGGGCCGCGGGTTGCCACCCTCATCACGTACGTACTCCTGGAGGTACGACGTGAATGTCGGCGAGAAGTACGCGTACTTCACGCCCTGCGACCGGATGGCGCGGGCGAGCTTGATGTTGGAGTTGTTCTCCATCGTCGAGTAGATCGCGAGCGGGCCGCCGCTCGCCGGACAGGCCTGCGTGATCGACGCTGCGTAGTTCTCGAAGTTGTTGTCGAGGACGGACGTCTCGCGCAGGTAACAAACCTTGACCGTGGGCGGCTCACCGCTGTTCTTAAGCGCCGAGGACTCGAAGACCCACGCGTTCGCTTTCGAGACCAGGGCCTCGCCGACCCAGAACACGGCCACCTGCTTGATCCCGTAGAGCTTGTTCAAGTACTTCGTCCCGGACTGACCTTCACCGCTCCGGTCCTTCGCGAGCTGTCCGGGTGCGCCGAATGTGTAGGGGCTCGCGCTGCGCTCGTACGTCAGCGGGAAGCCGATGTCGGGGATTTTCTCCGACTTCGAGACCCGTGCGACGCCCGTGTCGGAGTCGGGCGCCGACACACTGCCGACGAAGGCGAAGACGCCGACGTCGTCGGCGAGCTCGCGCGCCGCGGTGAGGTCTTGCTGCGCGTTTCCTTGGTCGTCGCGCTTGTTCAGCTGGATCTTGCGTCCGCAGATGCCGCCCTCTTCGGCGTTGATCATCTTGAAATAGGCGTCGACGGCTTCGATATTGGCGTTGAACTGGCCGCGGAACGATCCGGTGATCGCCGCGACGAGGCCGACCTTGATGCTTGTCTGCGTGACGCCCTTGTCGGTCGACTTCGCCGGGGCCTTGCAGTTCGGGAGCGCTCCGGACGTCGCGCCCGGCCCGCCGGGTGCGCCGGGTGCGCCCGGCGTGATCGTCTGGCCTGTCGTCGGATTGATCGACGGACCGAGCGTCCCACCTGCCGTCGGTACGCCGTTCGGTCCGATCCCGTACTGGCCGGTTAGTGGCACGACGCGCGAGCCGCACGCGACGAGCACGAGAACGAGGAAGCAAACGAAGGCGAAGAATCGAACGCGTCGGCCCATGCCGGCTCCCTGGGATCGCTTCATTGCGAATACCCGCTCTCCATCTAATTCAACTCGCCCGTGCCGCCTCCTGCCAGGCGGACTTAGTGCACCCAATCCGGACGTTTCTTCCCTGGTGAGAGCGCTCGATCAGCGCGTAAGCAGAAGACATCCCGCCACCGGCCCGCCGCCGGCCGCGGCGACCGCGACTTCGGCGCCGACCACCTGCCGTTCGCCTCCTTCGCCCCGCAGCTGAACGCACGCCTCGTGGAGGAATCCGAAGCCGTGGAGACGTCCCGCCGAGAGTTGGCCCCCCTGGGTGTTGAGCGGGAGCTCGCCGTCTCGCGCGATGCGCTTCCCGCCGTCGATGAAGGCGGCGCCTTCGCCGCGTCCGCAGAACCGCAGCGCTTCGAGCCACGCGAGAGTGAGGAAGGAAAAACCGTCGTACGCCTCGACGACGTCGACGTCGGCGGGAGTCACGTCGGTGCGCTCCCACATCGCCGCGGCGGCGTCGCGCGACGCCATGGTGGGAAAGTCCTCCCATTGATCCCACGACGGCCGTCCGCGCAGGGCGCTGCCCACGGCGTTGACGCGGACGGCGGGATGCGGCGTGTCGGTCGCGTGGTCGCTGCGAGAGACGATGACGGCCGTGGAGCCGTCGCATGGCACGTCGCAGTCGAACAGGCAGAACGGCGTCGTGATCGTGCGCGCGCTCAAGTAGTCGTCCATCGTCATCGGCTCGCGATAGATCGCCTTGGGATTGACCGCGGCGTTACGGCGTCCGTTGAGCGCGATCCAGGCGAGCTGTTCCCGCGTCATGCCGTACTCGTGCATGTACCGCGTCGCGTACATGGCCACCCAGTTCGCGGCCGAGTACGCGTGGTACGGCAGCATCCACTGGAAGAGACCGCCGAGCGTGCCCTTCCTCGTCTCTCCTTGGGGTACACCCTCGGCGGGGAGGCCGATCCCGCCGCGCCCGCCCGAGCCCTGTGCGCTGCCTTCCGTCACCGTGCGGTAGACCAGCACGTGGCGCGCCAGCCCGGTCGCGACGGCGGCGATCGCATTGATCACGGCCGTGTACTGCGCCGGACCTTCGAGCCCGCCCGCGTGCCAGTTGAGGTTCAACCGGAGTGCGTCTTGCACGTCGGGCGTCCCCGGCCCCGCGAAGCCGGAAGTGAACGCGCCGGTGGCCCCCGGGTAGGTCGACAGCCCGTCGATCTCATCGCGTGTGAGACCCGCGTCTTCTATCGCCCGCAAGCAGGCTTCCACCGTCAGATCGAGGTCCCCGCGGTGGAGGCGACGTCCAATCTCCGACTGACCGATCCCGGAGATGATCGCCTTGCGTTCGGGGGCGTCCATTACGACTCGTCCGGCTCGAACAGCGGCAGGTACACCTCGCCGTCACGATCGAACGTCACGCGAACGCGCATGCCGACGCACACCCGTTCCGGATCGCAGTTGATGATGTTCGTGGTCAATCGAACATCACGTTGTTCGTCGATCTCAACGAGCCCGATCACATAGGGCGTCGGAACCGTGGGGTTCCACCGCTGGTGGTTGATCGTGAACGAATACACCGTCCCGCGTCCGCTGACCGGTTCCGGGGCCAGTTCGCGGGAGAGACAGTGGGCGCAGACGGGCGCCGGGGGGTGCACGTAGTACCCACACGCGCCGCAGCGCAGGAAGCGAAGTGCGCCGGTCGCGCCGGACGTCCAGAAGAACTCGTTCTCCGGCGTGAGTTTCGGCAGGAGTCTGAACGGTTTGTCCGTCACCGAGCGAAGTCTAGCGGCGCGGCGTGAGAGCTCGCGTCGTCATCAGATCTTCCTGTCGCGACCGGCCCAGTGACGGTCGCGCAGTTCGCGCTTCCGCACCTTGCCGTTCGGGTCTCGGGGCATGGTGTCGAGGAACTCGATGCGCTTGGGACACTTGTAGTGCGCGAGGTTCGCGCGGCAGAAGGCAATGAGCTCGTCCTCCGAGACCGGCGCGCGCGGCTCGACGATGCCGAGCACGGACTCGCCCCACTCCTCGTCGGGGATGCCGATAACGGTGCAGTCGCCGACAGCCGGGTGCCGGTAGAGGACGGCCTCGACCTCGGCCGGATAGATGTTGGCGCCGCCCGAGATGATCATGTCGATCTTGCGGTCGGTGAGGAAGAGGTAGCCGTCTTCATCCAGGTAACCCATGTCGCCGACCGTGTATCGTTCGCCGCGCCAGGCTTGCGCGGTCTTCTCGGGAGCGCCGGCGTACTCGAACTTCACGCCGCCCATTGGCGAGACGTAGATGAGCCCTACCTCGCCCTCGGGCAATTCCGTTCCGTCCTCGTCGAGGATCGACACAACCAGGTTCGGCCCCGCGCGCCCGACGCTGCCCGGCTTCGCCAGCCACTCCTGCGGCGAGATGATCGTCGCGAGACCTTCGGTCATGCCGTAGTACTCCCAGACGGTGTCGGGCGGGAAGACGTCCATGATGCGGCGCTTCACGTCGACCGGACACGGTGCGGCCGCGTGCAGGACGCGTTTGATCGAACCCAGATCGTGCCGCGTGCGAACGTCGTCGGGTAGCGCGAGGATGCGGATGAAGTTGATCGGGACCATGTGGGTCCACGACACGCGCTCGCGCTCGATCAGCGTCATACAGTCCGCAGCGTCGAAGTGCTCGACGAGAACCAGTTTGTGCCCGAGCAGCAGCGCGTAGTTCGCGAACGCGCACGGCGCGGTGTGGTACAGCGGCCCGCACACGAGGTGCGTCTCCTCCGGTGTCGTTAGATCGGCGAGGAGCGGATACCCGACGACGCCCGCGAGATATGTGTCGAGCGCGGGGTGCGGACGCTCGATGGCCTTGGGAACACCCGTCGTGCCGGACGTGTAGTAGCGGAAGAACACCGGCGCCGGGTCGAGTGCGTTGTCCGGTTGCTCGTTGGACTCGGCGTCGAGCGCGGCTTCGTACTCGCCGCCGAGGTGGAGTGCGGGCAGGCCCTCCATCGTCTTGCGCGCGTCGGCTTCGGCGACGACGAGGGGCGCGCGCGCGTCTGTGACGATGGCGACGACCTCGTCGTGCTTGTAACGCCACGAGAGGGGGATCACCTCGGCGCCGAGGCGCGCCGCGCCGTTCGCGGCGACGAGGAACTCGGGGCGGTTGCGCAACGCGACGGCGACCCGGTCTCCCCTGCGCACGCCGCGTTTGGCGAACGCGCGCGCGGCCTGGTTCGCGAGCCGGTCGAGTTCCGCGTAGGTGATGCGCCGGTCGCCGCCGACGAGCGCGACGGCGTCGGGACGCGAACGGGCGTGGGCGGCGATGCCGAGTGTGACGTCCGTCATGCGCGTTCGAGGACGTCGGCCGCGACCGCGTCGCGCATCGCCGTCGCGTCGCCGAGCATCGCTTGATCGGCCAGCGCGCGCCGGTAGTAGAGGTGCGCATCGTGCTCCCAGGTGAACCCGATCCCGCCGTGGATCTGGATCGAGTCGGCCGCGCAACGCACGAACGCGTCGCCGGCCGCCGCTTTCGCCGCGAGCGCGGCGGTGTGCGCGTCCGGCGCGTCGTTCGCGAGAGCCCACGCCGCGTACCAGGTCGCGAGGCGCGCGCTCTCGAGCGTGCGCCATGCATCGGCGGCCCGGTGCTTCACGGCCTGGAACGAGCCGATGGCTCGATCGAACTGTTGCCGGTCCTTGGCGTAGGCGACCGCCATCTCCAGCGCCTGCTCCGCACCGCCGACCGCGTCCGCGGCGACCAGGACCCGCGCGCGATCGATCAAGCGAGGGAGGAGCGTCGTGTCGAGTCGTTCCTCGACGCGCGCGCCGTCGAAGCGCACGTGCGCGACTGGTCGCGTGAGATCGGCGGACTCCACCGGTTCGATCGCAGTCTCGGACGAGCGAACGAAGAACGGCGCCGGCCCGTCCGAGGTCGTCCCGACGACGAGAAGGACGTCCGCAACCGCGGCGCATTGCACCAACGGCTCCGCGCCTCGGAGCCGGTTTCGGACGAGTCGAAGGCCCGGCCGTCCCGTAGGGATCTGGACGCCCGCCGAGAGGTCGCCGGACACAAGTCCGGCAAGGAGCGAGGCTGGCGTCGGTGCCGCCTCGACAGCGATGAGCGTCCCGAGGAACGGACCCGGCAACAACGTGCGCCCGGTCTCCTCGGCGAGCAGCGCGGTTTCCACGAAGCTCAAGCCCTGCCCGCCGGCCGCTGCGGGAGCGCCGACGCCGAGCCATCCCAAGCCGGCGATCTCCTTGAACAGCGCGGGATCGTGCGCGCCGGGGAGCTCGATCAGCTCGCGAACGCGCACGCGGTTCGCGAGGAACGCGCGCGCGGTGTCGCGGAAGGCGATCTGCTCGGGATTCAGAGCGAAGCGCATCTGTTCAGGTGCGCGCGTCTTCGAGACGCTTTGCGCCCTCGGGGATCGTGCCCGGCGCAACGATGTCGATCTCCGCGCGCAGCCGGATGCGACCGCGGAGAGCCCCGATGAGGTTCTCCTTGAACCCGTCCGGCTCATCGCCCTTCAGCTCGACGCGTACCCGGAGATCGTCGGCGCCGCGTGTGTCGCGCCCGACGACCGCCTGCCAGCGAACAATCTCCGGGAATCGCGCGAGGGTCTGCGCGATCTCCTCGGGGTAGAGGAACATCCCGCGCACCTTCGTCGACTCGTCGGTCCGGCCCACGAACCGTTCGATGCGCGGGCCCGTCCGGCCGCACGGGCACGGATCGTCGCGCAGCGACACGAGATCGAGGTTCGCGAAGCGCAGCAGCGGCCGGTTCGGGTTCGCGACCGTGGCGATCACCTCGCCGGGCGTTCCGTTCGGCACCGGCTCGTGCGTCTCGGGATCGAGTACCTCCAGCACCTGATCGGGATGAAGGTGCATGCCCTGCGCCGCCCAGCACTCGTACGCGGGCATCAGGCCGTCCGCGGAACCGTAGATCTGACGGACGCGCGCGCCCGTTCTTTCCTCGAGCTCCGCGCGCAGCTCTTCGGAGAGTCGTTCCGCTGTCACGAACGCGACCTCGAGCTTCCAGTCGCTGCGCGTGTCGAAGCCGAGCTCGGTCGCCTTCACGCACAGGATCTTCAGGAAGTTCGGAGTGCCCACGTATCCGGTCACGGGCAGCTTCGCGAGGATCTCCGCCTGCAGGTCGGTGTTCTGCGGTCCGGCGGGGACGACGGCGCAACCCATCGCGGTGAGCTGTTCCTCGAGACCGTGTCCGGCCGGAACCAAGTGATACGAGAACGTGTTGAGCACGATGTCGCCCTCGCGGAAGCCCATCGCGTGGTAGGCGAGCCCCAGCGGTGTGCGGCCGCGCTCGAGCGGTGGATCGGTGCGGCGCTGCGCCGCGTAGAACATCGGCCCCGGCGAGACGAAGATGCGCTTCGCCTCCTGCAGCGGGATCGTGCCGGTTCCGATCGTCGTCGTGCCGACCGCTTCCTTCTTCGACGTGATCGGGATACGCGGGAGATCGTCCAGCGATTGGATATCGGCCGGCTTCAGTCCCGCCTCTTCGAGCTTCGCGCGGTAGTGCGGCGACTTCTCCCAGCAGATCTCGACCGTGCGCTTCAGGACCTCCGTCTGATGCGCGATGCGCTCGTCGTCGGGGAGGGCCTCGTTCGGGTCGAGGAAGCCCGTCGTGCGGTCGACGTTCGTGCGTTCGTTCACGGCAATGGAAACCTAATCGAAAGTGTTCAGCGTTGAACACTTTCCGCTAGCCTGCCTTCGTGCCCCGAAGGAAGGTCGCGATCGCCGGCGTCGCCGAGTCTCGTTTCGGCGAGGTCCCCAACGCGACCGCCCTGCAGCTGCATCAAGAGGGCGCGGCGCTCGCGCTCGCGGACGCCGGACTGAAACCCGAGGACGTCGACGGCCTCTTCTCGTGCGGCTCCGACATCATGCATCCGCTGATCCTCGGTGAATACCTGGGTCTGCGCCCCGGCTACGTCGACGGCACGCAGGTCGGCGGGTCGTCGTGGGAGTTCTTCGTCCACCACGCCGTCGGCGCGATCGAGGCCGGGCTCTGCGACGTGGCGTTGCTGAACTACGCCACGACGTCGCGGTCGGACCTCAAGCGCAAGATCCGTTCGGCGAACGTGGCGATCGAGGCGCGCGGCCCGGCGCAGTTCGAGTCGGCCTACGGCCACACCGTGATCGGCCGGCACGCGATGGCGGCGACGCGCCACATGTTCGAGTTCGGAACGACGCCGGAGCAGCTCGCGGCGATCGCTGTGGCGGCCCGCGCGAACGCGTCCCGTAACCCGCTGGCGATGTACCGCGATCCGATCACGATTGAGGACGTGGTCGGCTCGCGTCCGATCTGCTCGCCGCTCCACAAGCTCGACTGCTGCATCCGTTCGGACGGCGGCGGCGCGGTCGTGCTGGTCGCCGAGGATCGCGTGAAGGACCTACCCAAGAAACCGGTATGGGTCCTGGGCGCGGCCGAGGCGGTGTCGCATCACACGATGAGCGAGTGGCAGGACTTCACCGAGTCGCCCGCGCGCTACAGCGCGGAGCGCGCGTTCGCGCAGGCCGGCGTGAAACCATCGGAGATCGACGTGCTGCAGGCGTACGACTCCTTCACGATCACGGTGCTGCTGACGCTGGAAGCGCTGGGCTTCTGCCAGAAGGGCGAGGGCGGCGGGTTCGTCGAGGGAAACCGGCTGACGATCGACGGCGATCTGCCGACCAACACGGACGGCGGCGGCCTGTCGTCGAACCACCCCGGGATGCGCGGGCTTTTCCTCATCATCGAGGCTGCGCGTCAGCTCCGCGGCGAAGCCGAGGGGCGGCAGGTGAAGGACGCGAAGCTCGCGGCGGTCAACGGAACCGGCGGCTGGTTCTCGTCGACGGGAACCCTGATCCTCGGGGTCGAGTAGATGCCGCAGATGCCGAAGATCGCGACGTGGCACCTGCCGGTGCCCGACCTCGAGACGGCGCCCTACTGGGACGCGACGCGCGAGGGGAAGCTGCTGATCAAGGAGTGCCGCTCGTGCGGACGCGCGTACTTCTATCCGCGCAACCACTGCCCGCACTGCTGGTCCACCGACACGGCCTGGCGCGAAGCCTCCGGCCGAGGGGCCGTCTACACGTTCACCGTCGTCCACCAGAACGACCTGCCACCGTTCCGAGACCGCGTCCCGTATGTCGTCGCGATCGTCGAGCTCGAGGAGGGCGTGCGGATGACGTCCAACATCGAGGGCGTCGCGCCCGAGGACGTGCGTTGCGGGATGCCGGTGCAGGTCGGCTTTCGCGACGAGCAGCGCGGCGAGGACGACGTCGTCTCGATCCCGGTGTTCCGGCCGGCCTAGCCGGGGTCGGCCTTGAACACCGCCGACCTCACCCTCTTGATCCCGGAGAAACCCGACCCCGAGCGCGAGGACGTTGCGAGGGCTTGGCGGGCGGGAGGCGGAACCGTCCTTCCTATCGGCCGATTCTGGGACCCGCCGTCGCTGGATACGGAACAGGTCCGCCTCTACGGGAGCGAGACGTTCTGCTTGATCCTCGCCGAGAAGCTGGGGCTCGAGTTGATCTCACCGGCAGACGATCTGGTGACGACGCTGGAGCGGGAGCTGCTGGGGCGGGAGGTGAGGGCCGTTGCGCTGTCGGAGATCGACGGCGTCTCCCTTCCCGCCTTCGTGAAGTCTCTTCTCCCGAAACAGATCCCGTCCCGAGTCTATTCGGATAGCGCCGATCTCGAGGGTCAGACGAAGGGGTTGGACCCCGCCGCCGTCCTTATGGTCTCCGGCGTCATCGATATCGCCGCTGAGGCGCGGTGCTTCGTACTGAACGGAGCTGTCTTGGACTGTGCCTTTTACGAAGGCGAAGGCGATATCGAGAGCGCTCGCGCATTAGGAGCGGACGTCGCTCGTCGC
>JBIOTQ010000034.1:0-6294 GCA_044866075.1 Actinomycetota bacterium | reverse complement strand
CGCCGAGCACATCCCCGGCGCGAAGTACGTCGAGCTGCCCGGCGAGGACTACTTGTGGTTCGCCGGGGATCAGGACTCTTTGCTGGACGAGGTGCAGGCGTTCTTCACCGGGGTGCGCGGCAGGGCCGACGTCGATCGCGTGCTCTCGACGGTGCTGTTCACCGACCTCGTGGCATCGACCGAGCGCGCCGCCGAGATGGGCGACCGACGCTGGGGCGAGGTTCTCGACCGGCACGACGCCATCGTGCGCTCCCACGTCGAGCACTTCCGCGGCAGGTTGATCAAGACCACCGGCGACGGGGTGCTCGCGACGTTCGACGGGCCGGCGCGAGCGATCCGTTGCGCCGGCGCGATCTCACAGGAGGTGAAAACTCTCGGGATCGAGGTTCGCTCGGGCTTGCATACCGGTGAGGTCGAGTTACGCGGCGAGGACATCGGCGGTATCGCCGTCGCCCTAGCCGCCCGCGTGATGGCGGAGGCCGGACCGAGCGAGGTGCTCGTCTCGAGCACCGTAAAGGATCTCGTCGTCGGGTCCGGCATCGAGTTCGACGACCGCGGCTCCCACGCGCTCAAAGGCGTCCCCGGCGAGTGGCACCTCTACGCGATGAGATCTTGAACGAGCGCGACGCGGCGTTACGCCGGCCGCACCACGACCGAAACGTTTCCGGCGCCCGGCGACAGCGCGAGCCTCAGCAGCTGAGCGCCCGGCGCGGATACCACCCTCGCGCCTCGAACGTCGACGACGTAGCCGGACGGGAACTGCCGCGCCGGCACGACGATCTCGGTGACGCTCCCCGCGCCGAATGCTCCCGTTCCGTCCGCACGCACGGTCGAGTACTCGAGCGAGAACTCGCGGAGATCCGGATCCCACGTCCATCCGAGCGGCGTCCCTGCGATCGCGCGCGGGTAGGCGCGCACGACCTCATCGACGCGCGACGCGATGAGATTGTCACCTTCCGGCGGGCGGCGCAGATCCTTGATCAGCGACTCGGAGCCGTAGTTGACCATTCCGTCCTGCGGGTTCGATCGCGCGTAGTCCCAGTACGTCCAGCTCGCCATCACCTCGTCGGCGAATCCGGCGACGCGGCGGATCACCGGACCGGTGTCCTCGTCCGGCGCCGCCGTGAAGTGACCGAACTCCGAGAGCAAGAGCGGAACTCCGTATCGCCTGCTGTGATCGTCCGCGTAGCCGAACTGGGGTCGTTCGCCGAGCGGGCCGCAAAGCTCCGAGCCCGCAGGGGGAGTTCCGAACTGCATCCCGAGGCAGTACACGTGGAAGGAGAACGCCGCGGGACGTACACCCGGGTCGCCGTGCCAGGTGTTGGCGCCGAAGTCGAAGGTCACGTTGGGCTCGTAGAAAACGAACTTCCCCGGCGCGGCGGTGGAGATCGCCCGAGCGATCCGCTGTGAGAATCGGGTGAGCAGCGCGTCGAACACCGGACAGCCGAAGGGCGAGGCGCAGGTCGGCCACTGCGTGCCGGGGAACGGCTCGTTCATGATCTCGAACCCGAGGACGCCGGGATGATCCTTGAAGCGCGACGCGACGAATCGCCACGCTCGCGCGTAGTGCTCTTGCAACGGAACCCCGTCCACGCTCGACGGCCCGTTGAGCCAGAAGTTGTCCCAGGCACGCCACATCGTGACGTTGGTGAAATAGTTGCCGGGGAAGCCGGTGCTCGGCATGTTGGGGAGGTCCCCGTCCTCGCCCATCCAATCGGGCAGGCCGCGGCCGTAGTACTTGATCGCATACAGATCCTGATGGAAGTCGATGACGACGTTGATGCTCGCGGCGGCGGCCGTGTCGACGATCTGCGCTATGTGGTCGACATAGGCCGCGTCGAACGTTCCCGGCGCGGGCATCACGCCCGAGGGGAATACCGCGAGCCGCAAGATGTCGAGCCCGTTGGCGGCGAGGAACGCGGCGTCTTCCGCGTCGAACGTGGCCGAGAACACTTGAGTGCTGAACTCTTTGGTCGTGAACGCGACCCCGTGCATGACGCGGATGCGTCCGTCGCGATCGACGAACCAACGGCTTGTCTGATCGAGCGATGATCGATCGCCGTGGGTCGCGTTGGCGGGCGCGAGCGTCGCAGCGCACGCCGCGAGCAGCAACAACCATCGCCTCATCCCGATAGCTTTCGGCGACGTGCGCCGATGCCCTGCCGATTCGCCGACAGCACTGAGGGCAAGATCGCCGATCAGATCGTCGGACTCGGCCCGATCGATTCACACCGTGCTAGGCGCTCGTGACGGGCGGCGCGCTTGCTTCGGCCTGAAGGCCGGCCGGCTTTGACGGGCGTTCGAAGGGGCCGAAGATCACGACGAAGACGGACAGGATGATCGCAGGAACGATCAGCCACACCGGTCTCTCCAGCCACCACGACGCCGTTGTGTCGGTCTGGTGGGCGAGTCCGAGCGGGCGCAGGATCAGGATCGCGAGCACGTAGGCCGTCATGTGCCACAAGAAGATCGTCATGATGATGGCGTTGGCGGCGATGACCGCCATCCACGCGCGCGGCTTGGCGAGCCATCGTTGAAGGCGCTCCCGCAGGAGCATCGCGAGCCCAACTTGCCAGAGAGTCAGCGCAACGATGCACGCGGTCGGCGGGTTCATGTTCGAGACGCGCTCGACGTCGGTTCCGATCATGCTCCGCGGATAGACACCGATGTTCGTTAGGACGATCAGGCCCACGAGCCCGACGCCCGCCAGCGCCAGATAGGCGCGCCGGCCGGCACCGACGAGGGTGCCGTCCGCATAGAAGAAACCCAACTGGTGAGCCAGGAGCCACACGAAAGCGAGATTCGCCCATCCGATGTAGGGCACGTCCGCGCCGAACCGCAGGATGTCGACCGCCGTCACGGCCACGACGAGTGCGATCGGGATCGCGATGTGACGAGAGCGATGAAGCCTCATCACGACGGGCGTGGCCGTGATGATCGCGATGTAGACGAACAGGAACCACAGGGGAGCGAACGGTAGGAACGAACCGCGAATGAGCTTGTCGCCCCCCTCGTCCGCTGCGTGCAGCACGATCTGCACGACGGCCCACAGCCCGAGGAAGATCAGCGTCGGCTTGAGGAGACGAGCCGCTCGCGCCCGCAGGAACTCCCGGTATCCCTCGCCGCGCCGGCGCATCGCTTCGTACGTCACGTAGTTCGAGAAGCCGCCGACGAAGAAGAAGACGGGCATCACCTGGAGGACCCACGTCCCGAGCCACAGTCCGGACGTCGCGCCGATCGCGCTGATCACACCGATGCGCCCTTCGCGGACGCGGATGATGGCGATGAACCAATGTCCCAGAACGACGGTGATGATGCTGAAGGCGCGGAGGAAGTCGACCGTGCGGTCGCGAGAGGCCGGCGTCCGGACGGCCATCTCGGAGAGGCGCACACCTGGATGGTAGCGCCGGGCACGGTAGGCTCCCGGCGCCGTGGGACCGCTGCTGCTCGGACCCGCCCTCGTCCTCTACAACGGCCTGATCAACCTGTGGCCGCCGTTCCACAACGGCGCGTACGTCCCGCTCAACGTTGCCGTCGCCGGGGTCGTCACGGCCGTCGGCTTCGGCCCCTTGAACCTGAGCGCGGCGGAGATGGGGTTCACGGATGGATGGGCGATCGACCTCGCCCTCGGCGCCGCGATCGGGCTGGCTCTCGCCGCACCCGTCGTCATCATGGCGGTGGCGCCGCGAACGCGCCACCTGGTCGCGGACGAACGCATGCGCCGCGTCGGCGGGAACGCGCTGCTCTATCGGACGCTGGTCCGCGTTCCGATCGGGACGGCGCTCCTCGAGGAAGTGGCGTTCCGCGGGGTGCTCTACGGCGCGTGGCGTGCCGACGGGGTCGTGCGGGCGACGCTGGCATCGGCGGCGCTGTTCGGTTTGTGGCACATCACGCCGGCGCGCGAGATGATCCGCGCGAACCGCCCGCGGGCCTCCCGTCAACTGGTACTGGCCTGGATCGCCGGGACGATCGCGCTGACGGGCGCGACCGGGGCCGGCTTCGCAGCGCTGCGCGAAGCGACGAACGGGGTCGCGGCTCCGTTCGCGTTGCACGCGATGCTGAACTCGGTGTCGTCGCTGGCGGCGGCGGTCGCGCTTCGATCCGGCTCGCGGTCGGTCCGCGGCTAGGATCCTCACGATGACCGATCCCGCGCACGGCACCTTCGATATCGCCGACTTCGCCGCGGAGCTCCACGGAGAGCAGAACCCGACGGTCGGCACCACGCTCTTGCTCGAGAACGAGCGCGTGCGCGTCTGGGAGATCCGGCTGGAACCCGGTGAGCGCACGCCGTTCCACTGGCACACCACACCGTACTTCTTCGTGTGTGTCGAGGCCGGCCGGTCGCGCAGCCGTTTCCCGAACGGCTTCTACGTCGACGACGACTCGGAGGTCGGCGACACGGTGTTCCTCGACCTGAGCCCCGACGAGCCGCACGTGCACGACCTCGAGAACATCGGTTCGACCACGCTGCGGTTCACGACGGTCGAGCTTCTCTAACCCTGCCGCGCCTGGCCGTCCGGCCATTGCCTCACTGGGCAAGCGGTCGTACGCTCGCGGAACGACTTCCGAATCCCTGCCGAAGGCTTTGCATGCGACCCGCTAATGGCGCCGTCACACTGGGGTTCGTTCTTGTCCTGACGGGGACGGCGTGTTCAGACACGGACCGATCGATCGGATCGCTCCCGCCGGTGGCCGGCGAGGAGAGAAGAGGGATGCCGCTACGTCACACGGCGCCGAACCGCAGCCCGACACCGCCGGAACCGGATCCCTCATCGGATCGCTTTGTCGCGAGCGTGCAGCGTGTCGGACCCGATCACATCTCACGTATGGGAACGTCGTGGAAGCCTGGTTGTCCCGTCGCGCTCGCCGATCTGCGCGTCATCGCCATGAAACACTGGGGCTTCGACGGCGCGGTGCATGACGGCGAGTTGATGGTCCACCGCCGCTACACCGCAGCGATCACCGGTGTCTTCCGCACACTGTTCACCACGCGCTTCCCGATCGAACGCATGGAGCTCGCCAACGGCTACATGGGGAACGATCCACCGCTGGCGCAGCGCAACAACACCGTGGGGTTTAATTGCCGGGCTCCCGTCGGCGGCGGTCACATGTGGTCGGAGCACGCGTACGGACGCGCCGTCGACATCAACCCGGAGCTCAATCCGTACGTGTCTCGATCGGGCCGCGTCGAGCCGCTGTTCGGTGACGCCCACGTCGATCGCACGTTGACGACGGAGGGCATGATCCAACCGGACGATCTTGTGGTCCGAGCGTTCCGCGCGATCGGCTGGCGCTGGGGTGGCGCGTGGAAGGGAACGAAGGACTACATGCACTTCTCGGCGACGGGCCGGTAGCCCTACACGTCCTCTCTGAAGAGGACCGAGCGGAACAGCTCCATCTCGGCGTCGAGCGCGCGGTCGGCGGTGCCACTCCCGGCCTCGATCATGATGCGCTTCGTCTGTTCGAGCACCGTCCGGCCGTTCTGCGCGATCTCGCGCGCGAGCGCCTGCGCCCGCGCCAGCGCGTCGGCCTGCACCTCCCGGACGATGCCGAGCGCCAGCGCCTCCTCCGCGACGAGCGTGCGGCCGGTGAACGCCAGTTCGCGCGCGAGCTGGTCGGGCAGGGCCCGGAGCAGCGCCCCGTACGACGGCGGCACGCCGAACGTGATCTCGGGATGGCCGAACGACGCCTGGGGCGCGGCGATCCGCAGATCGCAGACGCACGCCAGATCGAAGCCGCCCCCCAGCGCCGGCCCGTTGACGGCGGCCACGACCGGCAGCGGCAGATGGATGAGGGTGTCGAACAGGAGACGTGTCGAGTCGAACAGAGCGGTCCGGTTTTCGCGGTCGCCGCCGAATTGGGTCCGGTCCATGCCCGCGCAGAAGGCGGAACCGGCGCCCGTGAGGACCACGACCGCCACGTCGGGGTCGGAGGCGACGGCCTCGAACGCTCCGGCGAGCGCGCGCCGAAGGTCGATCGACAACGCGTTCCGTTTCTCGGGTCTGTTGATGGTGACGGTAGCGACGGCGTCGCTCGAATCTGTCAGGACCAGCTCCGGCATGCCGCTAAACTACCCCGACGATGGCGCAGAACGAACCCGAGATCGACCGTTACGACCCCGCGGAGATAGAGCCGCGTTGGGCCGAGACGTGGGTGTCCGAGCGCCTGTTCGAAGCCGACGAGAGCTCGGAGAGGCCGAAGTTCTACGCGCTCGATATGTTCCCGTACCCGTCGGGCGACCTCCACATGGGACACCTGGAGGCGTTCTCGGCCGGCGACGTCATCGCCCGTTAC
>JBIOTQ010000033.1:0-2046 GCA_044866075.1 Actinomycetota bacterium | reverse complement strand
CCCACGAACCTTCCCGATGATGAACCGTGGGCCACACCGCTCGCATGGGCCGAACGGCGTCACCATGGGGAGATCGTCTCGATCCTGCGGCGTCACGGAGCGAGCCGTTAGCCGCGACCGAGTCTGACGACTCGCTCGGAGATCCGCGTTTTCGACTCAAACGGTAGAGTGCGAACAGAGTGATTATGTCCGACTTATCATTAGTGACGTCGCTACTGCCCTGTTCGCTGGTCAGTTAAGATTACGCGGATGGTTAAACACGGACCGGTAAGTGGGATCGCTGATCTCGCGTTTCCGAGCATCGGGACATCCGATGTTTGAGGTCGGAGATGAAACACACTGCGAATGCCCGGTTCGCCATCAAAGCGTGGGACGAGAAGCCGTACAGCGAGGGCCTGGGCCTCCCGAAGCTGACCCGAGCCTCCGTCACCAAGACCTTCACCGGCGATCTCGAAGGCGACGGGCACGTCGAATACCTGATGGTGTACCGCGCGGACGGGTCGGCCGCGTTCGTGGGCCTCGAACGGGTCGACGGGCGAGTCGCCGGTAAAGCGGGTACGTTCGTGCTCCAGCGCGTCGGCACGTTCGAGGGCGGACAGGCGAAGGAAACATATTCCGTCGTTGCGGGCTCTGCAACGGGAGAGCTCCGGGGTCTGCGTGGCGAGGGAACGTCGGCCGTGGGGCACGGCAACGAGCATCCGTTCGTGCTGAACTATGACTGGGAATAGCCGCCGCTGAACAACGGCAACGCTGAACTAACGTTGATCTAGCCTATGACAGACTGGTTCGCCCGCCCCGTCCTACACGTGACGGACGTCGAGACCTCGCTCCGCTTTTACGTGGACCGGCTCGGCTTCACGAGCCCCTGGCGCTACGAAGAGGACGGCAGAGCGCGCGTCGCGCAGGCGGAGCGGCAGGGCTGCGCGCTTATCCTGTCTGACACGTGGCCGGAGAAGGTTGGCAAGGGGCTGATGTTCATTTCCCTGAA
This sequence comes from Actinomycetota bacterium, assembly GCA_044866075.1. Taxonomy (GTDB): domain Bacteria; phylum Actinomycetota; class AC-67; order AC-67; family AC-67; genus JBASRP01. Next base: position 1,058 of record JBIOTQ010000033.1, on the reverse strand, counting down.
CGTCGAGCCGGAGACGAGCGAGGCCCTGATCGCGGCGCTGGACGCGCTGCGCGCGGAGCTCGAGGCCAGGGGCGTTCCGGTCAAGGAGGGTTCGTGGGGCTACCGGCTCCTGGTGGTCGATGATCCCGACGGCAATCAGCTCTTCTTCCCCTATCCGAACGAGACTGCATCCGGCAAGATTGTTAGAGCTGCAGCGCAATGACACGATGATCGGCAGCACGATCTTCTGCGTCCTCGACGCGAGGCCCGCACACGCGCCACTTGACGCACCGCGGCGGACGATCTCATTCCAGAATCGGGCGCCATGGGGCGAAATATCGCGTTGGATCAATCGGTCAGAACAGCGCGCACCCGAGGCCGCCGTCGGTCATCGTGTCGAGCAACGGGTGAGTCGCGAGGACTCCGCCGATCAGAGGTGGCACACACGCGATGCAATCCACCGCTGGCGCGCGGAAACAACTCGAGCCTGCCGTCGAAGCCATCGGCGCGTCTATCTCGGCCCTTCCTTGTGTGTCAGCGTAGAGCACCGGTCTCTTTACTCCAGCACAAACGACTTCATCCACGAGGCGCGGTCGAGGAAGGTTCCAACCGGGGTACCGGTGCCGGCAACTCATGACTTCTGGTAGCCCGCGCCGCGGAGCGCACGGCCGGGACGGGCGCCGGTGTACTTACCGTCTTTCACGACTGGTACCCCGTTGACAAGAACATACCGCATGCCGATGGCATACTGATTCGGCTGCTCGAATGTCGCACCTCCGTCGATCGTCTTTGGATCGAAGATCGCGACGTCGGCAAAGTTCCCAACGCGGAGCGTTCCGCGGTTGGGAATCTTGAGAGTCTCGAATGGAAGGGCAGCCAGCCTGTGCACCGCTTCTTGCCAGCTCATCATCTTTTCGTCGCGGACATAGGTGCCCAGCCATCTTGGGATCGTTCCCATATGCCGGGGATGGACGAGGGGGGGGAGATCCTGCCAGTCGAGCGCCAGCGCGCTGCCGTCGGTTCCTGCCGCGACATACGGCTTCTGCAAAACTTGCCGCAACGTGTCTTCTTCGTTGTTC
>JBIOTQ010000032.1:0-12772 GCA_044866075.1 Actinomycetota bacterium | reverse complement strand
CCACTAGGCCTGCTTTGGTTCTCTTTTCCAGGGATGCCGTTCATCGCGAACTACGCCGACTTATGGCTCAATTCCTCCTTAAATTTCGATACACAAACGTCTTTATGGACGAAATAGATCCATTCGGACATTGCCCGACGCGGCGAGTGATCGGGGCGATCGCTGTCCGCGCCCACGTGGGCCGTCTGTGTGTTGCCGATCTTTTCGTAGGCGCTGCCTCTCCCACCCGGCCTCACCCGCTTCCTGGTGTGGTGAACCGTGGGATAGGCTCGCCACATGGCCGAGATCGTTCCGGGTGTCCGGGCGATCGCGTTCGGATACGTGAACGCCTTCATGCTCGATGGCGGCGCAACTCTCATCGACTCAGGCCCGTGGAAGAACGGCCGTCACGTTCGGCGTACGCTCGAGGGCGGACGCTCGCTCAGAAACGTTCTCATCACCCATCACCACATCGATCACGTCGGTCCCCTATCGCTTCTGGCGACGAACGCGGTTACCGTCTGGGCGCACCCATCGGACGCGGCCGTCATCCGGGGGACCGTTCCGGCGCCGGAGCCGGCCTCGCGGAACAACGTCGAGCGCGCCGGCGTGTGGGCCGTCGAGAACCTCGGCCCGAAGCGCGCGCCCGGCCGCGTCGATCGAGAGCTGGCGGACGGCGAGGTGCTACCGATCGAGGACGGGTTGGTCGCCGTCCATACGCCCGGACACACCGCGGGTCACATGTCGTTTTTGATGCCGTCGAAGCGCGTGCTATTCGTCGGAGATGCAGCTGCCAACTACCTCGGCCGCCTCGGACCGCCGATCGGCATCTACAACGAAGACCACGGCCAGGTGAGGAAGAGCATCGCCAAGATCGCAGCGCTCGACTTCGACATAGCGTGCTTCGGGCATGGAGGCACGCTCACGGCAGACGCGTGCGCCGCCTTCCGTCGGCTGGCCGAGAAGGTTGCCTCCTAGCGCTTCCGCCCCGTCGGCACGCGCGAGGACGGGCACAGGTCGTTCACGACGCAGTCCTCGCACAGCGGTTTCGGCGCTTTGCAGATCGCGCGGCCATGTTCGATCAGCAGGTAGGTCAGGTGGAACCATTTCGTCTTCGGGAACAGTGCCATCAGATCGCGCTCGACTTTGTTCGGGTCGTCGGCGTCGCTGAAGCCGAGCCGCCACACGAGCCTGTGGACGTGGGTGTCGACGGCGATCCCCTCAACCTTGCCGAATGCGTTGCCGAGCACGATGTTGGCCGTCTTGCGCGCGACTCCCGGCAGGGTGAGCAGTTCCTCCATCGTTCCGGGCACCTCGCCGCCGAAGTCCTCGACGAGCACGCGCGACAACCCGCGGATCGCCTTCGCCTTCTGGTTGAAGAAGCCGGTGGAGTGGATGTTCCTCTCGAGCTCGCCCGGCGGTGAGGCCAGATAGTCCTGCGGCGTCCGGTACTTCTGGAACAGAGACTCGGTCACCTTGTTCACCATGACGTCTGTGGACTGAGCCGAGAGAACCGTCGCGATCACCATCTCGAGTGGGTTCGAGAACCGTAGCGCGACCGTCGCGCCGGGATACGCCTTGTCGAGCCGGCGATAGACCGTCCCGGCGCGTTTCTTCTTCTCCGCCGGCGTCTCCCGCGCGAGCCACGCGGCGCGCGGCTCCGCCTTCGGTTTGACCACGCGCTATCCGATGAGGCTTGCGATCCGTTCCCGCCAGATGGTCGCGTCCCCGAGGAACAGCTCGCACCACTTCGCGCGCCGGTAATACAGGTGCATATCGTGCTCCCAGGTGAACCCGATGCCCCCGTGCACCTGGATCCCGTTCTGCGCGACGATGCGCGCCGCCTCGGATGCGGCAACCTTCGCCGTCGCGGTCGCGAGCGGGGCGTCGGCAGCACCCTCATCCAACGCCCACGCGGCGTAGTACGTGTTCGAGCGCGCGTTCTCGGTCAGCAGCAGCATGTCGGCGACCTTGTGGCTGATCGCTTGGAACGAGCCGATCGGTTTGTCGAACTGCGTGCGCTCCTTCGCGTAATCGCGCGACAGCTCGAGCACCTTCGTCGCGAGTCCCGTCGCTTCCGCCGCGAGCGTGGTCGCCGCGCGATCGAGGGCGCGCTCGAGCACGGGCCAGCCCTCCCCTTCCCTACCGAGAAGCCGGTCCGCGCCGACCGTCGCTCCCGAAAAGCGGACGCGCGCGAGGCGCCGCGTCCGGTCGATTGTGTCCAGCTGCTTGATCTTCACCTTCGCGTCCGTCGTCGGGACGACGAAGAGCGAGATCCCCTCGCGCGGGTCCTTCGCGCGTGCCGTGCGCGCCACGACGACGACCTCTTGGGCGAGGTGCGCGTCGGGGACGAACACCTTGGTCCCGGTGATCGTGAACGCATCGCCGTCGCGCACCGCCTTGGTCTTGACCCCGGCGGCGTCCCAGCGGCCCTCCGCCTCGGCCAGGGCGACCGTCGCGCGCGCCTCGCCGGACGCGATGCCACCGAGGAGCTCCTTCCGGAGCGCGCCCTCGGCGGCCGCCGCGATGACCGGAGCGGCGAGACCGACCGACGAGTAGAACGGCGACGGCAGGATCGCGCGTCCCGTCTCCTCGGCGAGGATCGCGAGCTCGATCATGCCGAGCCCGAGACCGCCGTCGTCCTCCGGGATCGCGATCCCCATCCAGCCGAGGGCGGACATCTCCTTCCACAGCCCCTCGTCGAAACCGGTCTTGTGCTCCATCAACGTGCGGACGAGCTGCGGGGTGGAACGCTCCGTGAGGAACTCGCGCGCGGACTTGCGCAGTGCCTCCTGTTCGTCGGTGAACCCGAAGTCCATGTCGACTCCTATTTGTGTTTGGGGAGTCCGAGCACGCGCTCGGCCACGATGTTCCGGAGGATCTCGCTCGTCCCCGCTTCGATGGTGTGACCGCGCGAGCGCAGGTGGATGTACTGCCAGGTCTGCACCCGCGGGTTGTCGGTCCAGCGCTCGAGCATCCCCGCCGGACCGAGGATATCGACGGCCAGGTCGCCGAGCCGCTGCATCGACTCGCTCCAGATCAGCTTCCCGAGCGAGCCTTCGGGACCGGGGATCCCGGTCTTCATCACCGACGTGAGCGCCCGGTAGTTGTTGAGCTTGAGCGATTCGACGTCCACGTGGAGCGCCGCGATCCTCTGCCGAACGAGCGGATCGTCGTAGGCGCGCTTCCCGTTGCGCTTCGTCTCCTTGGCGAGCGTGATGAGCTCGTCGAGCGCGACGCGCGCACCGACGGACAGCGCGAAGCCCAGCGTGCCGCGCTCGTGGAGCAGCGTCGTCATCGCGACCCGCCAGCCGTCGTTTATCTCACCGAGCACGTTCTCGCGCGGGACGCGCACGTCCGTGAAGAACATCTCGTTGAAGTCGGCCGACCCGGTGATCTGCTTCAGCGGACGGACCTCGATGCCCGGCGTGTGCATGTCGACGAGCAGGTACGTGATTCCCTTGTGTTTCGGCGCCGTCGTGTCGGTCCGCGCCAGGAAGATGGACCAGTCCGAGACGTGCGCGAGCGACGTCCACACCTTCTGTCCGTTGATGATCCACGAATCGCCGTCGAGGATCGCGGTCGAGCGCAACCCGCCGAGGTCGCTGCCGGCGCCGGGCTCGGAGAAGCCCTGACACCAGATCTCTTCCGCGGACAGGATCTTCTCGAGGTGGCGTTCCTTCTGCTCGTGTGTGCCGTGCGCGATGATCGTCGGCCCGGCCATGCCGAGCCCGATCACGTTGATCGGCGGCGGCGCCTTCGACCGCGCCATCTCCTGGTTGAAGATCGCCGTCTCGATGAGCGACGCGCCGCGCCCGCCGTACTCCTTGGGCCAGGTGATGCCGGCCCAGCCGCCTTCGTGCAGCTTGCCCTGCCACGTGCGGAGCATCTCGAGCCGATCCTCGGGAGGGATGAGCGTGAGCTGGCTGCGATCCCAATCCTCCGGCACGTTGCGCTCGAGCCACTCGCGGATCTCTTTGCGGAACGCAGCTTCTTCGGGCGTGTCGCGGAAATCCATGCGAGGCCTCCTAGACGCGGGCCGCGGCGGCACCACCGCGGTTACCAGGCGGTAACTATCGCAAGCATAGCGCGCCGTGTCGCCGCTCAGGAAGCTGCCGTGCGCCTGCCTAGCATCGTCGCTCGAATGCCGAGCTCCCCTTTTTCGACGCACCCGGCAAGTTCGAGCCTTGTCATCGCAGCCCACACTTTGGTCCGGTTTTCCCACGTGATCGACGGGTCATTGCCGTCCCAGTAGTGGGGGAACTTGGCCACGACCTTCCGCAGGACTTCCCGCTGGACGGCGTCGAGTTCGGGCAAGGGTTGCGACTGCTCCGCCTGAGCGGTCCGACGTGCGGCTTCCCTATCGGCGCACGCACCTCCAGCGGCGCGAGAAGCGCGACGGGCCGACCATAACGACTGATCAACACCGCGGCGCCTTCATCGAGTATCTCATCGAGCAGCGACGAGGTCCGTCGCGAAAGCTGACGCAGACTCACGCTGCGAAACGGCCGATCCTCGAACCGAAGATTCAACTGCATCGGAACCCTCCCACGATCCTGTTATCGGCGACACCATGCCGCCGGAGGCTGTCTGACGTTTGTCAGACGTGTCAGACGAACGTCAGACGCTCCTTCGACGGTACCAAGGGGGTACGACAGTCACCGCTCGTGATGCTCTGCCGACACGAACTGGATCACAGGTCAGGCGGGCGGATCGCCGCCGTGCATCATCTCGACGGCGTGCCGGAGGATAGGCAGCACAGGGTCGAGCGACTCCGCGATCGCCTTCGGCGATCCGGGCAGCGTGATGATCAACGTCTTCATGCGCTGCGCCGCGATCTGCCGTGAGAGCGCGGCGAAAGGCGTGTGACGCATCCCGGCCGCGCGCATCAGCTCGGCGATGCCGGGCGCCTCGCGGTCCATCATCGCGCGGACCGCTTCGGGCGTGACGTCCCTCGGTCCGAGGCCGGTGCCGCCGGTCGTGATGATCACGTCGACGTCGCCGGAGTTCGACCAGGCGCGCAGCCGCGCTTCGATGTGATCGCGTTCGTCGGCCACGACGTCGCGCATGACGATCTCACCGCCCGCGCCGGTGACCATCTCCTCCACCAGCGGGCCGCCCTCATCTTCGCCCTCGCCGCGCGAACGGCGGTCGGACACGGTCAGGACGGCGACCCTCACTCGAAGGTCACGCTCCCGGACTTCCCGCCGGACTTCGCGACCACCCGCAAAGCATCGATGCGCATCCGCGGATCCTCGGCCTTGCCCATGTCGTAGAGCGTGAGAGCGGCTACCGACGCAGCCGTCAAGGCCTCGATCTCGAACCCCGTTCGATCGCGGCCGCGCACGGTCGCCCGGATCTGGACAGCGTCGTCGCCGGCCGGACCGAAGTCGACCTCGACCTGCGTGATGCGGAGAGGGTGGCACAGAGGGATGAGCTCCGGCACACGCTTCGCCGCGAGGATCCCCGCGACCCGCGCGGCGGCGAGGGCGTCGCCCTTGGCGACCGCGCCCGAGAGAAGGCGGTCCCGCGTCTCCGGGGTACACACCAAACGGCACGCGGCCGTCGCCTCGCGCTCGGACTCCGGCTTGTCGCCGACGTCGACCATATGGACGTCGCTCATGACGTTCCCAGAAGCTCTACACGAACCTCGGCTCCGGCGGGCAGGCCGCCCGGCGGGACGATCGCGAACCCTTCGGTCGGGATGATGTTCGACAGTACGACGGACGACTGCGCGGGGAGCGGCACCGCGCGGTTCCCCGCCAGCCTCACGCGGCAGAACAGCGTCCGCGAGGGCGACCCTTTGACGTCTTCGGACAGCACCGCGCGCACGGACGGCGGCGCAGGATCGCGGCCCCCGAGCATCCGTATCGCCGCCGCAACGAAGACGTGCACCCCGACGAAGGCAGAGCCCGGGTTCCCCGGAAGGGCGAGCACGGGGCGGCCCTCGACCCGTCCGATGGCGATCGGTTTCCCGGGCTTGATCGCGACACGCCAGAGCGACAGCTGGCCGTAGCGCTCGAGGACGTCACGCAGCCAGTCGTGCTCCCCCACCGACGCGCCGCCCGACGTGACGATCAGGTCGGCCATCCCCGCCGCGTCTTCGAGCCAGCGGGCGACCTCGCGGGGATCGTCGCCCACGGACCCGACGAGCGTGACGGTCGCACCGGCCGCCTCGCACATGGCGGCGATGAGCGTGGCGTTCGCGTCATACACCTGGCCGGGCGCCAGCGAGCCGCCGGGCGCGACGATCTCGTCGCCGGTGGAGAGGACGGCGACGCGCGGATGCGGGATCGCGTGGACGTGGGTGCGGCCGAGGGACGCGATGACGCCGAGGTGGACCGGCCGCAGCACGGTCCCGGCCGGGATGATCTCTTGTCCGCTCTTGACGTCCTCGCCCCGCGGACGGACGTGCTTGCGCGCGGGAACCGGCGTCAGGACCGCAACCTCTCCGCCGCGCGGCTCGGTGTCCTCCCAGGGCACGACCGCGTCGGCGCCGGGCGGGATCGGCGCGCCGGTCATGATCTTCGACGCGGTGCCCGGCGCCACGGTCTGGGTCGGCGCGGTTCCGGCCGGCAGGTCCTCGATCAGCCGCAGGACCGCCGGTGACGCGTGAGAAGCGCCTTCGGTGTCGGAGGCGACGATCGCGTATCCGTCCATCGCGCTGTTGTCGAAACCCGGGACGTCGTGCTCTGCGACGATCGACTCGGCGATCGCCAGCCCGCGAGCGTCGCGAAGGGCCATGAGCGAGGCCGGCAGCGACGTGATCTGTTCCAAGACGCGAGCGAGAGCGTCCTCGTAGGGGACCATCGGACGCGCGAGCTCCTCGCGCGTCACCGTCCGCTTGCCCGTCATTCCTGCCAGCTGTAGCGCTCCTCGCGGAACGGATCGGCGCGGTTGTGGTAGCCGCGCTCCTCCCAGTATCCGCGCTCGTCGTGGTCCAGGAAATGGAGACCGCGCACCCACTTCGCGCTCTTCCAGGCGTACAGCTTGGGAACGACCAGCCGGAGCGGCCCGCCGTGCTCGGGCTCGAGGTCGAACCCGTCGTGCGCCCACGCGAACAGCACGTCGGTGTCGTCGAGCGCGGCGAGCGGGAGATTCGCCGTGTACCCGTACTCGGCGTGCACGACCACGTGCGTGGCGGACGGCGTCGGCTTCACGCGCGAGGCGATCTCCTTGAACGAGACGCCCTCCCACACGATGTCGAACTTCGACCAGCCCGTCACGCAATGGAAGTCGGAGGTGTTGCGGAACTTCGGCAACGAGCGGAACTCCGCCCACGACCACTCGACCTCGTTCTCGACCTCGCCCCAGACGCGGAAGGTCCACAGCTCTTCCTTGAACTTCGGGATCGGCGACGCGTGAAGGATGGGCCAGCCGCGAGTCAGACGCTGGTTGGGCGGCAGACGACCGCCGTGGTCGTCGCGCGTCAGCTTCACGCCGACTCCAGCTTCGCGATATCGGCGAGCCGCCGCGCCGCCTGCTCCTCGAGCTTTTCCGCGCCCGGCACGGTCCGCGCGGCCTCGGCCGCGCGTTCGAGCGTCGCGCGCGCTTGCGCGTAGGCGGTCGCCGGGTCGCGGTTCTGGGCGTACTTCACGAGCTCGTCCGCCCGCTCGATCAGCGCCCAGACCTCTTGCGGCGTGCTCGGTGCGTCGTCCATCGCGCTACCCGTCTCGGCTAGGACTCCGGCGTTACGCGGATGCGTCCGCGACCAGCGTAGACGTTCAAGGACTCGTCTCGCACGAACCCCGCGAGGGTCATGCCGAACCCTTCCGCGACGTCGACGGCGAGCGACGACGGCGCCGACACCGCCGCGACCATCGGGATCCCCGCGGCCAGCGCCTTCTGCACGATCTCGAACGACGCGCGGCCGCTCACGAGGAGGACCGACTCGCCGGCCGGGAAGCGTCCCTCGAGCACCAGCCACCCGACCACCTTGTCGACGGCGTTGTGGCGTCCGACGTCCTCGCGCACGACCAGCGCCTTCCCGTCCGGCGCGAACAAACCCGCCGCGTGGAGTCCGCCGGTACGCGCGAAGACCTTCTGCGACTCGCGCAGCTTCAGCGGAAGCGACGCGACGAACGACGCGTCGAGGACGGGACCATCCGGGAGCGCCGGAGGATCGAGGAGAGCGATCGCCTCGAGCGAACCCTTCCCGCAGACGCCGCACGAGGAGGTCGTGTAGAAGTTCCGGCGCAGCCGCTCCTCGTCGAAGGCGACGCCGCGCCGCAACGCGACGGTGACGATGTTGTATTGCTGCTCGACCGGTCCGCCGACGCAGTACCGGACTTGGTCGATGTCGCCCTTGCCGGCGATGACGCCTTCCGTCGTGAGGAAACCGACGGCCAGCTCGAAGTCGTTGCCCGGCGTTCGCATGGTGACGCTGATCGCCTGGTCGCGGCCGGCCGTGTTGATCCGGATCTCGAGCGGCTCCTCGGCCGCGAGGACGTCGGACCGCGGCCGCGACGTGCCGTCGCGCACGACGAGCGGTGTGGCGGGCACGGTCGAGGCGGGACGCGCCGCGTGTCCGCCGGGCCGTCTCATACCGTTCCTCCGGGGATCAGTTCCACGACGGCGTTGTAGTCGGGCACGCCGCACTCGGGGTCGCGCACGCCGCGCCGGATCAGGACCTGCGACTCGGGCCAGTGCATCTGAACGTTGCCCGGCCTGATGGGTGCCACCTTCACGCGTCCGCGGAACTCGCCGACCTCGGATCGCACCACGACCGGATCGCCCTCGTTGAGCTTCAAGGCCGACGCATCCTCCGCCGCCACGAGCACGTCGTCGCGCACGGCTCCCGTCAAAGGGTCCTTCGCGCGATGGATCATCGAGTTGAACTGCTTCCCGCGACGCGTCGCGAGGAGGAAGCGTCCGGCCGCGAGCCCGCGCTCCGGCGGCGCGACGGCGCTGAACGACGCGCGTCCGTCCGTCGTCGGGAACCGGCCGCCCGCGCACAGGATGCGGCCGCCCCACTGGACGTGGTCGCCCTTCTCCTTCAGCGCGTCGATGCCGGCGTACAGAGGCACCGTTCGGGCGATCTCGCTGCGGATCGTGTCGCCGTCCCGCACGCGGATCTCGGCGGCCCGTTCCGGGTACGCGCGCTCGGCCGCCGTCGCGAAGATCTCCCACTCGGTTCTCGCCTCCGGGGGGCGCGGGCCGGCGATCTCGGGCGAGAAGATGATCTCCCGCTCCGTCGTCGTCTCGGTTCCTCCGCCCTGCTGCTCGTACCGAGTCCGCGCCGGCAGGACGAGGACCCACTCCTTCGGCGGCACCAGCATCTGGGTGGTGGCGACGATGTCCTGGTGGACGCGGAACGGGATGCGCTCGAGCGCCTCTCGCACGAACGCCGGCTCCGGCAGCGTCTCGAGGAAGTTGCCGCCGGCGGCCCACAGCAGGTCCAGCCGGTCCTCGTGTCCCGCTTCGATCTGTTCCGCCGCCGTGAGGCCGCGCCCCGACGGAACCCAGAAACCCCAGAGTTCCTTCATCTCGGCGGCGGTCTCCGCACTCACTGGTCGGCCGCCGGGGAACATGGTCGGCACGCAGCCCACCTCCGCGCCGCCCTGTACCCCCGAGTGGCCGCGGATCGGCATGAGCCCGGCGTGCTCGCGCCCGATCGATCCGAGAACGAGCCCGAGGTTGACGATCGCGCGGACGGTGTCGGTCCCGTGCGCGTGCTGCGTGACGCCCATCGACCACACCAAGATCACGTTGCGGTTCTCGGACAGCAGTCGCGCGAACCGCATCATGTCGTGCCGTGAGGCGCCGGCGGTGCGCTCGAGCATCTCCCAACCCTGCGCGTCCAACGTCCTGCGCATGTCCTCGAAGCCGCGCGTGTGTTCGGCGATGAAGTCCTTGTCGATCCAGCCGTTCTCGATGAGGTGCTTGATCGTGCCGTTCAGGAACGCGAGATCCCCGCCTGTGTGAACCGTGAAGAACTCGTCGGTGATCTTGGTTCCGAACAACGCGCTCTCGGCGACCGACGGCACCCAGTAGCGCTCCATGCCGGGCTCGCGGTACGGGTTCACGACGGCGACGTGCGTGCCTTGGCGCTTCGCGTAGTAAAGGTACTTCATCGTGACGGGCTGGTTGTTGGCGACGTCCGAGCCGATGAAGCAGATCAGGTCCGCGCCGATCCAGTCTTTGTACGACACCGTCGACGCGGCGACGCCCAGCGTTTGTTTCATCGCGACGGTCGACGGCGCGTGACAGATCCGCGCCGAGTTGTCGACGTTGTTCGTGCCGAGGAAGCGCGCCACCTTCTGCGCCATGTAGTAGGTCTCGTTCGTGATACCGCGGCTCGTGAGGTAGAAGCCGACGCGCAGCGGATCGAGAGTGCGAAGCCTCTCGCTGAGGAGCTTGTAGGCCTGGTCCCACGAGATCCGGCGGAACCCACGCTCACCGCGGCGCCGCAACATCGGGTGGCCGAGCCGGCCGAGATCGCGCAGCTCGCTGCTGGACATGTCCTCGAGCGAGCGCACGTCCGCGAAGCGTTCGGGATCCGCGGCGTCCATCGTGTTCAGGCGCAGCAGATGCAGCCGCACCGTGCACAGGTGCACGCCGTCCATCGTGAAGTCGCGCAGGCCGGTGGTCCCGAGCGCGCACCCGTCGCACACGCCCTTGCGGAGGATGCGCAACGCGTAGAGCGGATGGTCGCGGTTCCGCCACGCGACGCGGGCCATCTCGCCATAGTGGTTGGGCTTGATCTTGCCGATCCCATACGGAACGGGACCGACCCAATGCTTCGATCGACGCTGCTTCCGGGGCACGAGCGCGAGTATATTCGCCGCATGGCGCGCCTCGATTCCCGGCGCACGAACCTCGGCGTCCTCGCGCTCGTCCTCGCCTCGACCCTGACGGGGTTCTCCACGTTCCTGACCGGCGCGCGATCGTCGTGGGTTCTCTTCTGGGCCCACGGCGCGCTCGGCTTCTCGCTCGTGGCGCTGCTGTGGTGGAAGGGCAAGGTGATCCTCCGCGGCCTGCGCGCGCGCTGGCCGTCGGCCGCGGCCGTGCTCTCGATCCTGACACTCGCCATCCTGCTCGCGATCATCGGGGCGGGCGTGTGGTCGGCGATGGCGCGCGGCGGGAAGCTCGGACCATGGGGGATGCTCGAGGTTCACGTCGGCGGCGCGCTGATCATCATCCCGCTGTTCGTCATCCATCTGTTCGGGCGTTGGGTTCCGCCGGCGAAACGCGACCTCTCGCGCCGCGTGTTGCTGCGCGCGGGCGCGCTGGGCGCCGCCGGCCTGGCCCTGCGCGGTGCGACCGAGGGGATCACGCGCGCGGCGAGCCTCGCCGGCGCGCGGCGCCGGTTCACGGGCTCGCATCTCATCGGGAAACCTGGCGAGCCGTTCCCCGACGTGTCGTGGCTGTTCGACAACCCCGATCCCGTCGCGCGGGACACGTGGACGCTCGAGGTCCGCGGCCGCGTCCGCGAACCCTTCCATGTGAGCTACACCGACCTGTCCGCGACCACGCTCTCGCGGCAGCGCGCGACGATCGACTGCACCGGCGGCTGGTACTCCGATCAAGAGTGGGAGGGCGTGCGGATCGGGACGCTTCTGGATCGCGCCGGCGTGGACGGTGACGCGCAGAGCATCATCGTCCGGAGCGTCTCCGGCTACTCACGCGCGTACCCGATCGAAGAAGCGCGGCGTCTGCTCCTCGCGGTCCGAGTCGCCGGCGCGCCTCTCACACACGGACACGGATTCCCGGCGCGCGTCGTCGCCCCCGGGCGTCGCGGCTACTGGTGGGTCAAGTGGGTGCGCACGATCGAGGCCAGCACGGCACCGACGTGGTTGCAGCCGCCGGTCCCGCTGAAGTGACGGTCAGCCGGGCTTCGACCGGGGTAAAGCCAGGACCCAGCCGGGCCGGATCCGATCCGGATCGGTGAAGCGGACGCCGTCCGTCATCCGCGCGCCGCGGTTCTGACGCCACACCTCGGGCCATCGGAACGGATCCCCCAGCACGCGACCCGCGATGGACCACAGCGTGTCGCCGCCTCGGACGCGGTAAACGGCCGCGATCGGACCCGCGCGATGCGCTGCCACGCCGGCGCCGATCCGCGGCGCGAGCGGAACGACGGCGAGGGGCGTGCGCGGGATCGGCATCGATCGCGGGACGAGCGCCAAGGACATCAGGACCACGATCACGGCCGCGGCCGCGGCCACCCGCTGCCATCGGGCCGGCAACCACGACGACGCGGCCGGTGCGGGCGCCGGCGCCTTCCGCGCCGCTCGCGGCGCCGCCCGCCAGGGCCGGTAGACCGGACGCGGCACCCAAAGGATCCCCGGCCGCGCTGATGCCGGCGCGCTCGTTCCCGGCGGCGGAGCGAGGAGCAGCCGCATGACGGCGCGCGGCTCGCGCGCGGGACGCCGGGCGGGCATCGCGGCGCCGTCCCCCACCGCGGCCCCGGCCGCGCGGAGGGCGCGGCGCGCCTCGGCGGCGCTTCCCCCGATCCGGCGAACGACGGCCTGAAGGCCGGCCCGAAGCACGCGGTCGGTGGTCTTCGGCGGCGTGCCGATGACGATCGAAACCTGCGGGGCGCTGAGAGCCAAGACGTAGCGAAGCGTGAGAGCGGCACGCTGACGGTGACGGAGGCCGGACAGCGCGCGAAGCGCGCGAAGGCGTTTCGGCGCCCGGCCCTCGTCGGTCGCCGGCGACGTCCGCGGCGCCGGCTGCCGATCACGCGCGAGTAGATACGCCGTGCGGAAGGTACCGAGATCGATGCCGTCGCCGCCGGGCGGGTCGCGGCGGCGATCGCGATGGCGCGCGAGTCCCTGGGCCGTACGCGCGA
>JBIOTQ010000031.1:0-13754 GCA_044866075.1 Actinomycetota bacterium | reverse complement strand
CCCTCGGAGCGAGTGATGGGCGGTCGTGTACGGAGGCGCTCGATCGGGCACCGGTACACTCGGTTCCCGACCGCGACGGACTCGCACCCCGGCGTGGACCATGTGTGCTCGAGCAGACCCGGGGGCTCGGCGATCGTCGGGCTCACGTCGAGCACCTCTCCCCTCGAGGCCTTCGCGAACACGCCGCCCGTCACGCTCCGCCGATCAGGTTCGCCCTGAGGGTCCGCGTGCGCGCTCCCGCCGTCGGCCGTGCATCCTGCCCCTCTGCCGCCGGCGGGACGCCACCGCGGGAAGACGACCAGGCGCGGCGCTAGCATGAGTTCCGCTGTCACTCTCGATACACGGAGCAGTGCGATGCGTGTTCTGGTCGTCGAGGACGAAACGACGATCGCTCGCCCGTTGCGCCGCGCGCTCGAACGCGAAGGGTACGAAGTCGCGACGTGCGAGACGGGACACGCGGCGCTGAAGGTGGCGCGCAGCTGGGCGCCCGATCTCATCCTCCTCGATCTGATGCTTCCCGACGTCGACGGTCGCGACGTCGCGCGCGAGATCCGAACCACGTCACAGGTGCCGATCATCATGGTGACCGCACGCGCGGAGGAGAACGACGCGGTCATCGGACTCGAGATCGGCGCCGATGACTACGTCACGAAACCGTTCGGTGTCGGTGAGCTGATCGCGCGAATGCGGGCCGTGGCGCGCCGCGCGAAGGGGGCGACGGCGCAGGCCCCCATCCTTTCCTTCAAGGATCTGCGTCTGGACCTGAACACGTACCGCGCATACCGCGGCGACGTCGAGCTCGATCTCACGCACAAGGAGTTCGAGCTGCTCCGCATCCTGATGATCCGCCCGGGCGCGATGGTGCGTCGCGAGGAGCTCGTGCGCGCGGTCTGGGACATCCCCGCCTCCGAAAGCGGGAAGACGCTCGACGTCCACATCAGCGTGCTTCGCAAGAAGCTCGGCGACAACGCCCGGCGGCCGTGGTACATCCAGACCGTTCGCGGCGTGGGCATCCGGCTCGCCGCGGAGTAAGTCAATGAGCCTGCGCCGCCACCTCGTCGTGTCGTTCGTCCTCTTCGCGCTGGCGATGCTCGTGGCGACGCTGATCCCGTTCGGGATCCTGTCGGAGCACGCGCATCGCTCGTCGTTCGTCGACGATCAACTCGACGACGCCGAGCGCGCCGCGGGGAGCCTCGGCGGGGAGACGCCGTCGGAACAGGTCGTCGCCGACCGCTACTCCGGACGCTCCGTCGCCGCGTGGTTGCTCGACCCGCGCGGGCAGCCGTCGGGCGATCCGACGACGCGCGACGCGTTCCCGGCGTTGATCACGTCGACGCCCGAGGTCGAGCGGGCGCGCCGCGGCACGGCCGATGCGCGCATCGGGCAGACGCCGCTCGGCGACCGCGTTCTGGTCGCCGTTCCGATCGTTCGCGGCCGCCAGATCACAGGCGTCCTCTGGGTATCGGCCTCCCTGGCGCAGGTGCGGCGGCTCGACCGGCAACGGTGGGCGCTCCTGGCGGCCATCGGCGCGGCGGCCATGGCCGGGGCGGCGTTCGTCGGAACCAGTCTCGCGCGGCGGCTGACCCGGAGGCTCGAAGTCGTCGCGTCGGGGGCCGTGCGTTTCGGGAGCGGGCGCCTCGACCAACGCATCGTGGTCGAGGGGTCCGACGAGATCGCGGCACTCGCCGCGCGCCTGAACGACATGGCCGGTGAGATCGAGCGTCTCGTCGTGCGCGAGAAGTCTTTCGTGGCGGCTGCGTCGCACCAGATCCGCACACCCCTGGCGGCGATCAAGATCCGGATCGACGAGCTCCTCGCCAACCGGACGATAGAGCGCGAGGCGGTCGAGTACCTGCAAGAGATGTCCGAGGAGGTCGACCGGCTGACGGCGTTGACGTCGCGCTTGCTGGACCTTTCCGCCGCCGAGCACGCCCCCGAGTCGAGAACCCTCGTCGCGAGCCGCGCGATCCGGGAGGCCGTCGACCGCGTCGCGCCTCTCGCCCAGCGGCACGCCCTATCGCTCAACGTCACCATCGAGGACGAGAGCGCCACGGTCCAAGCGCCGGTGGGGGCGTTCGAAGAGGCGGTGTTCAACCTGCTCGATAACGCGGTGAAGTTCGCGCATGACGGTACGCCGGTCGACGTGCACGCCTCCCTCGACAACGGCTCGGTGATCGTCGAGGTGGCCGACCGGGGCCCGGGCATCCCTCTCGAAGACAGAGCCCGGGTCGTCGACCCCTTCTACCGCGCAACGCGAACCAGACCCGGGTACGGGCTCGGTCTCGCGATCTCGTCGCGCTTGTGCGAGACGGCCGGCGCGACGCTCGGCCTCGACTCGCGCGAGGGCGGCGGGACCGTCGCGTCAATCCGGTGGCCGGCGGCGCCGCGGACGGCGCCCTAACGCGGGGCTTTTCACCAGGGCTTTACGTTCCTCGAACCTTGCGCGTTCTACGTTTCGTCCCTGCGATGGCACGCGCGGGAACGAAGCAAGCTGTTGCGGTCGAGGAGCCTCCGGAACTCGCCGACGAGGAGGACCTCGACCTCGATGTCTCCGAGGACATCGCCCGTCTCGACGGACCGGACGACGCCTACGTCGACAGCATCGGGGCCTACCTGCGCGAGATCGGCCGCTACCCGCTGCTCACGGCGGCCGATGAGATCGCTCTCTCGAAGCGGATCGAACGCGGTCTCCAGGCGGCGCGGCGTCTCGCGTCGGGGAACGTCCGCAACGAGACCGCACGCGCCGACCTCGAGAGGCGGGCCCGCGACGCGGCCGAGGCGCGCGATCACATGATCCGCTCGAACCTGCGCCTCGTCGTCGCGATCGCGCGCCGATACCGGTCCACCGGCATGCCGTTCCTCGATCTGATCCAGGAAGGGAACCTGGGACTCATCCGCGCGGTCGAGAAGTTCGAATGGCGTCGCGGTTTCAAGTTCTCCACTTACGCGACGTGGTGGATCAAGCAAGCCGTCCAGCGGGGGGTCGCCGATCGGGGGCGCGTCATCCGTCTGCCCGTGCACATCCACGACATGCTCCTGCGCGTTCGGAAGGCGCGCGGGGAGCTCGAGGGACGCCTCGGCCGGGATGCGACCGACGATGAGATCGCAGCCGGCTCACGCGTGAGCGCGGAACGGGTCCAGGATCTGCAGGCGTTCAGCGCGCCGCCCCTCTCCCTGGACCTGCCCACCGGGGTCGAAGGAACGTCGACGCTGTCCGCGATCCTCCACGACCAGGCGGCGGAGGATAGTTTCGCCGACCTCTTCCGCGACATCCAGCGCGACGAGCTGCTGCGCGTCCTCGGTACGTTGTCCGAGCGCGAGAAGGTCATCCTGATGATGCGCTTCGGACTCTCCGGCGAGATACCGATGACGCTCGAGGAGGTCGGGAAGGAGTTCGGCCTCACGCGGGAGCGCATCCGTCAGATCGAGGGGAAGGCCATCGCGAAGCTTCGCCATCCGTCGCGGTCGGCCGTCCTGCTCGAAAGCGGCTGATCCGAAGGCGCCTAGCGGAGCAGCGACAACACGAGCGCGGCCTGCGCGAGATGGTACGTCGACATGATCGCGGGACGCGCCCACCTCTTCGGCTCGACGAATCGATCCCAGGCGATCAGCGAGTCGGATGAATAGAAGAGGAGTGCGCCGGCGATGGCAAGGGGCTCCTTCGAGCCGAACGCGGCGAGCACCATCGCGCTGATCACCGACATGTAGACCACCACCGGCGCGAGCAGGGCCGCGTGTCCGGTGCGGACGGCCCCCACGATCCGGACGCCGAGCGTCCCGCCGGCGATGACCACGACGGCCAGGCCGATGAGCGCGCCCCCGCCGTCGAAGCCCGCGACGAGGAAGCCGACGATGTACGCGACGTGTGCGAGCAAGAACGCCGCGAGGCCCGCGACGAACAAGTCCGCGGGCAGCATCAGGAAGACGTCCCCGGCGAGAGACAGGACCAGAGCCGCCACGAACCACGATCGCTGTGCCGAGCTCTCGGGGTCGAGGGCGAGAGCGACCGCGATCAGCGCGACCATGGTCGCCGGCTTCAGCAGGTACTCGAGGCGCTTCTCGCGCGTGCCGGGCGCGACGACGATCCAGTCGCCGACGGCAAGCGGCACTGCGATCGCGAGGCAGACCCAAGCGGCCGTCGTCATCCCGGGGGCGACATCGGGGGCGGGGCCTGCTTCCGTCTGCGCCGCAGGGCGCGGATCACGAGGAAGATGAGAAGCAGTCCCAAGACGGTGAGGCCGAACCGTCGCAGGACCTTGTCGACGAAGTCCAGGTTCTCGCCGAAGTAGTAGCCGATAAGCGTGATGCCGACCGCCCACACGCCGACGGCAGGAAGATCGAAGAGCAGGAACCGGTGGTACGGCATGCGGCCCACGCCGGCGGCGAAGGGGACAAAGGCGCCCGCCACGGTTGCGAACCGACCGATCGCGACGGTCTTGCCTCCGTGCTCGCCGAAGTAGTCCTGCGCGGCGTCCAACCGATCGGCCAAGCGGTTGACGAGTGGCAGGCGCGCCACCAGGCCGGGCCCGAAGCGGCGGCCGAGCCAGTAGCCCGTCGACTCCCCGACCGCCGCGGCCAGCGCCGCCGCGAGCATCACCCAGCCGAGCCCCATTTCGCTGCGCGATGCGTAGATCCCACCGAGAGCGAGCACCACATCGCCCGGCACGATCAGACCGACGAAGATCGACCGCTCCAAAAGGACCGCCCCCGCCACGATCTGATAGCCCGCATCCTCGAACAGCGGCCCGAACCGGCGCACGATCTCCTCGAGGAAGGCCAGCACGGCGGCAGCCTAGCGTCCCGCAGGACTCACTCGTCCGCAGCGCGAACTAGCAGGCGATGAAGAGCCGCACCATCGTCCTCGCCTTCGTTGCCGCTCTGGTCGCATCTGGCCTCTCTCCTGTGGCCGGTAATGCGGTGGACGATCTCGCGCGCCACGTCGATCCTTTCGTGGGAACGCTCGGCGGCGGCTTCACCTTCCCGGGCGCGGCGGCGCCCTACGGGATGGTGCAACTCTCACCGGATACCGACGGATACTTCGCGTACACCGGTTACCAGTGGGGCGACGCGTTCATCCGGGGGTTCAGTCACGTTCACATCGAGTCGATGGGAGTCCACGCCGGAGGCGATCTGCCGTTCATGCCGACGGTCGGGCCGGTGCGTTCCGACCCGGCCCTCTTCAAGTCGCCGTTCGTGCACGCCGCGGAAGAGGCGTCGCCCGGCTACTACAAGGTCGTGCTGGCCGGGTCGGGAACGGTCGCGGAGCTGACCGCGGGTCTCCGCACCGGGATGCACCGGTACACGTTCCCTCCGGTGCCCGCCGCGAACGTGATCTTCGACATCGGACACACCGCGGCGGGGACAGATCTCGGCCCGACCGGCGTCGTGTACGGCGTCCAGAAGGCGGCGCTCGAGATCGTGGACGACCGCACGGTCGTCGGCACCGAGGAGAACGGCGACGACCACTACACGGTTCACTTCGCCGCTCGCTTCAACCGAAAGTTCAAATCGTTCGGCGGATGGAACGAGGCCGGGGGCAAGCCGGTCGAGGGGACGCGCACGGCAGCCGGGCCCGGCGCCGGCGGGTACGTGACCTTTGATGCGACGCGCGACCGCACCGTCCTGATCAAGGTCGGGATCTCGTTCGTCAGCCGCGCCAATGCGCTCGCGAACCTCGACAACGAGATCCCCGTCGATGCGTTCCCGTTCGGCGACCTTCGGGGCCGCACCCGTGCGGCATGGAACGACGCGCTGCACGCGATCGAGGCGTCGGGCGGAACGCCGCTCGACCTGCGCACCTTCTACACCGCGCTGTATCACGCGCAGCATCATCCCAACGTTTTCAACGACGCGAACGGCCAATACATGGGGAACGACGGCGCGCCGCACGTCGCGAACGGTTTCACGTACTACACGAACTTCTCACTCTGGGACACCTACCGCACCGAGAACCAGCTCCTGGCGCTAATCGCTCCCGACCGGTTCCGCGACATGGCGACGAGCATGCTGCACGTCGCGCAGGAGGGCGGCCGGCTGCCGCGCTGGAACCTCATGAACCAGTACGCGGACTTCATGAACGGCGAACCCTCGATCCCGGCGATCGTCGACGGGTTCTGCCGGGGCGTCCTGGCACCGGCCGACGTCGAGCCGCTCTACGACGCGATGCGCACGCTCGCGCTCGACCCGGCGCACCATCGCGATCCCGTATACCTGCTGAAGGGATACGTCCCGTACGACGTCGTGGACTCCGGGGCGAGCTCCACGCTCGAACACGCGATCGCCGATTTCGCGCTGGCGCTGATGGCGGACCGGCTGGGGAAGACCGCAGACCGCGACGCGCTTCTGGCGCTCGCGCGGAACTACCGAAACGTCGTCGACGCGGCCGACTCCAAGTTCGTGCGGCCGCGCCTGTCGGACGGCTCGTGGCTCACGCCGTACCACCCGGAGCTCCCCGACGGGTTCCGGGAGGGCACCGGCTGGCAGTACACGTGGCTCGTCCCCCACGACGTCCGCGGTTTGGTCGAGATGATGGGCGGCGACGCGGCCGTCCGGGGAAAGCTCGACACCTTCTTCTCTGCCGCCCTCGCGGAGAACGTGCCCTTCGTCGTGCCCGAGGTCCAGCGAGACCTGTCGCTCTTCGGGATCGCGTACGTCGGGAACCAGTACACGCCCGACAACGAGCACGACCTGCAAGCGCCGTTCCTCTACGACTACGTCGGCCAGCCCTGGAAGACGCAGGCGATCGTGCGCAACCTCCAGAGCGTCTATCGCCCGAGCCCCGACGGCCTTCCGGGGAACGACGATCTTGGAACGATGAGCGCCTGGTACATCTGGAGTGCGCTCGGCTTCTACCCGGAAACCGCCGGCGCTCCTTTGTACGTGGTCGGCTCCCCGGTGTTCCCAGAGGCGCGGATCCGTCTCCCCGGTGGGACTTTCACGGTCACGGCGCCCGGCGCTTCCCTGCTCGGCAAGTATGTGCAGTCCGCCTCGCTGAACGGCGCCGCTCTCGACAAAACGTGGTTCACACACCACGCGATCGCGCCCGGGGGGACCGTCGAATTCCGCATGGGCCCCGTCGCGAACAAGGCCTGGGCGGCGGGTCCGGAGGCGGTGCCGCCCTCGATGACCGCGGACCCACTCCCGCGTTTCGGCTGCGCGGACTAGATCAGGTGGTGTGAACGATCATCACGCTGCACGCGGCGTGATGGGCCACACGATTCGGAACGCTTCCCAGGAGCCGCCTTGCCCCCTTCATGCCGCGGTTTCCGACCATGATCAGGTCGGCGTCGACGCGCTCGGCTGTGTCGAGGATCGCCTCGGAGGGATCCATCGCGACGGCGGTCGTCTCGACGGCGACACCGGCAGTCTTCGCCGCCTCGGTCGCATCCCGAAGGATCGTTTCGGCCTCGCTACGAAGGTCCTCCTCCGCGATCGTGCTGCCCGCGCCGATCACGGCACCGACCGGATCGACGGCCATGGCCGTCAACTCCGCTGCGCTTCGGTAGGCGCTCACCACATGGAGCGCCGCGCCCTGATGCCTCGCGAGGGCGAGCGCTTGGACGAGGGCGGCCCGTGCCGTCGGCGACCCGTCCACCCCCACAACGATCCGCTTGTACATCCGGCGCCTACGCTAGTTCGCGCGGCTGAAGCCGGTCAACGGCCGCTCACCCGATCTGAATTTCTGCACTTCACGGCGATACGCGTACACTCCGCAGCCGGGGGGAAAACCGATGCGTAGCGAGCGTTCGACCGACCCCATGGGAGAGCGCCGGCGGGTCACGGTGCTGTTCTGCGACCTGGTCGGTTCGACGCGTCTGTCCGACGCGCTCGACCCGGAGGACTACAGCGACGCCATGCACGCCTACTACGACGCGTGCGCGCGTGTGGTCGACGGGCTCGGCGGCTGGATCGCCGACTACCTGGGCGACGGTGTCATCGTCTACTTCGGCTATCCGGAGGCGCACGAGGACGACCCCGTCCGGGCCGTTCGCGCCGGGTTGCGCCTGGTCGACGCCGTGTCGGACATCCGCCTCCAACTCACGGGGTCGGGCGGCGGGCTCGCCTGCCGCGTCGGCATCGAGACCGGACTCGTCGTCATCGGCGAGACCGGCGTGCGTGCGCGGGAGCCGATGTGGGCGCTGGGGCGCACCGTGAACGTCGCGGCGCGACTCCAGGCGATCGGGTCGTCCAACTCCGTGGTCATCGGCGAAGGCACGCGCGCGCTCGTCGGTGGGTGGTTCGAGTTTGCGCCGCTCGGACGGCATTCGATCAAGGGCATCGCCGAACCGATCGACGTCGTGCAGGTCACCGCCGAGACCGGCGCCAAGGACCGCGTCGCCGCATCGTTCCCGCGCAACCTCACGCCGCTCGTGAACCGCGAGTCGGAACTGACGATGCTCCTCGACGCGTGGCGGAACGCGGAAGCGGGAGCAGGGAACGCCGTTGTGCTCCGCGGCGAGGCCGGGATCGGGAAGTCCAGACTCGCTCTCTCGCTGCGCGAGCGCTTGCAGGATGTCGCCAAGAGCCTCGTGATCCTCTACTGCTCCCACGACGAGACGACCAGCCCGCTCCGGCCCGTTGTGGAGCATCTCCAGCGCGAGATCGGCTTCGAGGCCGCCGACCCCGCCGAGCGCCGCGTCGCTCTCTTGGAGGCCTACCTCCAGCAGTCGGGCGTGAACGACCCCGAGTCCTTGCCCCTAGTCGCCGAGATCCTCGTCCCCGACGCGCGGGAACCGGTCGCCGCGACGCCGGAGGACCGCCGACGGCGGGCGATGGACCTCCTCGGCGAGTTACTGGTGCGCGACACGCCGCCGCGGCTGCTGATCGTCGAGGACGTGCACTGGGCCGATCCATCCACCGCGGAGCTGGTCGCGACCATCCTGCAGCGCGTGGGGAACCGGCGCGCGCTCGTCGTGCTGACGACCCGGCCGGAGTTCGAACCGGGGTGGGAACCGCACGACGCCGTCACGACCATGGACCTTCCGAGCCTCGCCGCGGCCGACACGGCCGAACTCGCCGCGTCGGTCGCCGGCGCCCAGCTGCCCCGCGAGGGCCAGGCGCTGATCCTCACGCGCTCCGGCGGTGTGCCGCTGTTCGTCGAGGAGCTGACGCGTATGGTCCTCGATTCCGGCCTCGTGGCCGTCGAAGCGGGAAGCGCCCGCATGCAGGGCCGGATCATCGAAGAGTCGGTCCCGGGCACCGTCTACGACCTGTTGATCGCGCGCCTCGGCCGTCTCGGGTCGGAGGCGGGCGTGGCGCAGCTGGCGTCGGTCCTCGGCAACGAGTTCACGGCGGCCTTCCTCCACGCCGTCGCACCGGAGGAGAAAGAGCTCGACCAGAAGCTCGAGCGTCTCGTCACGCTCGGCGTGGTGCAGCGCAGCGGCGAGGAGCGCGAGACGTTCCGTTTCTCGCACGCACTCGTCCGCGACGCCGCGTACGGGTTGCTGCTCCGCAAGCGCCGGCGCGAGCTGCACGGCCGCGTCGCCGACGTTCTCGTCAGGGAGTTCCCCGAAACCGTGCTGACCCGGCCCGAGCTCGCCGCGCCGCACTTCACGCAATCGGGCCGCGTCGAGGAAGCGATCGCGCAGTGGCGCAAGGCCGGTGACCGCTCGGCCGCTCAGTACGCGTTGCACGAGGCGATCGACCACTACACCCGCGCGCTCGATCTGGTTCGATCACTGCCGGGCTCACCCGAACGCGCGCGGCAGGAGATCGAGATCTCGTTCGCGCTGGGGCCCGTGATCCAGAACGCGTCGGGGTTCGCGGATCCGCGCGTCGGTGAGTTGTACGGACGCGTCGCCGAGCTGTCGCACTGGCTCGAGAGCGACGGCGAGCGCTTCACCTTCCTGGCCTACGGATACGCGATCAACATGGTCCGCGCCGACTACGAAGCGGCGCGCACGATCGCGACACAACTCGTTCAGGTGGCGGAGCGACAAGCGTCCACCGCGCGCAAGCTTCTCGCGCACACGACGCTCGCGACGACGCTCTTCCAGCTCGGGGAGATCGCCCAGGCGATGCCCTTGCTCGACCACGCCATCGAGCTGTACGACCCCGCCCGCCACGAGCAGCTGATCAGCAGCGCCGCGATCGATCCCGGCGCGCTCTCGATCGGCTACCGCGCGTGGGGCGAGTGGCACCTCGGCAAGGCTGACCGCGCGCGGAGGACGGTCGCCGAGCTCCTCGCGCTCGTCGAGGAGCACCCGCACCCCTTCCGGACCGCGACCGCGCACGTGTGGGTGGCGGGCCTCGCGCAGCGCATGCGGGACCACGACGCCGTGCTGCGCTACACGCAGTCCGCACTCGATCTCGCGGCCGAGCACGACTACGAAGAGCTCGAACGCTACGCGCTGTGCCTTCGTGGGTGGGCGATCGCCGCGGCCGGCGATCCCGGGGCCGGCGTCACGACGATCCGGCGCGCCCTGGCGCTCGTGCCGCACGGCCGCAGCCGCGCGCACGCGTCGTGGCACCTCGCGATGCTGGCGGAGGCCGAACTGCTCGCCGGCAAACCTGCTGAGGCGCTCGACGCCGTACGGCGCGCGCTGGCCTTCGTGGACGAGACGGGAGAACGCGTCCTCGAGCCGGACATCCGTCGTCTGGAAGCGGAGATCCTGTCCGCGAGCGCCGCGCCGCGGGCCGAGGTCGAGGCGGCGCTCACGGCCGCCGCGGCCGGCGCGAGCAAACAAGGCTCTCTTCCGTTCGAGCTGCGCGCTGCCGTCGCGCTGCACCGACTGCGCGGCGACGACGACAGCCGCGCCGCGCTGGCCGCGTGCTACGCGAGATTCGACGAGGGATCCGACACCGCCGATCTGATCGAAGCCCGCGCGTTGCTGGATCGCACCTAGATCCGGATCGGCTTCCAGAGAACGACCTCGGTCATGGCCGCGTAGAAGACCAGCGGCTCGCGGCCGTTCACGTCGAACCCCGCGTCGGTGACGAGCGACATGTCGGCCGGCTTCCACTCCACGTCGCGCAACCGCCAGGGCGCGTGCTGGATGTCGCCGCGGTAGAGGTCGCCGTCCTCGTCCGCGCACACCATCGAGTACCGCTCCGTGAGGAAATGTTCGAGCGAGCCCTCCGGCGGCACGCGTTCCTCGCCGACGGGACGATACCGGACGTCGAAGACCGACCCTCCGCCGTGACGCGCGGAGCGGAAGGCCACCTCGTCGCCGCGTGCCATCGCGACGTGGGCGTACACGTACGGCAGGTTGAACGCATGGCGGGCGAGGAACACGTTGATGTGGCTCTCCGTGTCGAGGCTCAGGAACCAGACCGCGCGGTGATCGCCGGCGCGCACGTACGTCCGGAGGTTCACCTCGGGGAAGCTCGAAAGGAAAGGGATCGGCGGGAGATGACGGAAGTGCGCGTGCGCCATCCAAAACGGGACGGCGCTGATCCAGGCGCTTCCCTCCGCCCTCTCGATCTCGACGCTCTCCGGCAGGTGCGGCCGCAGCGCCTCAACCGGGACCGGCCACGAGACGAAGAGCAGGTCCTCCCAGCGCTGGCCCATGATCCACGGCCCGCGCGGCGTCGGGACCGGCGAGATCTCCCGCGCTTGGGACAGCGCGTCGTAGGTCCCCTCGGTGAGGTCCGTCATCGCCCCCGTGGCGGAACCTTCCACGAGACCGCGAGCGCGGTCGGGATCTCGAACGACGGGCGTTCGCCGCCGCGATCGAAGTCCGCGTAGGCGCGCAGCAAGCCGCGGCTGACGCGGCCAGCCATCGCGCGCACCGCGCGCGAGTGCTGCTGCGCCAAGCCGGCCGCGAGCGCCGCGACCGACAGCCGGCGCACGATCGCGCCGGTCCGCGTAGCCGGCGGGACGGCAAGCTTGTCGGCGAGGTCGTCTCCGACGAAGTGACGGATCATCGCCGGGCCGAAGCCCGGGACGACGCGCGCCGGACCGGACCGTTGCAGCATGTCGAGTAGGGCCTTCGTCATCTCTTCGCCCTCGGGGCTGGCCTTCCAGTGGCGCGCGCGGATCGCCGTCGCGAGGTCGTCGGCGTCGGCGCAGTCCTTCGGGATCAGCTCCTCGCGGATGCCCATCATCGCGCCGACCACGTTCCACGCGTGGAGGTACGCCTCTTCCTGGTCCCTCGTGACCGGGACGCCGAGCGAGCGGAGCCCGATGAGGACACTCCAGCTGAACGTCGTGAGCGTGCCGGCCAGATCCTCTTGGTTGATCGGGGCGCCCCAGTCCGGATCCCAGCGTGGGCCGGGCCCGTCGTCTCCCACGCGTTTGATGCGCGGGTCGTTGAGGATCAGGTGTCGCACGCCGGCGTGCATCAGCCGCACGCGGCGGACGGTGCGGTAGCCGGGTCCGTCCACGGCCATGCCTCCGGGCGCCATCACGTCGAGCACCATCTGCGCGGTCTCGATCACGCGCCGCCGCGCGTCGGTCGCCAGGCGGGCGGTGAGGTGCAAGACCTGAACCCCTTTCGCCGCGCCGTAGCACTCGGGCAGCGACGAGCAGATGAGGACCAGGGGCACGTACAGGCCCCACTCGCCGAAGAAATCCTCGCCGGCCCGCATCAGATCGGGGTCCGCCCAGCGCGGGAGCGGCGGGTGTTCGCTCAAGTACTCGGCAACGGCGGGCGAGCATTCTTCCGGCACGGGCTCCGGTTTGCGCACGAGCTGGTGGAAGAACTCGTGCGGGCTCGCGTCGGAGGCGTCGTCGAAGTAGCGCGCGACGACCTCGTCCGCCTCGGGGTCGGCGACGTGACGCATCTTGTCGAGAAGTTCGTCGGTCCAGCGGCTCGGGTGCCGGTCGCGCTGCTCGGCGAGCCAGGGGAGCCACAGCTGTGGCCCGGCCGTCTCCGGTTCGACGAGCAGCCCGTGCGGATAGCAGATGAGACCCCGGTCGATGAAGCGGGCGAGCTCCGGAGCGTCGAGCGACTTCGTCGCGAACGTGAACAGCTCCTCGAGGTGCGAGCACGGCTCCGCGTCGATCACGGCCAGCGCGTCGTCGTCCGCCGAGTGCGCACGGCGCTCCAGGATCTCTTCCTCCCCGGCGTCGAGCGGGTAGCTGCGCGGATAGAAGTCCGGAACCTGCATCGCGATGGCGACGGCCGGCAAGCCGGGATGGGAGAGCAACATCGAGATCAAGGGATGCTCCCCGGCGGCGAACGACGCGCCCTCGGCGAGCGCTTGCGCGAACAGCACCCGCGCGAGCACGAGGTTCATCAGGAACTGCTCGGCCGGGAGTTCGCGGCGCGCGAGCAACGCCGCCTCGATGTAGCCGCGGAGCACGCTCGCGTTGTGCGCGCGATACCACGACGCGGCCGACGGCGAGGCGAGGAAGTCCATCCACCGCGCGACCGACGGCACCATCGCGTCGGCGATGCCGGCGTCGACGAGCAGCCCGGCTTCGATCGCGTCCCGGATGATCGTCTCGTTGACGGCGCGCCACCACGGCGAGCCGGGCTGCGCGCGGTCCTGCGGCGAGTTGAGGACGCCGCGCTCGATCTCCCAGCGCATGAAGTCGAGCTCGGAATTGCCGAACCAGTCGGGGCCGGGGACCGGGTGCTCGTCGTAGAAGCTCTTGACGAGGAGGTAGCGGCCCTCGGGATCGTCCCGGACGGCGGCCACTCGGCGCCGCGCCTCCCTTTCGGCCGTCGCCCCGCGAGGCCTCGATTCCACCCGCCCACCCCCCATGGGTCCCCGAGCGCAGTATCACACGCCGGTCAAGAGCCGTCCGTTTGGCCGTCTGCGCGCGAGGCTAGGCTAGGAGCATGGCCGAGCTCACGACCTATCGCAAG
>JBIOTQ010000030.1:0-8638 GCA_044866075.1 Actinomycetota bacterium | reverse complement strand
CCTTCATCCGAGGAAGTCCCTGCCAGGCGCCGGGCGTGCTCCAACGGGGTCTCGGCAACGCGCCGTCCTGCCCCGGCGGCGGCGCACCAGTCCAGGAACTCGAGATACCGAACCGCGATGAGATCCTGCGCCGTGCGGGCGCGCCGGCGCCGAAGCTGACGCCGGAGCCGGGCCGCGATCGGGAAAGCGACCAGCAGGAGAAGGAGCAGCGCGCCCGCCGCCAGCCCGACGGGCACGAACCGTCCGGCCAGCGTCGTGGTTCCCGCTCCACGGTTCTCGGGCTCCGGCGCTTCGCGTCCGGTCGTCGGTGTGTCCGACGGCGTCGGCTCGGCCGACTCGGAGGGTGTCGGCGACGCCGTCGCGCCCGGCGGCACGCTCGCGGGCGAGGTATACGGCGGCACAACGACCGAATCGGAGCGGGGCGTCGGCTCGAACTCGACCCATCCGTAGGGGGGCAGCAGGATCTCGACCCAGGCGTGGGCGTTGCGCGATGTCACGACGACCTCGTCGGGTGTGGTGGTCGGCTCACCGCCGGCGAACCCCACGGCCACGCGCGACGGCAACCCGAGCGTGCGCGCCATCACGGCCATGGACGTGGCGAACTGCTCGCAGTATCCCCGCCTGGTGTTGACCAGGAAGTCTTCGATGTCGGTGATGGAGTGTTTCAGCGCCACGTCCTCGTCATAGGTAAACGTTCGCAGGCGCCGCTGCAGGGCGACCATCTGACGGAACGGCTCCAGGTCGGTCGCGCCGGCCTCATCGACCCACTGTCGCGCGATCTCGCCGACGCGCCGGATCTCCGTTGCATACACGCCGCCGGGGAGTTGCAAGTAGGAAAGCACCTGAGGATCGGTATCGACCGGCCTTGGGGCCGTATCGAGCTGCTCGTAGCTCAGCTGTGGGAGCCGGCTGGTCACCGTGAACGTCATGCCCTCCCGCAGGTCGTGCTCGGCGATGAGCGTCCGGCTGGCCGCGTTGAGGCCGACGCCGCCCAGATCGTCGACGCGGATGGGTTCGTAGGCCGCCGGCAGCCAGGGACCGGCGAGCCCGCTGATCTCGATCTCTTGCACCATCCGCACCTGGGAGGACGGACTCTGCGGGTCGACTGAGCGGCCGGAGATCGGCCGGTCGCGGCCTTGGGGATCGGTGCGCCACAACCGGCCGTCGAACCGATCGAGCGCGGTCAACCGCCAGTACGCGAATCCTCGGCTCCGGACCGTGAACATCTTGATCGGCAAGCGCTCACTGAGACGCGGCTGGATCGACACAAGGGGATTGATGGCCGCACGGTTCCCCTGACCGCCCACCCCGCGGAGGCCCGGCGGCGCGCCGAACCCCGGCAGCACGGGGCCCGCGATGAGCGCGAGGACGATCGCCAAGGTCCCCATCCGCGCGGCGAGGCCCGGACGCCAGCCGGGCGTCCCGCTGCCCACGACGCGACCCCAGCGCGAGAGACGGAACCGCTCGTCCTGGAAGAGGACCCACAGGGCGGCGGCCAGGTAGACGCCTGCGTCCGCCCAGCGGCGGGGGGCCTCGATGATCGTTCCCGGCAGCACGTACAGCGGCACCGTGACGCCGATCGCGAGCATCGGATGTCGGAGCTTGATCGCCGCGTCGTCGGCGAGCCACGCGGTCGCCCATACGGCAAAGGACGTCAGGCAGAGGAAGGCGTCGGTCCCCGCGACGGGCGCCACGTCCGTTTGCGAGCGGCGTACCGCGTCGACCACAGCGTCCCATATCTGGTCGATCGAGGCCGGTGTGGGGAACGGGCCGATCATCGCCTCGCGGAAGAACGCGATCGACGCGAACCAGAGGAACGCAGCGAGCGAGGCCAAGGCGGCGAGGATCGCCGGGGTCCGGAGGCGCCGCAGTCCCCAGGCGACCGCCGTGCTCGCGGCCGCGGCGAAGAAAGAGGCCGAGGCGACGTTCCCGGTCCGGAACAGCCGGCCGAGCGGGATCGCCGAGGCGATTACGAGTGCCGCGACACCGAGCTCTGACGGAACGGTGCGACGGCGATCAGGTTCTGCCATACGTCACGGAACCGGTCCTTCGCGCCGGAAGAGCGAACCCGCCAGCCGGCACGCAACAGGGTCGCCTCCGCCGCGGCGAGACGCTGATCCGTCTCGGCCCGCGTGCGGGGGACCACCGAATCGAAAGAATCGACGTCGACGATCACGACGCCGGCCCACCGGTACAACCTGCGCAGGGCGGCGATCGCGGTGACTTCGTCCGGCGTCGGCAGCGTGATGATCGCGATGAGCGCCCCCTCGGCACCCGGTCGGCGGGCGAGCCGGCGCGCGGCCGGCATCAGCGACCGCGTCGCGGTCGGGCGCAGGACCGCCAGGGCCTCGAGGAGAGACTCCGTTCCCAGCTGTCCCGAGCGGGACGAGGTCGGATCGCGCTCGTCGGTCGCCAAGCGCAACGCGAAGCCTTGATGTCCGAGGTGCCAGAGTGTCGACGCCGCGGCCGAGACGGCCCATTCGAGACTCGCGTCGGCGCCGGAACCGCGGTGCGCGCCGGCCCGCGCGTCGAGGAGAAGGGTTGCGCGAGGATAGAAGCGCGCTTCGTCCTGCCGGATCATCAGCTGGCCGGTGCGCGCGACGGAGCGCCAATGGATCTTGCGGAGGTCGTCGCCGGACTCGTACTCGCGCACCGCGTAGAACTCGTCGCCGGCCGGCGCGAGCCGGTAGATCGCCGACGGTCCGCTCCCGGCTCGGTCGGCCGGCGGCCCGCCCGGTCCGAGCTGTTCGACACGCGGAAACACGAGGACGTCCTCGGCGGGCGCGAGCGTCGCGCTCACCTCCGCCAATCCGAACGGATCGACGAGCCGTGCGGTGAGCGGCCCGACCGGGTAGCGGCCGCGCAACGTGGGGCGGCGCTCGACGACGATCGTCTCGCGATGTTGCGGCTTCAAGGACGCCAGGGAGAAGCGGCCCGGCCCACCGAGAGACGGCGCGGCCTGATCGGTCAACAGGAGCGGCGGGCTCGGCAGGTGGCCGAGGTTGCGGACGCTGAAGCGGACGGCGAGGCGCGCGCCGGGGAAGAGGCGGCGTGGCTCGACGGTCCGCGAGAACCCGAGCCGGTACCGCGCCCACCGCACGGCGATCATCGCGAGCGCCGGCAGGATCGAGGAGGCCGCCGCGACGGAGAAGAGTTCGTCGACGGACAGGATGCGCGCGACGGCGTAGAGACCCAACGCCCCGACGAGGAGCGCTCGCCCACGCCGGGTCGGCACGGCCTACCCCCGGATGGGGACGGCGACCGAGGAAACGAGATCCTCGATCACATCGAGCGCCGACCGGCCGCTCATCTCCGCCTCCGGCGCCACGAAGAGACGATGCGCGAGGACGGATCCCGCCAGTGCCTTCACGTCGTCCGGGATCACGTAGTCGCGGCCCTCCGACGCGGCGAAGGCGCGTGACGCGCGCAGGAGCGCGAGCGACGCGCGCGGGCTCGCGCCGAGCGCGAGCTCCGACGTCTCGCGCGTCGCGCTCACCAGCTCGACGATGTAGTTGTTCAGCGTCTCGGCGACGTGCACCTGACGCGTCGCTTCGATCATCGCCAGGATCGTGCGCGCGTTCGTCACCGCGTCGATCTCGTCGAGAGCGGAGTGCTTCCCGTGCCGGTGCAACACCTCGATCTCCGACGCCGCGCTCGGGTATCCGATCGACAGGCGCATCAGGAAACGGTCGAGCTGCGCGACCGGCAGTGGATAGGTCCCCTCATGCTCGACCGGGTTCTGGGTGGCGATCACAAGGAAAGGTTCGGGCAGCGGATGCGTCACGCCGTCGACCGTCACCTGCCGCTCTTCCATCGCCTCGAGCAGAGCCGACTGCGTCTTCGGTGACGCGCGGTTCACCTCGTCGCCGAGCACGACGTTGGCGAACACGGCGCCCTGTCGGAACTCGAAGTCTCCGTGCTCCTGATCGAACACGTTGACGCCCGTGATGTCCGTCGGAAGCAGATCGGGCGTGAACTGGATGCGTCCCCAGGAACACCCCATCGTCTTGGCGATGGACTTGGCGAGGAGGGTCTTGCCGACGCCCGGAACGTCCTCGATGAGAAGGTGTCCCTCGGCCAGCATGCACACGAGCGCGAGTCTAATCTGCTCGCTCTTGCCCTGGATGACCTGTTCGATCGTCGTACGGATGCGATCGAAGGACGAGGCGAGGTCGCCGTTAGCGCGTCCGCTTTTCCGTGGCGGCACGAGGTTCCTCCCGGGCGATCAGGCGGTCATTGTACGCTGCGACGCAAAGCCCACACGCCGCCCATCCGGGCAAGCGTCGCAGTTCGCAGCGACGCATATCGGCCGGCGCGTCTGGATACGGCGCTCGTCGCTGCGGCGGTTCAATCCCGGATGCTGAATCGAACGTAAACCCTGAGTGAAGGAGGGGCGGAGGTTCCGGTACGCCCGTGGTGTGCGCACGCCGCAGAACAGCGCTCTGACCTCAGCGGATGGGCCTGCGAATCCTTGCCAGGCCGTTTTTGCCGTGTATAGGATGCCGCCCGTGATCAGGCCATTCGCGGCCGAGCCTAGGGACGTACGTGGCCACTACTGATCCCACCCTTCTCGCGCCCGCGCCCGCCCCGGACGTGGTCGGCCTCGAAGGCGAGGTCGAAGGCCGAAGCCCCTGGCAGCTCTTCTGGATCCGTTTCCGCAAGGACAAAGTGGCGATCGCCGGCGCCGTCTTCGTGCTCTTCCTCGTCCTCCTCGCGCTGCTCGCGCCCCTCGCCGCCAAACTCGTCGGGCACGGACCGAACGAAGTTTTCCTGGACAAGTTGAGCGACATCGGCTTGCCTCCGGGGCCGAGCGGCGATTTCTTGTTCGGCAACGATCTCGTCGGTCGCGACGTCTTCGTGCGCGTCATCTACGGAACGCGCACGTCGCTGACCTCGGCGGTCCTTGCCGGCGGGATCGCGTTGACGCTGGGTGTCACCCTCGGGATCTGCGCCGGCTACTTCCGCGGCTGGGTCGACACCGCCGTCTCGCGTGTCATCGACGTGATCCTGTCGATGCCCCTTCTGATTTTCGCGATCGGACTCGCCGCGGCGTGCGGGATCAAGGGATGCGCCGGCTTCATCCAGCCGGGCCTGCCCTTGGTGGTGTTCATCATCGCGTTCTTCAGCTGGCCGTACATCGCGCGCATCATGCGCGGGCAAACGCTTTCGATCGCGCAACGCGAGTTCGTCGAAGCGAGCCGCTCGCTCGGCGCCAGCAACCGCCGAATCATCTTCCGCGAGATCCTGCCGAACCTCATCGGCCCGATCATCGTCTACGCCACGCTGACCATCCCGGCCAACGTTCTGTTCGAGGCGTACCTGTCGTTCCTCGGCCTCGGCATCCCGCCGAGCACCCCGTCGTGGGGCCGGATGATCTCCGATGCGACGCAGTACTACGAGATCCGCCCGTGGCTGATGATCTTCCCCGGACTCTTCCTCCTCGCGACGACGCTCGCGTTCAACCTTCTGGGCGACGGCTTGCGCGACGCCCTCGATCCGAAGACATCTCGAGCATGACGGACACGGAGGGGCGGTGACGCTAACCTTGCGCGGCAGCTAGGTTCCATCGAGAGATCGCACGAAGGGACCGCAAAGACGCGGTCCGGAGAAGGGGGGCAACGTGGCAAAGAAAAGATTGGTGGTATTCCTCGCGCTGCTGGCGGCCCTGACGCTCATCGCCGCGGCGTGCGGGGGCGGAGGCGGCGAGAAGGCCGAGACGAAGAAGGGCGGCATCTTCCGCATCCAGACGGACCAGATCCTCTGGGACGCCGACCTCGACCCCACGGGTGAGTATCTCGGCTGGGCGTGGGACTGGTTCTACGCGATGCACCGGCCGCTCCTCGGCTACAACCACAAGAGCGCGGCCAAGGGCGGCGACGAGCTCAAGCCGGATCTCGCGACCGATCTCGGACAGGTCTCCGCGGACGGCCTCACGTGGACGTTCAAGATCAAGGACGTCAGCTTCGGGCCGCCGCTGAATCGCGCCGTGACGACGAAGGACATCGCGTTCGCGATCGCCCGGGCGGGCAACCTCGACCTCAGCGCGTCGGGTCCGGGGCCGACCTACTTCGCCGCGATCGAGGGATTCACCGCGGTGACCGAGGGAAAGGCGAAGACAGTCTCTGGCATCACGACGCCCGACGACAAAACGATCGTCTTCAAGGTGACCGAGCCAACCGGTGACTTCCGCTACCGGATGGCGCTGCCGGTCGGCGCACCGATCCCCGAAGAGGTCGCCAAGTGCTTCACGAAGGCTGGAGAGTACGGCAGCTATCAGGTCAGCACCGGCCCGTACATGATCAAGGGCATGGACAAGATGGACGCCTCGAGCTGCGACAAGATGAAGGCGACGAAACCCGAGGGCCACGACCCGACGCAGTTCACCAAGCTCGTCCGGAACCCGAAGTACGAGGCCAGCACCGACACCCCGGAAATGCGGACGAACAACGTCGAAGGTATCGAGATGACGCTCAACACGAACCTGAACGACATCGAGCAGAAGGTTCTCGCCAACCAGGTCGACGACGCCGAGGTGACGGTGTCCGCGACGACGCTGAACAAGGCCGACACGGACCCGACGGTGAGGGACAACATCCACGTCGATCCGGGCGACCGCACCTGGTACCTCTCGCTGGCGATGAACCTGCCGCCGTTCGACGACATCAACGTCCGCAAGGCGGCGAACTTCATCATGGACAAGAAGGCGCTCGTTCAGGCCCGCGGCGGCAAGTACGCCGGGATCCCGGCCGAGCACATCATCCCGCCCGACGTTCTCGGCGGCCGGTTGAAGGCGGGCGAGTTCGACCCGTACGCCTCGCCCGACCACCGCGGCAACCTCGACGCCGCGAAGGCGGAGATGAAGAAGTCGAAGAAGTACGATCCCGACGGGGATGGGATCTGCAGCGTGGCCGCGTGCAAGAACGTCCTGCACATCACGCGCAGTGCCGATCCCTACCCGAACATCGCGACGATCGTCGAGAACAGCCTCGCGAAGATCGGGATCACGCTGAAGACCAAGACGGTCGACAGCTACTACAAGGCGGTCCAGGTCCCGACGGCGACACCACCGATCGGATCGGGAGGCGGCTGGGGCAAGGACTTCCCGGATGCGGGAACCTTCTACACGCCGCTGCTCTCGAGTGCCGCCATCAACCCGCAGGCGACGCAGAACTTCGCCTTCCTGGGTCTGACCAAGGCTCAGGCAACGAAGATAAAGATCCCGTTCCCGAGCGGTGGTATTCCCAGCGCCGACGCGGGGATCAAGGAGTGCCAGGCGAAGGTCGGCGACACGCGCAACGACTGCTGGGCCGCGCTCGACCAGAAGACGATGAACGAGATGGTCCCCTGGATCCCGTATCTCTGGGCGACCAACATCACTCTGGTCAGCGACGCCGTGACGACGTTCGAGTACGACCAGGGCGGTTCGGCTGAGATCGCTTTCACCCACGTCGCGGTCGACACGTCGAAGCAGGTCCAGGGATAGGAGAAGCAACGCAGGTGAGGATGAGCCGCCCCTAGACGGGCGGCTCATCCTCCCTGCAACATAGGGGCAACACGGGGGACGTCCGGAGGCCGAGCCATGGGGGCATACATAATCCGAAGGCTCCTCTGGGTCGTCGTCATCGTCATCGTCATCACGCTCTTCGCCTTCCTCGTTTTCTACGTCCTCCCCCCGGGAGACCCGGCCGTGACGTTCGCGGGCCGCCAGCCCACGCCGGCGACACTCGCGGCCATCCGGAAGCAGCTCGGGCTCGACCGGTCGATCTTCATCCAGTACGGACGCTTCGTCCGCAACCTGTTCCTCGGCGACGAGTACGGCTGGCCGGGGTTCGGTTTCTCGTTCAGCACGAGGACGCCGATCCGCTCCGTGATCTTCCAGAGGGTATGGGTGACTCTCCAGCTCGCGATGGGCGCGGCCGTCGTCTGGCTGATCGTCGGGATCCCCGTCGGGATCCTCTCGGCCCTCAAGCGGCGCACCGTGTTCGACCGCGCCACCATGGGCTTCGCCCTCATCGGCGTCTCCACGCCGGTCTTTTGGCTCGGCCTCCTGTCGCTCTACGTCTTCTCGTACAAGCTCAAGTGGGCGCCGGGAACCGGATACGTCCCGTTAAACCAGAGTCCGTTCCAGTGGTTCACCCACTTCTTGATGCCGTGGTGCGTGCTCGCGTTACTGTTCGCCGCGTTCTACGCGCGCATGGTGCGCGGCAACATGATCGAGACGATGAGCGAGGACTACATCCGGACCGCGCGGGCGAAAGGCTTGCCCGAGGGGCAGGTCGTGATGAAACACGGACTCCGATCGAGCCTCACGCCCGTCGTGACGATGTTCGGCCTGGACTTCGGACAGCTGATCGGCGGGGCGATCGTGACCGAGCGCATTTTCAATCTGCCGGGGCTCGGCAACTACACGGTGCAGGCCGTCTTCCGGGACGACCTCCCGGTCGTGCTGGCCGTCGTCGTGTTCGCGGCTCTCGGCATCACCGTGATGAACCTGATCGTCGACATCGTGTACGCGTACCTCGACCCCCGCGTGAGATACGCGTGAGCCGGGCCGCGACCGATATCGCGAGGGATCCGCGTGGCTGAGGCCGTTCTCGAAGTTCGCGACCTGAAGGTCCATTTCCCCACGCCGGACGGC
>JBIOTQ010000029.1:0-11077 GCA_044866075.1 Actinomycetota bacterium | reverse complement strand
CGGTCAGAGCGTTGCGGAGGTTCGACTGCGCCTGCTTGTCCTGCGCACGCTTACGGGCACCGAGGAAGGTCGGGATGGCGATCGCGATAAGGATGGCAATGATGAGCACGACCACCATCAACTCGATGAGGGTGAACCCTCCCTCTTCCCGCCCGCGCTCGAGGCGCTCACGGATGGCCAAGAACATCTTTCCTCCTTCTCCCGCGCAGCGGGGATCGACGACGTGTTCGTCACCGCTGGTATCGGGGAGAACGCGGTTGGTCTTTAAGAGACTGCGTCCTAAGATGTCCGCTTCATCCCGCACGGCGGTCCGGACATGGTCCGAAACGGTCCCGGCTCGCTAGCCAACTGCTACCCACGGGGGCTATGCGTTCCGGGTCGACCCCGTGCGGAGGGGTGGGGCCGCTACTGGATGAGCTTGATGATGTTGAACATCGGCATGTACAGCGCGACTACCATGCCGCCGACCACGACGCCCATCACCGCGATGAGAACCGGCTCGATCAATGAGGTCAGGGCGTCGACGGTCGCCTCGACTTCTTGATCGTAGAAATCGGCGATCTTGCCCAGCATCGTGTCCAGGGCACCGGTCTCCTCACCGACCGAGATCATCTGGACCACCATCGGCGGGAAGATGTCGTGCCGCTCGAGCGGCCGGGCGATGCTCTCGCCTTCCTTCACGGAGGTCGACACATCGGCGACCGCCGTCGACATGACGGTGTTGTTGACGGTCTCTTTGACGATGTCCAGCGACTGAAGGATCGGGACGCCCGACCGCATCAGAACAGCGAGTGTGCGCGAGAAGCGCGACAGAGCCGTCTTGTGTACGAGCAAGCCGAAGATCGGAACCTTCAGCTTCAGCGCGTCCCACTTGCCGCGACCCTGCTCGGTGTTGACCCACCGCTTGATCCCGACGGCCGCGCCGATCGCCAGCGCGGCCACGATGTACCAGAACTTCTTCGCGTTGTCCGATAGGCCGATCAGCACGCGGGTCGGCATCGGAAGGTCGCCGCCCAGATCCTTGTAGAGGTTCTTGAATGTCGGAACGACGAATATCAGCATCCCGATGAGGATGACGATCACGAGGCAGAAGACGACCGTCGGGTAGGTCATCGCGCTCTTGATCTTCTGTTTCAGCGCGACCTCCGTCTCGAGGTTCTCCGCCAGCCGCAGCAGCACGCTGTCCAGCACGCCGCCGATCTCGCCGGCGCGGATCATCGCGACGTAGAGGCGCTTGAAAACCTTTGGGTGCTTCGACAAGGACGCGGAGAGGGACTCCCCCTTCTCGACGTCCGTCCGGATATCCGCGATCGTCGCGGCCAGCTTCTTGTTCTCCGTCTGCTCGGCGAGGATGTTCAGGGCGCGCAGAAGCGACAGGCCCGAGTTGATCATCGTCGCGAACTGGCGTGAGAAGACCGCGAGGTCCTTGGCTTTGACCCGGCCGCTCCACGGCAGCTTGATCTCCATCTTGCCGACGTTGGTCTTCTGCTCTTCGATCAGCACGGGCGCGAAGCCCATCGACCGGAGTTTCGTGGCGACGACGGCCTGACTGTCGGCCTCGAGGGTGCCGGCGACCATCTTCCCTTCCTTGTCCCGCACCTTGTACGCGAACGTGGTCGCCATCAGGCCCTCCCGGAGAGCTTCGCGAGGTCTTCCGCGTTGTGGCAGCGCTCGAGGGCCAGCTCGAACGTGATCTTGTTCGCCTTCACCAAGTCGGCGAGGGATTGGTCCATCGTCTGCATGCCGAACTTCGCGCCGGCCTGCATCGACGAATAGATCATGTGGGTCTTGCCTTCGCGGATCAGGTTCCGCACCGCGGGCGTCGCGACGAGGATCTCGATGGCCAGCACGCGGCCCGTCCCGTCGGCCGTCGGCAGCAGCTGCTGCGTCACCACGCCCTGCAGCGACGCGGCGAGCTGCACGCGTACCTGTTGCTGCGCGTGCGGCGGGAACACGTCGATGATGCGGTCGATCGTCTGCGGCGCATCCTGCGTGTGAAGGGTCGCGAACACGAGGTGTCCGGTCTCGGCGGCGGTGAGCGCGGTCGAGATCGTCTCGAGGTCGCGCATCTCCCCCACCAGGATCACGTCCGGGTCCTGCCGCAGCACGTGCTTCAGGGCGTTCGCGAACGACTTCGTGTCGGTGCCGACCTCGCGCTGGTTGATGATCGCGGTCTTGTGGCGGTGCAGGTACTCGATGGGGTCCTCGATCGTCATGATGTGGTCCGGACGTTCGCGGTTGATCACGTCGATGACCGCGGCGAGAGTGGTGGACTTGCCCGAGCCGGTCGGCCCGGTTACGAGCACGAAGCCACGCGCGAGCCGCGCGAAGTCGGCGACCTTGGGCGGAAGGCCCAGCTCGTCGATGTTTCGCACGTCGATCGGGATCTGCCGGAACGCTGCGCCGACGGCGTCTTTCTGGAAGTACACGTTCAAGCGGAACCGCGCCTTCTGAGGCAGCGAGTACGACAGGTCGAGCTCCTGGTTGGCCTCGAGCGTCTCCCGCTGCTTCTGCGTGAGGATCCCGTAGATCAGGCGCCGGATCTCGGCCGGCTGCAGGATCGGGTACTCCTCCAGGCGCACGAGCTTGCCGTGGACGCGGAGCACCGGGGGCGTCCCGACCGTCAGGTGGAGGTCGGACGCGTTGTCGATCATGCAGCGCTCGAGCAGCTCATGGATGTGGATCTCTTTGGTCTCCGCGGCGAGCTCGCCGGGTGGGACCATCTCCTGCAGGACCTCTTCCTCGTAACTCGGCTGTTCCGGGGGCTGCGTCGCGATACGTTCGAGGGCGATCAGGATGTGGCGCCGGACGGCGAGTGCCGCAGTGACCTGGTGCCCCGTCATCTCTTCGATCTCTTGGACGGTCTGGCGGTTTGCCGGGTGCGCCATCGCCACGATCAGCGCGGTGTCCTCTATCCGCACGGGAATGGCTTCGCGGGATCGCGCGAAGTCGAGGGGAACGAGCGCGACGACCGCGGGGTCGAGACGCAGATCTTCGAGGTCGACGAACGTGACACCGATCTGCTTCGAGACCGCCTCGACGAGGGTCTTCTCCTCGACGAGTCCCATCTCGAGCAGGATCTTGCCGAGCGGCTGTGCGGTCTCTTTCTGCCTGATCAGCGCCTGCTGGAGCTGCTCACGCGAAAGGAGGCGCTCGTCGACGAGCACCTCACCCAGCGGCTTGGAACCTACGGCCAAAAAGGACCCCCGACAAAAACGAATGTCACCGTGTGTGTCGGCGCTGGGTGTGAGGGCCTTTACCGGCCAAAAGGGTTCGCTCGGGCTGGCAAGAGAACCGAGCGTTTTGTCGCAGAGAAGCCTTGACGTTCTCATATCACGCAAGATATATATATTGCGCGATATGAGAACGTCAGCCCCGCCCCTCCTACCCATCTTTCGGTCGCGGCTTCAGGGAGAGCTCCTGGCAGACATCCTGCTTCAGCCCGAGCGGTCGCAATCCGTGACCGAACTCGCGCGCAAATTGCGCGCCGACGTTGGGACCGTTCAACGCGAGGTTGCCAGGCTCGAACGCGCCGGAATCTTGCGGTCCGAGCGCATCGGAAAGACCCGACTTGTTCGCGCAAACGTCGACTCTGTGTTGTATCGGCCCTTGGCCGAGCTAGTGCTGCGAGCGTTTGGACCGGCAGAAGTCGTCGCACAGGAGTTCGTCAGAATTCGAGGGATCCAGGACTTGTTCATCTTCGGCTCTTGGGCCGCGCGATATGAGGGTCTGGAGGGACCAGCGCCGGTGGATGTCGACGTCCTCGTCATCGGCAGCCCAAACCGGGATGAGGTCTACGAGGCGGCTCTCCGGGCCGAGCGCCGGCTCGGGCGCGAGGTCAATGCAACGGTCCGTTCGCGAGAGGCGTGGGAAGGCAAGCGTGACGGCTTCGTTCGCCAGGTCCGGTCAGCGCCCATCGTACACATCGATCGAGAAACGCACGTCGACGGATGAGCTGGCAGGAAGGCCGGGATGTCGTGCAGCGGCTCCTGGACGACGGCGAGCTGGAAGGCCCAAGGCCTGCGCGCGACTAGTCGCGGAGGCCACCTGGCGATAAGAGACACCGTCCTCGCGCAATTCGGCCGATTGACCGGAGGACAGGCGCTTCGGGCGTTCGACCGGCTCCGTCGCCGACGGAACGCCATCGAGTATCCGGGAAGTCAGGTCTCGGTCGATGCCGATGAACTCGACGAAGCGATCACCCGCTCCACCGAGATCGTTGCGTATGCCGAGCGCGTAGTCGGATCGTTACCGGTCTTCTGACGGCGTGCGAGACGGCTAGACGATCACCCGCATGATCTCTTCGATGCTCGTCGCCCCCTGGAGGACCTTCTCGATGCCGTCTTCGCGGAGGGTCTTCATCCCTTGCTCGCGCGCGGTGCGGCCGATCTCCTCGGCGGATCGCCGTTCCGCAGTGAGACGTTCGATCTCCTCGGACTTGAGCATCACCTCGTGCGCCGCCATCCGCCCGCGGTAGCCGGTCTTCGAGCAGTTGGTGCAACCGACGGGCCGGTAGAGCTTCGGCACCGTGCCGTCGTTCAACAGGGGGATCCCGGCTTCGCGCAGCGCTTCCTCGGTCGGGGCGTAGAGCTCCTTGCAGCGGTCGCAGAGCACGCGCATGAGGCGCTGGGCCAGGATGCCGTCGATCGCGGACGAGACGAGGAACGGCTCGATGCCCATCTCGAGGAGGCGCGAGATCGCGGACGGCGCGTCGTTCGTGTGGAGCGTGGACAGGACCAAGTGTCCGGTGAGCGCGGCTTCGACCGCGATCTGCGCCGTCTCGCGGTCGCGGATCTCACCGATCAGCACGACGTCGGGGTCCGAGCGGAGGATCGAGCGCAGGGCGCTCGCGAACGTGAGGCCGGCTTTCGGGTTGATCTGGATCTGGTTGACGCCGGCGAGCCGATACTCGACCGGATCCTCGACCGTGATGATGTTCCGCTCGGGCGTGTTGATGATGTTCAGGGTGGCGTAGAGGGTCGTCGACTTGCCCGAGCCCGTCGGTCCGGTGACGAGGATCATCCCGTAGGGCTTCTTGAAGGAGGACTCGTAGCGCGTGAAGTTGTGGTCGCTGAAGCCGAGGTCCTGGAGGTTGAGAAGGACGGAGGACTTGTCCAGGATCCGGATGACGACTTTCTCGCCGTACACGGTCGGCAGGGTCGCCACACGCAGATCGATCGCTTTGCC
The DNA here is from genome assembly GCA_044866075.1 of Actinomycetota bacterium. Classification (GTDB taxonomy): domain Bacteria; phylum Actinomycetota; class AC-67; order AC-67; family AC-67; genus JBASRP01. The sequence goes on along the minus strand of JBIOTQ010000029.1, from coordinate 5,890 downwards.
GCCGACGACCAGGCCGACGCGGCCGTCCTGGGGGATGCGGCGCTCGGCGATGTTGATGTCGGCCATGATCTTGAGGCGCGATATGACGCCGGACTGGATGGACTTCGGCGAGCGCATCACCTCGTGCAGGACACCGTCGATCCGGTAGCGGATGCGCACATCCCTCTCGGCCGGCTCGATGTGGATGTCCGAAGCGCGCTCCTGCACGGCCTGCGTGATCAGCAGGTTGACGAGCTTGACGATCGGCGCTTCCTCGACGAGCTCACGCGTTTTCGCGAGATCCTCGAGCTCCGTGGAGTCCTCCGTCGCGGCCCCGACGATGTCTTCCACCGATTGATCGAGGCGGTTGAAGCGCGCGATCGCCGCGTGTATGTCCGAACGGGTCGCGACGACCGGCTTGATGTCGAGGCCGGTGATGGTCCGGATGTCGTCGAGCGCGAACACGTTCGCCGGGTCGCTCATCGCGACGACGAGCTTCGAGTCCTCGTAGCTGATCGGCAGCGCCGAGTAGCGCTTGGCCAGCGCGTCCGAGATCAGCGACGCCGCCGCGGGATCGACGGGAAACTCGCCGAGGTCGACGAATGGCAACCCGATCTGTTTCGCGAGCGCGGAGACGAGGTCTTGTTCGGCGACGAAGCCGAGATCGATCAGGACACGGCCGAGGCCCTTGCCCGTGCGCGTCTGCTCGCCCTGAGCTTCCTCGAGCTGCTCGTAGCTGACGAGCCCTTCCTCGAGCAAGACTTCGGCGAGTTGCTTCCGTCTCTTCGACATCGTCGTCTCACCGGGGGCTATCGGGCCCACGGACATGCCTCCAGAACCCGGTCAGGGTTCAATAGTGACCGGTGCATGGGACGGATCGCGCCGGCCTTCTCTCCCGCTTGCGTGCCGGATTTCGACAGTTATCAGGAGTATCGGCGCGCTGCGTGGCCGACTGGAGACTAGTCTCAGCGCGAGCGGAGGCGTAGCCTCTGCTCTTCCCGCGTGGCGGGGGTGAGACGGCGGGCCCGGGGCGGCTGCTGGCCGCCGATCTCGCGCAGCAGCTCGGCCGGGTCGAGATCCTCGTCCTCGACAGAATCGGGCTCGTCCGACACGTCCTCTTCGTCGTATTCGGCCCCGGCCTCGACGACCGCCTCGGGGCCTACCGGCGCCGGCTCCTCGTCCTCGTCGGCGTCCTCGTCGGCGGCCTCGACCACGCCTGTACCGGGGAGGCTCAACAGGCCGGCGTTCGACATGGCCAGCAGGGCCTGAGCGGCGGCGAAGGGCGACGTGCCGAGATCGCTCGCGACCTCGCGGAGCGAGCGGTGCCCGTCGGCCGAGACGGCGAGCTGCCATTCGAGCGGCGACAGCGTGATCTCCGTGACGCCGTCCGGCACGTGAGCGCCGACGTGCATCGGCTCGTCCACCGAGCCCACGGCGGCGACGATCTTCTTCCACTCGCCCCGGCGCCGCTTGATGGACGCCAGGAAGTCTTCGACGCTCTCGTGCGTCGGGCCCTCGACGGGCTCGATGTCGAGCGCGAACTCGCCGGCCCCGCCGTCGAGCAGGCGGAGACCGGCCTCGACGACGCCGTCGTGGTCCGTTGCCTCGAAGGTGTCGACGCTGGCCCCGACGACCTCGCCGTCGGCGAGAAGGATGCGGCCGCCCTCCGACGGGCGGTAGATGTTGACCGCGCCGGTCGCGCCGGATCGCGCGACGAATCGAAGCACGTCCGCCAGAGCGAAAAGCTCGAGATTCCCGCTGAGCATGGCCGTCTCTCCTTTAGCCGCGCGTGGGAGGCTCCGATTCCCCCCGCCCACCCATAGTGCGAAGCTCACCCGAGATGTCGGCAGTTCGACGGGTTCTCTTTACGCGGAGAGCCTGGTCAGGCGACGGCGGCACGCATCGCGTCGAGCGGGGCGACGACGCCGGTCCAGATCTCGAAAGACAATGCGGCCTGATGGACGAGCATCCCCATCCCGTTGAAGGCCTTCGCCCCGGTGTCGCGCGCGGTTCGCACCAATGGCGTGGCTTCGGGGTGATAGATGAGATCGACGACGACATGTCGCTCCTCGAGCGACAACGCGTCGAGCGGGATGTCCGATCCCTCGCGCCCGACCGGGGTGGCATTCACGATGAGATCTGCGTCCTTGGCCACGGTCCCCGGGTCGAGGAGGACCGCCCGAACCGTCCCCGGCGCTTTTGCGGCGATCGCCTCCGACTGCTCGAGACGCCGTGCGGCGACGGTGACCTCGGCGCCGGCATCCGCGAGCGCGAGCGCGACGGCGCGCGCGGAACCGCCGGCGCCCACGATCGTGGCGCGGAGTCCCTTCGCGTCGACCGCGGCGTCTTGCTCGAGGAACCGGAGGAACCCCGCGCCGTCGGTGTTCGTGCCGATCAGCCGCTCGCCGTCGGCGACGATCGTATTCACGGCGCCCGCGCGTTCCGCTTCCGGCGCGAGCTCGTCGAGCGCGGCGATGACGTCCTGCTTGTGCGGCATCGTGACGTTGAGGCCGCGCACGCCGAGCGCGCTCATCCCTCGGACGGCGGTGACGACCTCGCCGGGCCGCACCGGGAACGCGACGTAGATCCAGTCGAGGCGCGTCGCGGCGAACGCGGCGTTATGGATCCGCGGTGAGAGGCTGGCCTCCACCGGCCATCCGATGATCCCGGCGATCGACGTGGCGCCCGAGACGTCGAGAGTCATCGCGAGTTCTTCAGGCGCACGAACTCGTCGTAGGTGTTCGCGAACCCGTGCTCGCCCTTGTCGTTGATCAGGACGTAGTAGAGCCATTTCCCGTCCTCGGGGTTGAGCGCCGCTTGGATGGACGCGAGCCCGGGACTCGCGATCGGCGCCGGCGGGAGACCGCCGATCTGGTACGTGTTGTAGGGGGACGGGAACCCGTAGTCCTCGGTCAGCAGCGGGTGCTTGTACGCGCCCGTCTTCAGGAAGATCGCGTACTGCACGGTCGCGTCGATCTGGAGTCGCATGCCGCGTGCTATGCGGTTGTAGATGACGCGCGCGACCTTCGCGCGGTCCTTGTCGACGCGCGCCTCCCGCTCGATCATGCTCGCGATGATCATGATCTGGTACGCGTTGACGCCGAGCTTCGACGCGCGCGACCAGTCGAGGGTGCTCGTCTCCTTCTCGTACTGGCGCAGAAGGGCGTCGAGAGCTTCCCCGGCCGTCGTCCCTTCCTTGAAGTCGTAGGTCTTCGGGAAGAGGAAGCCTTCGAGGTTCTCCAGTCCGGCGCGCTGGTTGTAGACCTTGTGTTTGCCGCTGGTCGCCTCCCCGAGAAACCCCTCGGCCGTGAAGTAGCCGGACCGCGCGAGGATGCGAGCGGTCTCGAGGACGGTTTTCCCCTCCGGGACCGTGAGCCGGGTGAACTCGATCTTCGGACCCTTCTCTAGGATCGCGACGACGGCCCCGTAGCTCATGTTGGTGCGGAATACGTACTCGCCGGGTTTCAGGTTCTTCGTTGTGCCCTTGACCCGGGCGTAGAGGCGGAAGAACCACGCGGCCCTGATGACGCCGGCGTCCTCGAGCTTCGAGGCGATGGTCGATGCCGACGACCCCGGCTCGATCACAACCGCGACCTCTCGGCCGGTCGTCGAGCCGCCCGAGACCTTGACGGCGTAGGCGCCCAGCACGCCGAGAGGCAGGGCGATGGCCAGCAAGAAGACGACGAGCTTGCCGAGGGGTGTCAAGCGAGCGCGGCGCCGGCGCGGAGGCTCGGGCGGCAACTGCTCTTCGGCGACCGGCGGTTCTGTGACGGTCACGAGCGACCCTTCGCCGTGTGCGCGTCCAGGTAACTCTGTAATAGGAGCGTTGCGGCGATCTTGTCGACCACTTCGCGGCGTTTCTTGCGGCGCACGCCGCCGCCCACCATCGCGCGTTGCGCCTGCGCGGTGGTGAGCCGTTCGTCCCAGAGGTGGACCGGTATCGCCACCTTCTCCTTCAGCCGCCGGGCGACCTCGCGCGCCCGGATGGCCGCGGGACCGTCGCTCGCGTCGAGGCTCACCGGAACGCCGAACACGATCTCGCGGGCCTCTTCCTCGTGTGCGATCTCGGCCAGGCGCTCGACGATGCGGTCGTCGTCCGTCTCCTCGATCACGACGAGGGGCTGCGCGACGGCGGTCGACGCGACGGCGACGCCGGTCCGGACCGTGCCGAGGTCGATGCCGAGGATGCGGGTCATCGCGCGAGGAGCTCCCGCGCCGCGTCGGCCGCCGCCGTGAGCGCGGCCGGCATCGCGTCGACGTCCTTTCCTCCGCCCACAGCCAGGTCGTCCTTCCCGCCACCCTTTCCGCCCAACCGCCGGCTTGCGGTCGCCGCCAGCGCTCCCGCCTTCACGCCGCGACCGACGAGGTCTTTGCTCACGGCGACCACGACGTTGGCCCCTTCGTCGCGACGGCCGAGGATCACGACCGCAGTTCCCAGCTTGTCGCGGACCAGCGCCGCGAGCTGGCGAAGCGCGCCGACATCGAGGCCCGCGACCTCCTCGGCGACGAGGTTCGCATCGCCGATCTTCTCGGCCCTGGCGGCCAGGGCGCCGGCCTGATCCTTCGCGCCACTGCGTTGCGCCTTCTCCAGCTCGGCCCGTGCGGCCTTGAGATCCTCCAGCATGCGCCGGACTTTGTCGGCGGCCTCGTCGGGAGTGCCGCGGACCAGGCCGGCGATCTCCTCCAGCAACCGGCGGTCGTGACGATAGCCCTCGAGCGCGTCCGTGCCGGTCAGGGCCTCCACGCGCCGCAGGCCGGAGCCGATCGACGCTTCGCCGAGGATCTTCACAGCCCCGACCTGGCTCGTGTGCGTGACGTGCGTGCCGCCGCACAGCTCCACCGAGTAGTCGCCGATCTCGACAACGCGCACGATGTCGCCGTACTTCTCTCCGAACAGCGCGATCGCACCGATCGCCGACGCCTCGTCGCGCGTGGTCTCGTACGGGCGGACCAGGTCGTCGGCGAGCACACGCCTGTTCACGGTCTCCTCGACGCCCGCGAGGAGATCGCGCGGGATGGCCTCGGTGTGTGGGAAATCGAAGCGCAGCCGCCCGGCATCGACCAGGGACCCGGCTTGGTGCGCGTGCGGCCCCAGCGCTTGACGCAAGGTCGCGTGAAGCACGTGCGTCGCGGTGTGGCTGCGCATCACCGCCGCGCGCCGGACCGCGTCCACGACGGCGTGCGCGCCGAGGCCGACGCGCGCCTCACCCGACTTCACGCGGGCCCGGTGCACGATCAGGTCGCCGAGCGCCGCCTGCGTGTCGAGGACCTCGAGGGTCGCGCCGTCGACGACGATGAGCCCGGTGTCCCCCACCTGGCCGCCTCCCTCGGCGTAGAAGGGTGTCGCGTCGAGGACGACCTCGACCTCGTCGCCCTCTCCCGCCGCTTCGGCGCGTTCGCCGTCGCGCACGATGCCGCCGAGGACGGACTCCGTCTCGGTCCGGTCGTATCCGAGGAACTTGGTCGGCCCGCGCTCCGCCAGGATCTCCTTCAGGGCCTCCTCGCCGGTGATCCCGCGCATCTCCTTGCGCGCGTCTTGCGCTCGACGGCGTTGCTCCTCCATCAGCTTCTCGAAGCCGGCGGTGTCGACGTCGAGCCCTTCCTCGTGCGCGATCTCGAGCGTCAGCTCCAGAGGGAAACCGTATGTGTCGTGCAACTTGAACGCGTTGTCGCCGCTGAGCTTCTTCGCGCCTTCTTTCTTTGCGCGGCCGATGTCTTCTTCAAGCAGGACCATTCCGGACCGCAGCGTGCGCCGGAAGTTCTCCTCTTCGGTCACTGCGGTCGTCGCGATCATCTCTTTGTTCGCGACGATCTCCGGGTAGGCGTCGCCCATCGTCTGCACGACGGCGTCGACGAGCGGGGGCATGATCGGATCCTCGACCCCGAGGAGCCGCGCGTGGCGCACGGCGCG
>JBIOTQ010000028.1:0-35931 GCA_044866075.1 Actinomycetota bacterium | reverse complement strand
GCCGCCATGGAGGCAGCGACGTCCGGCGTGCGCGTGAATTGCGTGGCGCCCTCGTTCGCCGAGACGCCGTTCCTGGCGAAGGTCGTGGCCGAGGAGACGCTCCAGGAGCTGCGGGCGCGCGAGGCGTTCGGCCGGGCCGCCGAACCCTGGGAGGTCGCGAACGTGATTGTCTTCCTGGCCAGCGATTACTCGAGCTACATGACCGGCGAGGTCGTCTCCGTCAGCGCGCAGCATCCGTAGGAGGCTCCGGGTCACCGAGGCCGATCGGAGGACCCTGTCAACGCGCATTGAATCCTCGCTCAAAAGAGACGCCCTCACCTGCTCAAACGTCGTGACGTTTCAACGCGTGTTGACAGGGCGGCCACACCAGGTGCCGATCTCCCGATCCTCGCCGTGGGTTTGAAGAATTAGAACGTGTTCTATATCCTGACCTGGCCAGGTCGCCCGTACCGGCAGGGGGGTGGCCCGCCGAGAGGAGTAGCGCATGGAGTTCGGCATCTTCCTTCAGGGTCACGTTGCCCAGCGCAGCCTCGAGAAAGACCCCAACTTCGAGCACACCTCCCTGATGAACGACGTCGCCCTGGCGAAGGCAGCCGACGAGTCCGGCTTCAAGTACATCTGGGTCTCCGAGCATCACTTCCTCGACGAGTACTCGCACCTCTCGGCAAGCGAAGTGTTCTTGGCGTACCTGGCCGGCGTGACCGATCGGATCCACCTCGGCTCGGCAATCTGGAACATCTCTCCGCCGGTGAATCATCCCGTTCGCGTGGCCGAACGCGTCGCGATGATGGACCACCTGTCCGACGGCCGCTTCGAGTTCGGCGTGGGCCGCGGCGCCGGTTCGCGCGAGGTGACCGGCTTCATGATCCCGTCGACGGACGACACCAAGCCGATGCTCGAAGAGGTGCTGAAAGAGTTTCCGAAGATGTGGCGCCAGACCGAGTACTCGTTCAAGGGCGACTATTTCGAGGTCCCGCCGCGCAACGTGCTGCCGAAGCCGTGGCGCAAGCCGCACCCGCCGATCTGGCAGGCCGCCGGGAACCCGCCGACCTACGAAAAGGCGGGTCGATCGGGCGTCGGCGCGATCGGTTTCAACTTCTCCGCCGCCAAAGCGATGTCGGGAGTGGTCGAGTCGTACAAGAAGGGAGTCGCCCAGGCCGAGCCGCTGGGCGACTACGTCAACGACAACGTGATGATCACGAACTCGGTCGTGTGTCTCGAGGACGGCCGGAAGGCCCGCGAGGTCGCGGCGGGGATGGGAAGCGGCCGGCTACAGAGCCTGGTGTTCCGTTACCACGACACGTTCCCGAAGCCCGAGCACGTGCCGGCGTGGCCGAAGACACTTCCCGAACCGGACCTCGAGCAGGTCGAATGGCGTATCAACGAGGGCTACATGCTCTGCGGTGACCCCGACGAGGTGCTCGAGCAGGTGAAGAAATACGAGAGCGTCGGATGCGATCAGGTCGTGTTCGGTTTGCCGATCTCGATGCCGATCGACGCCGCGATCGAAACGGTGCGTTTGTTCGGGAAACATGTGATCCCGAAGCTCGATCCGGATCCGGTCCATCGCACGTCGCGTTTCCGCGACGCAGCAGCGGTCGCAACCGGCGCGTAGACTCGCCGTCGAGATGTTTCGCGCCGCCCTCATCGGGGCGCTGTTGCTCGGTGCGTGCAGCGGCTCGCCAGGCCCCGCCTCACAAAGCTCGCGAGACCCGACGCCTACGCACGCGAGCACGATGCCCGATCCCGTCATCGCCGCGGCCGGCGACATCGCGTGCGATCCGGGCATCAACGCTTTCAACGGCGGGGACGGGACGCGCGGTGCGTGCCGTCAAAAGTACACGTCCAACCTGCTCGTCGACGGCGAGTACGCGGCCGTCCTGCCGCTCGGCGACAACCAGTATGAGGGCGGATCCCTCGCGGACTATCGCCACTCGTACGCTCCGTCCTGGGGCCGCGTGCTCGACATCACCTATCCGGTCCCGGGCAATCACGAGTACGGCACGCCCCAGGCGGCGGGGTACTTCGCATACTTCGGCCGGCGGGCCGGCGCGCCCGCGCGCGGCTACTACTCGTACGACATCGGTGCCTGGCATCTGATCGCGCTGAACTCCAACTGCGGCGCGGTCGGCGGATGCGGACGCGGGTCGCCTCAAGAACGCTGGTTGCGCGCGGACCTCGCGGCCCACACGGCGTCGTGCACGCTCGCCTACTGGCACCATCCTCGCTTCTCGTCGGGCCTGCACGGCGACGACGAGACATACATCGCCTTCTGGCGAACCCTCTACGCGGCGGGCGCCGATGTCGTGCTGGTCGGCCACGACCACGACTACGAGCGGTTCGCGCCGCAAGATGCGCTCGGGCGCGCCGACCCCGCGCGCGGCATCCGCGAGTTCGTCGTCGGGACCGGCGGGCGCAGCCGCTATCCGTTCCGCCTGCCACGGCCGAACAGCGAGGCGCGGAACTTCGGGACGTACGGGATCCTCACGTTGACGTTGCACCGCAACTCATACGACTGGCGTTTCGTTCCGGAGGCGGGCAAGACGTTCACGGACGCCGGGTCCGCAACCTGTCACTAGTCAGGCGACGAGGCGTAAGACGATGGCCGGAAGCGCGAACAGCCACGTCGCGACGAACGTTGCCACCATCCTCCGATTCTTCGTTGCCATGTAGTGCCCGGGCGATTGGATGAGCGAGTAGACGAGCAACCCGAGGCCGAGCGTCGACAACAGGAGGGCCGTGCGGCTCTCAGCGTCCGCGAGGATCGCGATCGCGCCGGCGACCAGGATCGCGCCGGTGACGAGCTCGGCGATGACATGGAACCTGATGTCCTCGCGGCCGGCGGCGACCTCATCGAACCGGCGTCGCGCGAACGTCGCGACCCAGAACCCGATGATGCCGGCGCCCGACCCGAACGTGAAAAGCGCGATGTACCAGTCCGCCGCAGACATCCTCAGTCGAGGACGGCTCGCGCGACGCGCTCGCGATGCCACGCCGCGATGCCCCACTTGCGCGCAAGCGCGAACCCCTTCGTCAGCCACAGATGCAGGTCGTGCTCGTGCGTGTAGCCGATCGCGCCGTGCACCTGCAACGCGGCACGGCACGCGTTCACCGTCGCTTCCGACGCGCGCGCCTTCGCCAGCGAGATGTCGCGGCGGGCGTTCTCGGAGCCCTGCGCGAGCGCACAGGCGGCCCGATAGACCTCCGGGCGCGCGAAGTCGAGCCCAAGGAGCGCGTCTGCCAGTAGATGCTTCACGGCTTGGAACGACCCGATCTGCCTTCCGAACTGTTGTCGCTCCTTCGCGTAAGCCGCGGCCATCTCGATCACGCGATCGGCGATCCCGCATAGCTCGGCCGCGGTCGCGAACGCAGCACGGTCAAAGGGCAGCGGATCGGTGCTCCCAGGAAGGCTCGCGGACGCAACGGACACGTCGTGGTGCCATCCGTCTTTGTCTGCGAAGCGGATCGTCACGCCGCTACCCGCCCTGGTCACGGTCGCGAGGACTTCGCCGTCGACGACGCGCCGCAGCCAGCCGTCGATCCCGTCCACGCCCGACGCCGCCAGCGTGGGGAGTGCGACGCCTGCGGTCTCCGCAAGCGGCTCGGGCAGGACCGCCCGCCCGGCCTCTTCGAGTAGGAGGACGAGATCGGTCTCGTCTTTGCCGAGCCCGCCGTATGACTCCGGCGCGGTCAGCCCGACGACGCCGAGATCGGCCAGGCCCTTCCAGCGCCCGAACGACCACCCGGCCTCCGCCGACACCGCCGCGCGCACGGCTTCCGGCGGGCACTCCTTCTCGAGGAACTCGCGCACCGTTCGTTGGAAGAGTCGCTGCTCGTCGCTGAAGACGGCTTCCATGCGCTCAGCCTCGCGGGAGGCCGAGGACACGCTCGGCGACGATGTTCCGCTGGATCTCGTTCGTTCCCGCGTAGATCGGCCCGGCGAGCGAGAAGTAGAACCCATCGAGCCAGCGCGGGTCGTCGTCCTCGCCGAGCAGCTCCAGCGCGGTGCGATGCATGCGCAGGTCCATCTCGGACCAGAAGATCTTGTTGAGGCTCGTTTCCGCGCCCATCTCGGCTCCGGCGAGGAAGCGCGACACGTCCATGTAGGTGTGGATTCGGTAGGCGTCGGCATCCATCCACGCGCGTGTCACCTCGTCGCGTAACGCCGGCGGAGCATCGTCGCGCCGAGCCTTGTACACGTCGACGAGGCGTTGCGACGTCGCCATGAATCGGCCCGGCGACCGCAAGACGACGCCGCGCTCGAACGCGGTGGTCGACATCGCGATCTTCCAGCCTTCTCCCGCCGCGCCGAGCGTGTTGGTGACGGGAACGCGAACCTCGTCGAGGAAGATCTCGGCGAATCCCGCTTCGCCGTCGAGCTGCGCGATCGGGCGTACCGTCACGCCGGGCGCGTCGAGCGGAACCAAGATGTACGAGAGCCCGCGGTGCCGCTCCGATCCCGGCTCTGTGCGGAAGATCCCGAACATCCACTCCGCGTACGCGCCGCGCGAGCACCACGTCTTCTGTCCTGTGAGAACCCAGTCGTCGCCGTCGCGGACGCCGCGCGAGGTGAGCGACGCGAGATCGCTGCCGGAGTTCGGCTCGGACCATCCCTGGCACCAGATGTCGTCCGACCGCGCGATGCGCGGCAGGAAGCGGGCCTTCTGCTCGGCGGTGCCGTACTCGCGGAGGACCGGGCCAAGCAGGAAGATGCCGTTCTGGTTTACGCGGCCCGGCGCACCGGAGGCCCAGTACTCCTCCTCGAAGATCAGCCACCGGATGAGGTCGACGCCGCGGCCGCCGTACTCCTCGGGCCAGTCCACGACGGACCACCGCGCGTCGGCGAGCGTTCGTTCCCACGAACGGTGCTGCTCCCACCCGGCGCGCGTATCGAACGATAGGAACGGTTCGCGAGGCACGTGCGCCTCGAGCCACGCGCGCGCCTCGGCGCGGAAAGCCTCTTGTTCCGGCGTGAAAACGAAATCCATGGACGCAGAAGTGTATCTGACGGTCCGTCAGAAACTTCGCGAGGACTGGACGGACGCCAGGCCGAAGTCATAAGTTCCAAAGGCGGGTTTTGGCCGAGGGAGGTGTCGGGAGATGGCGTTCAGCATCAAGGGCGACTACATCGCGACGTGCGAGTGCCAACTCATATGTCCGTGCGCTTTCGACGGACCACCGACCGGCAAGAACGGTCAGTGTCACGGCGGAAGCGTCTTCCACATCGCCGAGGGGAACCTCGACGGCACCGATCTCTCCGGCGTCAACGTCGGATGGCTCTACAACGCGCCGAGCAACTTCTCAGCCGGCAACTTGCGAATGGGGTGCGTCGTCGACGACAAGGCCTCGGACGATCAGGCGAAGGCCATCGAGCAGATCTTCAAGGGCGAGGCGGGCGGCGTCTTCGAACAGCTCGCGCCGCTCGTGGCGGAATGGCTCGGCACGGAACGGGCACCTGTTTCGTACACGGCGGGGAAGAGCCCATCGGCCCAGATCGGCAAGAACAAGCTGGGCGTCGAGATCATGACCGGCCCCGACGGTAATCCCACTTTGATCAAGAACGCGGCGATGGCGTGGCGCGCCGAGGGTTACCAGGTCGGCCGCGGTTCGGGGAAGGTCGACGCCGTGGGGATCTCGTACGACGCCGTTTACGGCGAGCACGCAGAGTTTGAGTTCACAGGCTGATCAACGCGGGAGGTGCCATGACATATCGCATCGCGGGCGAGTACGTCCTGAACTGCAACTGCGAGCTTCTCTGTCCGTGCGGGGTCGACGGTCCACCGACATCGAAGGACGGACACTGTCGCGGCGCGCAGGTCATGCATGTCACCGAGGGAACGAAAGACGGCGTGGATCTCTCCAACGTAGATTTCGGATGGGTCTACGAACTGCCCGGGAAGGTCACCAGCGGTAACTGGACCTCCGCGCTCATCATCGACCCGAGCGCCTCGGACGATCAGGTCAAGGCCCTCGAGGACATCTTGCAGGGCAAGGACGGCGGGCCTTTCGCCGAGTTCGCGCCTCTGATCGCGACCTGGAAACCGACGGAGCGTGCGCCGGTGAAGTTCACGGGAGGGAACGAGCCCAAGGGCGCGATCGGGAAGACGTCATTCGTGTTCCACCCGTTGCTCGGGGTCGATGGCAAACCCACGCAGATCAAGAACGCGATGCTCGGTTTCGCTCCCGAGTACGACGTAGGAACGGGCGAGGGCACGATCGACACGGCCGGCATCTCTTTCGAGCCGGTGTATGGCGAACACGCGATGTTCGAGTTCGCGAGCTAGCGCGTTTTCGCCGAAGCTAACTAGAGTCTCCCCGTCGCTCGCGGCGGGGAGGCTTCTTTATGAGCTATCGCGTGATCCAGTGGTCGACGGGAAACGTCGGACGATACGCGCTTCGCGGGATCATCAACCATCCGGAGCTCGAGCTCGTCGGGGTGTGGGCGCACTCGAAGGACAAGGCCGGGATCGATGCCGGCGACATCGCCGGGACGGCGCCCACCGGCGTCAAGGTGACCAACGACGCCGACGAGCTGCTCGCGATGGACGCCGACGTCGTGTCCTACAACTCGACCGGCGACCTGCGGCCGGTCGAGGCCGTGAACGACATCGTGCGCATCCTGGGGTCGGGCAAGAACGTCGTCTCGACGTCGTTGGTGCCGCTCGTGTATCCGCCGAGCGCGCCGAAAGAGATGCGCGACCCGATCGAGGAGGCCTGCCTCAAGAACAAGGTTTCGTGCTGGACGTCGGGCATCGACCCGGGCGTTGCGAACGATCTGCTGCCGCTGGTCCTGACCGGTTTCTGCGAGCGCATCGACAGCGTGCGCGTCTCCGAGATCCTCAACTACGCCACCTACGACCAGCCCGAGGTCTTGTTCCACACGATGGGCTTCGCGCAGCCGCTCGACCACACGCCGGTGCTGTTGATCCCGGGCGTGCTGGCGCTGGCGTGGAGCTGCGCGGTGCACACGATCGCCGTCGGGCTCGGCGTCGAGCTGGACGAGGTGCGCGAGGTCATCGTCGAAAAGGTCCCGGCGCCGGAGACGTTCGAGGTCCCATCGGGTACCGTCGAGAAGGGCACGATGGCCGGCCTCCGCTTCGAGGTCCAGGGGATCGTCGGCGGCGAGCCGCGCATCATCGTCGAGCACGTGACGCGCCTGCGCGAGGACATCGCTCCGCATTGGCCGGCGCCGCCGGGCAAGGGCGGCTACCGCGTGCGGATCGAGGGGTCACCGAGCCTGACGTGCGAACTGCAGCTCGAGGGCGACGGAGGCGACGAGAACTCGGGCGGCTTGATCGTCACCGCGATGCGGCTGCTGAACGCGATCCCGGCGGTGTGCGAGGCACCGCCGGGATTGCTGTCCGCGCTCGATATTCCGTTCGTCACCGGTCGCGGGTTGATGCGCTGATCAGAGGCCGGTGACTTCGACGTCGAAGAAGACGGTAACGGGCCCCTGGGGGTCGCTGCTGTCGACGTCGTGCCCGGAACAGTGCGTTGTCTCTCCTTGGCCGACCCTCTTCCCGAAGCTCCTCTCGTCGGAGAACAGCGGCTCGGTCGACGGCTCGACGGTGAGCGCTCCCGGGTAGCCACGGATCGCGAGCTCCTTCACATGGCCCGGCGTCTGGCTCGTTCCGGACTCGTCGATCGTCCAGAACGAGTTCGCCGACGACGCCGTGATAACGGCGACCTCCACCCCGTCGCAAACGACGTCGAAGTGGAGGGTGCGAGCTCCCTTGCTCGGTGCCGCCTGGGCCGACCCGACCTGAACGACGGCCAGGGCCCCAAGGACGAGAAGAGAAACGAGCAAAGACCTGCGCATGGTCCCCCCTTCCCCCTGCGGCGATATCGCCGCTATGCGTGACGAACGTACTGAAACGGCAAAAGAGAATCAAGAGGGTCAACCGAATGATTTTGGGGGACGTTTGATTTCTGACACACCGTCAGAAAACAATTGCTTATGCCCGATGCCGCGCCGGCCGTCGAAGGCTGGTTCACCACCGAAGACGACCCCGCTCTCATCGGGACGCGCTGCACCGTCTGCGGGACGTATACCTTCCCGCCCGAGACCTTCTCCTGCCGCAACCCGCGGTGCGATTCGATGGAGCTCGAGCCGGTGTCGCTGTCCCGCCGAGGTCGCATCTGGTCGTACGCGATAAACCACTACGCCGCTCCGCCGCCGGCGCTGTCGCCGGAGCCGTTCGAGCCGTACGGCGTCGCCGCCGTCGAACTCGGCGAGGAACGCATGGTCGTGCTGGGCCAGGTCGCGCACGGGACCGATCCCGCGCTGCTTCGGGTCGGCCGAACGATGGAGATCGTCGTCGAGCCGATCATCCCCGAATCCGAGGAGCTCGTCTGGAAATGGAAGCCGGTGATCGAGTGAGCGGCGTCGCGGTGCTCGGCGTGGGGATGCACCCCTGGGGCAAATGGGGGCGCAACTTCGTCGAGTACGGCGTCGCTGCGGCACGGCACGCGCTCACCGACGCGGGCATCGAGTGGACCGACGTCCAGTTCATCGCCGGGGGCGAGACGGTACGCAACGGCTATCCGGGCTATGTCGCCGGGTCGACGTTCGCGCAAGCGCTCGGCTGGTCGGGCGCGCGCGTCGCGACGAGCTACGCGGCGTGCGCGTCGGGCGCGCAGGCGATCGACGTGGCGCGGGCGCGGATCCTCGCGGGTCTCTGCGACGTCGCGCTCGTGGTCGGCTCGGACACCACGCCGAAAGGCTTCCTCGCGCCGTCGGGCGGCGAGCGCCGGACCGATCTCGACTGGCTGCGCTTCCGTCTGGTCGGCGCGACCAACCCCACCTACTTCGCGCTGTACGCACGGCGTCGCATGGAGCTCTACGGAGAAACCGAGAGCGACTGGGCGGCGGTCAAAGTGAAGAACGCGCGCCACGGCCTGGAGAACCCGTACGCGCGCTATCGCAAAGAGATCACGGCCGACGAGGTCCTCGGGAGCGCGATGGTGTCGGACCCGCTCCGTCTGTTGCAGATCTGCTCGACCTCGGACGGCGCGGCGGCGGTTGTGCTAACGAGCGAGGCGTTCGCCAAGAAGCACGGTCAGAAGAATCCGGTGACGGTCGCGGCGGTGTCGACGGTGACGCCGACCTACCCGCAGACGGTGATCGAGATGCCGTACCTGGCGACGGACTCGGCGGCGGTGACCGCGCCGCCGGAGAGGCTCTTCCGCGACGCGATCGCCCAAGCGGCGTACGAGGAAGCGGGGCTCGGACCTGAGGATCTGTCGCTCGCGGAAGTTTACGACCTCTCCACGGCGTTGGAACTCGATTGGTACGAGAACATCGGGCTCTGCAAGGAAGGAGAGGCCGCGAGGCTGCTTCAAGACGGCGACACGACGCTCGGCGGGCGGATCCCAGTGAACCCGAGCGGCGGCTTGGCGTGCTTCGGCGAGGCGGTGCCGGCGCAAGCGATCGCGCAGGTGTGCGAGGTCGCGCGGCAGTTGCGCGGGCAGGCGGACGGCCGGCAAGTGGCGAATGCAAAGACGGGTCTGACGATCAACCAAGGACTGTTCGGGCACGGCTCGGCCGTGATCCTGACCCGATGACGGGAGAGTGAGTGATGGCTGATGCCTACATCATCGACGCGTGCAGGACCCCGGTCGGCAAGCGCGGCGGCGCGCTGTCGCAGGTGCACCCCGCCGACCTCGGCGCGCACATCCTAAAGGCGATCGTCGAGCGGACCGGCGTGGACCCGAACACCGTGGACGACGTGATCTTCGGCTGCATCGACCAGCTCGGCCCCCAGGCGGGCGACATCGCCCGCACGGCGTGGCTGGCGGCCGGGTTCCCCGAGGACGTGCCCGGCGTCACGATCGACCGCCAGTGCGGCTCCTCGCAGCAGGCGATCCACTTCGCGGCGCAAGCGGTGATGAGTGGGACGATGGACGTCGTCATCGCCGGCGGCGTGCAGAACATGTCGCTGATCCCGATCGGTTCCGCCGGCAAGGCCGGCAAAGAGATGGGGCTCCCGGGCGCGTTTCACGGCTCCGAGGGCTGGGTGAAGCGCTACAACACCGAGCCCGTCTCGCAGTTCTACGGCGCCGAGAAGATCGCCGAGAAGTGGAACATCACGCGCGAGGACATGGAGGTCTTCGCCCTCGAGTCGCACACGCGCGCACGCCGGGCGCAGACGGAGGGCCGCTTCGACCGCGAGATCGTTCCGTTCGGCGACTTCAGGGTCGACGAAGGCCCCCGCGACACCTCGCTCGAGAAGATGGCGTCGCTGCCTCTGCTGCCGGGCGCGAAGACGCTGACGGCCGCGGTGTCGTCGCCGACGAACGACGCGGCGACGGCCGTACTGGTGGCGAACGAGGCGGCGGTGAAGCGCAACGGCTGGACGCCGCGGGCCCGGATCCACTTCCTCGGCGTGCGCGGCGCAGACCCGATCTACATGCTGACGGCGCCGATCAACGCCACCGCGTTCGCCATCGACAGGACCGGCCTGTCGCTCGACGACATCGACCTGGTCGAGATCAACGAAGCGTTCGCACCCGTTGTGCTGGCGTGGCAGAAGGAGACCAACGCCGATCTCGCCAAAGTGAACGTGAACGGAGGCGCGATCGCGCTCGGCCATCCGATCGGTGCCACCGGCGCGCGCCTGATGACGACGCTGCTGCACGAGCTCGAGCGCACCGGCGGCCGTTACGGCCTGCAGACGATGTGCGAGGGCGGCGGCCAGGCCAACGTCACGATCATCGAACGGCTCTGAGGTCATCCGAGGAAGCGTCTGACGTGTCCGACGGTGTCGACAGTGTCTGACGCATCAGACGCTTCTGGACGAGGGTAGTGCCTCCCCCCGGCGAGATCGCGACGTTAGGCGCGGTCGGCGGCTTTGAGGAGCTCATCGAGGGCGTCGGGCAGGCGGTCGATCACTTGGTGCACCTCGGGCAGGAGGGCGCGGCAAGCGATCGCCGCGAAGTTCATCTGATCGATGTAGCTCCAAACCGTGATGTTCAGGCCGATACCCTCGAGGATTGGGCCAACCGAGTAGAGCGCCGCAAGCTTCGCCCCCGCGATGTACAGCGGCGTGCGCGGGCCCGGTACGTTGGAGACGACCAGGTTGATCGGCGGCCGGTGCCGCGCAGCGAGGCCGCGCCGGGAGTACGTGCGCATGAACCAGTTGAACGGGCGCGGCGGCGCGTACTCGAGCCAGTTCGCCATGGTGTCCGCGCCGAGGATGTTCTGCGCGACCTTCGCCTCCTTGGTGACCTCGTGGATCGCGCGCACGCGCGCGATCGGGTCGGCGATGTTCGTCGCGAGGGTGGTGAACATGTTCGAGACCTTGTTGCCGCCCAGGCGCGCGACGTCATCGGCCTTGTCGGACGAGACGGGGACCGCGGCGACCAAGGACTTGTCGAGACGCTCGCCGCGCGCCTCGAGATAGCGTCGCACGGCGCCCCCCGCGACGGCCAGGACGATGTCGTTGAGCGTCACGCCGAGCGCGGTCTTCGCGCGCTTGAAGTCCTCGAGGCCGAGCGTGTTCGTGGCGAACGCGCGGTTCGGGGACAACGGGCCGTTGAACGAGGTGCGCGGCACGTCTCTGATCGGGCGCGGCGGCCGGACCGGCGCGGTCTCGCGGTGCTTCGCGAGCTCGCGTCCGCGCGCGCGGGTCTGCTTGTAGAGACTCGGGATCCCGCGGACGCCGGCGCGCCGGTCGGCGCGCGCGATCCGCTTGAGCTCGCGTTCGTCCGGTATGGGATCGGGGCGCCACGGCTCGGCCGGCGGCGCCGGGTCGGCGGGCTCCGGATCGGCGCTCAGCACGTTGGCCAGCAATGCCGCCGCGGCGACGCCGTCCGCCAGCGCGTGATGGATCTTCGCCACGAAGGCGACGTGCCCGTCCTGCAGTCCCTCCAGCGCCCAGATCTCCCACAGCGGGCGGTCGCGGCGCAGCTGCGTGCTCGCGATCTCGCCGATCACGGTGTCCATCTCGCGCGTGCCGCCGGGCGCCGCCACCTGCGTGCGCCTGAGGTGACGCGTGATGTCGAACTCGGGGTCTTCGATCCACACCGGATGGTGGATGCCCCGCGGGATGTCCACCACGCGGCGGCGGAACGGCGGCAGGAGGTGGAGGCGCTTCTCGAGCTCCTCACGGAAACGATCGAACGTGTAGCCGCCCTCGACGCCGCCCGGGTCGATGACGCCGATCTTGAGCGTGTGCATGTGAAGGGACGGCGTCTCCATGTAGAGGAAGCCGGCGTCCATCCCGGTCATGCGCTCCATCGCCGCCAGTGTCACACACCCAGCGCATCGGGCGAAAGGCGTGGGCAATGAGCCTCGACGACTTGCTCGCGCGGGCCCGGCGGGACGTCGACGATGGTCTGCTGCCGTCGTGCCAGCTGGCGGTGGCGCGCAACGGCGAGGTGTTCGCCTTCGAATCGTTCGGGGAAGCCCCCGCCCCGCGCTACGTGATCTTCTCGATCACGAAGGCGCTCGTCGCGAGCGCGATCTGGCTCCTCGTTTCGGAGGAGGCCCTCGCCTACGAGACGCGGGTGGCGGACCTCATCCCCGGCTTCGGCGACAACGACAAGGGCCGCGTGACGGTCGATCATCTGTTGCTGCACACGGCGGGGTTCCCCCGCGCGCCGATGCGGCCGGAGGAGGGCGCCGACCCCGGGCAGCGGCTCGAGCGGTTCCGGTCGTGGCGCCTCGACTGGGAACCGGGCACGCGGACCGAGTACCACGCGACCTCCGCCTACTGGGTCCTGGCGGACGTGATCGAACGCGCGTCCGGACTCGACTTCCGCTTCTTCGTCAATGAGCGGATCTGCGCCGCGCTGGATCTCGACACCTTGCGGCTCGGCTACGACTCGCTCGACCAGCGGCCCATCAACGACGTCGTGATCGTCGGCGAGCCGGCGCAGCTCGGCACCGTGACGCGCGCGACCGGCGAGGAGTTCAGCGTGCCCGAGATCCGCGACGACATCGTGCTCCGCTACAACGAACCCAAGGTCCGCGCGGCCGGCGTGCCGGGCGCCGGCGCCGTCGGGACGGCAGCGGACGTCGCGATGTTGTTCCAGGCGGTCATGCGCGACCCGGGTGGGCTCTGGAAACCGGAGGTCCTGGCCGACGCGACCCGCGTCGTGCGGAATACGCTCCCCGACCCGTACACCACCGCGCCGGCGAACCGCTCGCGCGGGCTCGTGCTCGCCGGAGACGACGGCCTCGCCGTCGTGCGTGGTTTCGGCGAGGGCGTCTCGCCCCTCGCGATCGCGAGCCCCGGCGTCGGCGGGCAGACCGCGTGGGCCGACCCCGCGACCGGGTTGTCGTTCTGCTACCTCACGAACGGGATCGACGCGGACCTGGTGCGCGCGTTCCGGCGGAGCCTCGCTCTATCGAACCGCGCCGCTGCCCTTTGAGGGGATCGCGAACGGCGCGCGGATGACGAGCTCGACGTTGCGATCCTGTGGCGTGCCGGCGCCCGCTCCCCTGTAGAAGCCTCGCTGGAAGTCGTTGGCCGCGAGCTCGCGATGGATCGACGCGAGCTTCATCACCGGATCGCCACCGCCGGGGACGATCGGCGCCGCGTGGTCGATCATCGTGCAGACGATCGAGAGCGTGCGGTCTCCGTTGTCGATGACCTCCACGAGACGTGACTGGGAGTTCCAATCGATATGCGCCGCGGTCCCGACGTCCCAGAATCCGCCGGTGCCGCCGGGACGCGGCTGGACGATGTTGTTGTGGGTGTGCCCGTCGACCCACGCGATGACGTTCGGGAAGCGGTGGAGGGCGGCCTCGATCTCGTCGGCCATGACGCGCGGGAAGTCCCACGAGCCGAGGTCGACCGGGTCCGGCGTGATCAACGGGTTGTTGAGCGACCGCAGACCATGGTGCGAGAACAGGATGACGAGCTTGTCGGCGTTCTCCGTGTTAACGGGCGCGCCGTTCTCGTCGAGGTACGTGCCGTGGACCTCGGCGAGCCGCTCGAGCAGCCACGCGAACTGCGTGCTGCCGATGCTGCCGTCCGCGTACCCGCCGGGGTTGACGGTGTCGAGAGAGATCAGCCGGAAGCCCGGGTAGGTGTCGATCGCGTAGTACGCCGTCCCGGCCGCGCGATTGGCGGTCGTGAAGCCGTGACCGACCGGCGTACCGGTCGTGCGGAAGTGCTCGTCGATGTATTCGGGGCGGCTCACGATCCGGCGGTTCGCATCCGCCGTCACGGGGAACGCCGGACCTCCCGCGAACAAGGCCGACGGATTGGATCTCAATATCTCGAAGGAGTCGCAGGGGTCGAGGCCCGGCGGCGCGCCCATGACCTTGAGCGCTCCCACGGCGATTTGCTCGAGAACCGGGTCCTGCGGCGCGTTGCCCTGCATCAACCCGTCGTGGTTGCCGAAGGTCTGGTACCAGGGCATCCCGACGCCCGTTCCCGTGAACGGCTTGAGGGCCTCGGTGAGCAGACCGTTGTAGTCGGGGAACCCGTATTGCCGTTTGTATTTGTCGGGCGCGCCGGCGTCCGGGTGCCAGTACTCCTCGTTCGCCCACGCGGTGAGCTGCACGCCCTCGTACGTCGGGCCGCCGCTGTTCGGCGTGACGAGGTGCTTGCCGTCCATCAGGTCGATGAACCAGCGCAGCTCATTGAACTGTTCGTTGTCGACGTTGTCGCCGGTGCACATCGCGAACGCGATCGGCGAGCGGCTGATCGGACTCACGCCCACGGAACGGATGGCGCGGATCATCGCCTCGAACACCTGGAGCGACATCGTCTCCTGCGCGCGGAACGCGGCGTCGAACGGCAGCGACTCGCACCCGTTGCCCGGATCCGAGTAACGGTCGAGGAACTCGACGCGCGCCGGCGACTGCGCGTCGCAGAGGTGGACGTCGGTTAGGTGAACGAAGTGCAGGAGCGATCGCCGCTTGGCCGTCGGATCGGCGCGACGGGCGAGCTCTTGCCGAACGATGTGCGGCTCCCCGGGCCCCTCCATCAGACGGAAGTACGCGCCGCTGGTCCCCGTACCGAGCTGCGGCCCTTTGACGATGGTCGCGTCGAGCGTCGTCCCGGTTACGCGGCGCTGCGTCTTCGTCCCTCCAAAGCCGACGCGGGGCACGATCGCGGCGGCCGCCGCGAGAGCACCGCCGGCGCGGAGGAACGACCGGCGCGAGATGGGAGGCATGGCTTCTCGTTTCTCGATGCGGACCGTGGTTCCTTTCCCCGGTCGCCCGATTCTGCCGGTAAACGGCAGTTCGGGCGGGGGTGCCTACGACCGCCGCGTCAACTGGCCCAGTCGCAGAACTCGGCGTCCAAGCCGCTCACGTCGCCGGGCTGCCCATCCGGAGGCGGGAACGGCGTTCTGAACGTGAAGGCGTCACGCGACGGGCCGCGTTCGGCGAGGATCCGTAGCCGTTCCTGAGCTTCGGCGACAGCGGGGATGTGTCCGGTCGGGATCCACCAGAGGGCGAGGATCGGGCCCTCGATGGGTTCGAACCACAGCGTCCGGTCACGGAGAGGTGCGACGTGCGCGCTCTGATAGACGAACCGCTGGAGCGCGTCGAACGACTCCCACACCGACATGTTGATGGCCATCTGATCGTCGTCGAAGGGCCGGATCGCAGTGGCGTTTCCGTCCTCCGTCTGGAGCCGCCAGACGAAACCGGGACTGCGGTCGGCCAGTGCGTTGATCGGGTCCAGCTGCGTCCGGAACCCTTCCATGCTCGAGTCCTCGAGCGGCGCGCGAAGCCGCCCGATGTTGACCTGCGCGAGATGGAAGGTCATCCCAAGCCCCATTGAACACGGTTCACACGGCGCGCGCCTCGATCGAACGGATGAACGCACTCTTGCCGTCGGTGTAGGCGTCGACGTCGGTCGGATGAGCTTCCGCGAGGCGATGCTTGAGCGCGACGTACTCCGACACCGCGTCCGGGTGCTCTCGCAGGAAGTCCCGGAAGGCGAGATGCCTCGCGATCTCGGGCGAACCGTCAGCGAACGCGTGTATCTGGTGGGTGCGATCCTCGAACACCGATCCTTTGCGGAAGTAGCGCCGCCCGGCTATCCCGAACTCGCCCATCGCCTCGTATCCGAGATCCTCGAGGGCATCCGTGCGTGCATCGAGGTTCGCGAGGCTTGTCACGACGGCGAGCATGTCGATGATCGGCTTGGCATCGCACCCGGGGATCGCCGTGCTGCCGATGTGATGCACGGCGACGAGGACGTCTCCCAAGCCCTCACGTATCCGTGCGGACTCGCTCGCGAACTCGCTTACCCACGCAGGGGAGTACGCAACGATCTCGATCCGTGGGTCGCGCAAAGCGTGTCCGCGGTCTAGCTCGCGCGCTTCGCCTCGACGATGAACCCCGAATCCGCGAGCGCCTCGTCCAGGAACCGGAATACGCGGCCCGACCACAGGAACGCGAGGTGTCCGCCTTCGTACCAGAGCACCTTCGGCTCGCCCCAGTGGCGCCAAAGACGGTGTGCTTGCCCCGGCGTCGACATCCGGTCCCCGACTCCCGCGTACATGTAAATCCGGTCGGTCGGGACCAGCGGCGGCCAGGACAGCGGCGACACCACGCGGTAGAGGTCGTGCAGCTTCTCCATCCCGAGGCCGTGCTGGCGCGCGCGCGTGCGCATCTTCGCCGTCGCGTGGTGGTCGATCATCTGCGCCATATCGCACAGCGGCACGCCGGCGATCAACAGATCGATACCCGGCTCGATCGCCGCCATCAAACCGCCGGCGTACGAGCCGAGGCTCATCCCGTAGAGGCCGACGGTCGTCGCCCCGTCGGCGCGCAACCAGCGGACCAACTGGCGCATGTCGTAGACCGCCTGACTCATGCCGTACACGAAGTCGATCAGGTTGTACGAGAGCAACTCCGCGCCGGAAAGGCGCGACGCGCGACGCGGTCCGTGCAAGGGCAGCACGGGGAACGCGAGGTTCAGCCGCAGCTCTTCCGCCAGCCGGCGCGCGCGGAACGCGAAGAAGTCCGACATCGGAACGCCGGTGCCGAAGCCGTGGATGCACACAAGCCACGGCCGTGCGCGCTCTGTGCGGATCAGGTACGCGTTCGCGATCTTGTTTCGCTCATAGCCGTTCCAACGCTCGCGACCGGGGAGCTCTTCGGGCGCCTCGTAGCCGCTCGGCCACGAGATCCGCTCGAAGAACGTTCCGAGGGCCCAGCCCTGCGATCTCCGGATGTCGAGGAGCGGCGGCGGATCGACATGGAACGTCGTCGGGTCGTGGATCCAGCCGTTCCGGCGATAGACGTCTGTCGCCAACTCGAGATCGTGCGCGACCGCATGCAGCTCAGAGTCGGTCGGATAGCGGCGCGGGTTGCGCATGACGCCGAGCAATGCTTCGTCGAGCGCGACCTGCGCGGTGAGCGCGAGCGACGGACGCGTCTTCGGAAGATCCGGATCGGCGAGACCGAGGCGTTCCTTCAGCAGCGCGCCGAGCGCGAAGCCGGCGGCGCGCGGCGGCGCCCACAGAACACCGAGCCCCGGTGTGCGTGCGACGGTCCGCCCGACCCTTTGCGCGAACTCGAACGCCCCGGCCGGTCCCTTCGATGCCATGGCCCTCCCCGTCCGGGCACGAACTCGAACGTTGGTCATACTATGGCACCCCCGGTTCCCCGGACCGAGGCCGGGTGCAAAGATTTGGCAAGGGGCCTTCCCTGTGACGTTCAATCTGGCCGATCTGTTCGAAGCGGTCGTCGATCGCGTTCCCGATCGTGAGGCGCTGATCGTAGGCGAGCGCCGCCTGACGTTTTCCCAACTTGACGAACGTTCGAACCGTCTGGCGCACGCGCTGCTCGCGGCGGGCGTTCGCTCCGGCGAACACGTCGGTCTCCACATGATGAACGGCACCGAATACCTCGAAGGCATGATCGCGTGCTTCAAGATCCGCGCGATCCCGGTCAACGTGAACTTCCGATACGTCGAGGCCGAGCTCTCGTACCTGTACAACGACGCCGACCTGGTTGCGCTGATCTATCACCGGCAGTTCGCGGCGCGCGTCGCCGGCGCGGCCTCCACCGCTGTGGCGCTGAAGCACTTCTTGGTCGTCGACGACGGCTCGACCGAAGACCTCGTGCCTGGGTCGGAGCCGTTCGAGGAGACGCTGGCGGCGACCAGCGCGGAGCGGCCGCAGGTCCCCGACCGCTCGTCCGACGACCTCTACTGCGTCTACACCGGCGGAACGACCGGCATGCCCAAGGGCGTCATCTGGCGGCACGAGGACATCTTCAAAGCGGCGATGGGCGGCGGCGACATCACGCAGCTCGGTAACTACGTCACGGGACCCGAGGAGCTCGCCTCGCGCATCCCCGAGCCGGGCTTGAAGGCGCTCGCGACGCCGCCGCTGATGCACTCGAGCGCGGCCTGGCTGGCATTCCAGTCTCTGTTCACCGGCGGCACGCTCGTGTTGACTCCTCTCGGCCGCTTCGACGCTGGGACGATCTGGGAGCTCATCACGAACGAGAAGGTGCAGGTGCTCGTCATCGTCGGCGATGCGATGGCCAAACCTCTCGTGGACGAGCTCACCGCGAACGGCGACCGTTACGACACCTCGAACCTCTGGGTGATCGGATCGGGCGGCGCGCTGCTCGGGGACACGACGAAGCAGCGAATGCTCGAACTCTTGCCCGGCCGGCTTATCGCCGACGGCTTCGGGTCCTCCGAGACCGGCGTGCTCGGCTCGAAGCAGGGCGCCACGTTCGTCGTCAACGCCGACACCGCGGTGCTCGACGAGGACGGAAACCCGGTCGTACCCGGATCGGGCGTCGTCGGGCGCCTCGCGCGGCGCGGGCACATCCCATTGCGCTACCACAAGGATCCGGAGAAGTCCGCGCGCACGTTCATCGAATCGGGCGGCGTGCGATGGGTCCTCCCCGGCGACATGGCGACGGTCGAGGCCGACGGCTCGATCACACTGCTCGGCCGTGGGTCTCTCACGATCAACACGGGCGGCGAGAAGGTGTTCCCGGAAGAGGTCGAGGCTCCGTTGAAGGAACACCCGGCGATCGCCGATGCGGTCGTCGTGGGCGTGCCCGACGAGCGGTGGGGCGAGCGTGTCGTCGCCGTCGTCGAGGCGTGTCCCGGCGCGACGCCCGTCCTCGACGACGTGCAGACGCACTGCCGTGCGCACGTCGCCGGCTACAAGGTGCCGCGCGATCTGGTCCTCGTGGAGAAGATCCTGCGCTCCCCCGCCGGCAAGGCCGACTACGGGTGGGCGAAACAGCAAGCGACCGCCAAACTGTCGATCAGGCCGGAGGTGGTGCGGTGAAGCGGCTATCCGGACTCGACGCGACGTTCCTCTACCTCGAGACGCCGACGATGCACATGCACGTCGTCGGCGTGCTCTTGCTCGACACCTCGACGATGCCCGGCGGGTACTCGTTCGACAAGGTCCGGAAGATGGTCGACGACCGCATCCACCTCATGCCGTCGTTCCGGCGGCGTCTCGTGAACGTGCCCTTCGGGCTCGGCCACCCGGTCTGGATCGACGATCCCGAGTTCGACGTGGAGAACCATCTGCTGCGCATCGGCGCGCCGCCGCGGGGCGACCAACGCGCGCTGGCCGACGTCGTGGGCGAGATCGCGAGCCGGCAGCTCGACCGCTCGCGCCCGCTGTGGGAGATGTGGGTCGTGGAGGGCCTCGAGGGGGACCAGGCGGCGATCGTGACGAAGATGCATCACGCGACGATCGACGGCGCGTCCGGGGCGGACGTGATGGTGCAACTCCTCGACCTGACCCCGGAGATCGCACAGAAGCCGAAGCCCGAGGGGGCGTTCCTCGGCGAGCGCCGTCCCGGCGATCTGAAGCTGCTAACCGGCGCACTGTTGACCCAGGTCGCCAACCCCGTGCGTATCGTGGGCGCGATGGGCCGGGCCACGGGGAACGCGCTGAAGATGGTGCGCGCGATCGCGCGGCGCTCGGACACGCCGACGGCGGCGCCGTTCATGGCGCCGCGCCTGCGGATTTCGCAAGCGCTGACGCCGCACCGTTCGGTCGCGTTCGGGCAGGCGTCGCTGGACGACCTGAAGGAGATCAAGAACGCCTTCGGCGCAAAGGTCAACGACGTGGTTCTCGCGATCGCCACCCACGCATTGCGGAACTACCTGTTGAGCCTGGACGAGCTGCCCGAGAAGCCGCTCGTCGCCGCGTGCCCGATCTCGGTGCGCAAGGAAGGCGTCGAGCGCGACTCCGCCAACCAGGTGTCGAACATGCTCGTGCCGCTGCCGGTGCAAACGGAGGACCCCGCCGAGCAGCTCGAGATCATCACCGAAGCGACGAAGCGTTCGAAGGAGCTCGCGAACGCGATCGGCGCCGAGACGCTCATGGACTGGGCCGAGTTCCTCGCGCCCCGCCTCTTCACGAGCGCGATGCGCTTCTACTCCGGTTCGCGCCTCCCGAACTGGCACCCGCCGGCGCTCAACTGCATCGTGTCGAACGTTCCGGGCCCGCCGGTTCCGCTGTACACGGCCGGGGCGCGCATCCTCGCGATCTACCCGATGGGCCCGCTGCTGCCGGGAGCCGGGGTGAACATCACGGTGCTCTCGAACATGGGGAACGTTGATTTCGGCGTCATCGCGTGTCGCGACACGGTCCCCGAGGTATGGCGGATCGCCGACGGCCTGGCCGAGGGCGTCGGGCTGCTTCTCAAAGCCGCCCGCGAGAGGACCAATCAGACGGTATGACCGAGACGCCCCCCGCAAACGCACCAGTCGGGCGTAACGCAAGTGCATCATCTCACACTGAATACAGGGTGTTCAGGTTGACCGGATGTCCGCATCTAACCGAATATCAATCGACGCCGGTCACGACGCCGGCGATCTGTCGGGCCTAGGGGGGATGCATCGATGAAGCGGTCACGTTGGCTGCAGGTTTTCCTTGCTTCCGCACTCGTGTGCGGCTCGGTTTTTCTCGGGGCCGGGACCTCGCTCGCGGCGGGGACGCTTTCTTTCGTCGGCCCCGGGCCGCAGGACGCAGGGAAAGCGCCGGCCGTCATCACGACG
This sequence comes from Actinomycetota bacterium, assembly GCA_044866075.1. GTDB lineage: Bacteria > Actinomycetota > AC-67 > AC-67 > AC-67 > JBASRP01. The sequence continues at coordinate 14,968 of JBIOTQ010000028.1, read as the reverse complement.
GGCGATTTCGACACGTCGGCGCCAGCGGTCCAGGTGGCGATCTCGGGAGGGTCGGCGACCGCGACCGTGACCCTGGAGATCGACGCCAGTTCTCCGGACGCGGACCCCACGGCCGCGCTCAACGGAAACGTGGCGAGAGCGCGTCAAGGCGTCGCGACGTTCACCAACCTTTCGATCACGAAGCACGGCACGTACGTGCTGAAGGCGACCGCGTCCAACATGTCACCCGACTTCTCGGGTGAGTTCAGGATCTGGGACGCCGTCTGCAAGAACGGCAGCTCCTGCAGCGCAGGCCAGGTCGTCAAGAACAGCCAGGCCGCCGGTGACCAGCAGTCGGTCAGCACGAACGCGCCGACGGGCCAGACGGTCGCCCTGTCGCTCGGCGACGAGGACATCGATTGCTCCGCCGTCGAATCTGACTTCGGCGTGACGGCCAACCACGCTCCCCTGACGACGAGCCTCTTTGCAACCGACGACTCCGAGAAGCTCGTCACGATCATCGTCTCGAGTTTCTACGACACGAACTTCGGAGATCCCCCCGGCGCCGCGTTCTACGAGGTCTGTTACGTCGACGAGCGCAATCCCTGGACGGACAAGTTCGACCGAACCATCCAACCGGACACGGACGGAACGATAACGGCCGACGAGATCTCTCTCTTGCCGGATTGCAGCCCTTCCCAGGGGGCTCCGTGCGTCGTATCGCGGACGAAGGAATCCAAGTCGCGCAACGTCAAGATCGTCGTCCGTTTGCTCGACGCGAAGTGCCGCTGACCTAACGAGGGATCAACCGTGAGCCCGCGCTCCGCGCGGGCTCACTGCTTTGCGGCGGCGGGGAGCCGAGAGGGGATCTCCGGCACCCAGACGACGCCGAGACGCTCCAGAGTCGCATCCGCCTCGGCTTCGAGGCCGCCCGGGACGGGGTCGCCCGAGCACCGCAACAGTTCGGCGAGCCCGCGCTGCGTCAGCGCGACGTCGTAGTCGGCCTTCCGCGCCCGCCCGGTGCGCAGGCTCTCCTCGAACGCGTCGCGTGCCGTGTCGAGGCGGCCGAGCTGCATCAACGCGTAGCCCTTCACGCGCTCGAGCAGCGGCGTCTGGACGGCCACGCCGCCCAGTGCGCGCGCGTGCGCGGCCGCCACGTCCGCGACGTCGAACGCGCGACGAGGGTCGCCCTGCAGCAGCGCGCACTCCGCGATCCGCGCGTCCGCCTCCAGGACGTCGACCTCGGATCCCGCGTCGGCGCTTTCCTGCCGGCCCTCCGAGATCAGCTGCATGGCTTCGTCGAACCGGCCCGCGCGCGCGAACGTCCGCCCCAGGTGGATCTTCGCGTACCCCATGCCGGCGCGATAGCCCGCGGCCTGCCACACGCGCATCGCCTCCCGGAAGCGCGCTTCCGCGTCGTCGAGGCGTCCCTGATCGGCGAGGATCTCGCCGATGTTGTTGGTGTCGTACGCAGCGTCGACCGGGTTCCCGATCTTCATCGCGATGTCGTGCGCGCGACCCCAAAGGTCGAGCGCCTCGCTCCAGCGGCTCTCCCAGAACGCGAACGTGCCCATGTTGTTGAGGACGGCGCCCTGCCCGGCGAGGTCGCCGAGCTCGCCGTAGACCTCCAGGGCTTGCGCCGAGTACGTCGCCTTCTCGAGCTTGCCGAGATCGGCGAACGCCCAGTCGAGGAACCGGTATGCGTCGGCGAGCACCTTGCGGTTGCCGGAACTCTTCGCCTCGTCGGCCGCCTTGAAGCACCACTCGATCGCGCGCTCGTGGCGCCCTTCCTCTTGGAGGAAGCGCGCGTACCAGACCTTGAGCTCCGCGCGCTGCCGCGCGGCGTCCTGGCTATCGATCCCTTCGAGGACCTTGAGCCCGCGCTTGATCCAGCGCAGGGCTTGCGAGAACTTGCTGAGCCATCCTTGCGCCCACGACAGTTTCAGCAGAAGCCGCGCTTCGGCGACGGGGTCGCCGGCGATGGCGCGCCGGACCGCCGTGTACGCCTTCGCGGCCTCGCCGAACGCGCCCATGTTGTTGCGAACGTCGCCCAGCTCCTCGCGGACGCGCACGAGCTCATGGGGGACGAGATCGGGAACGTGGCGCGCAGCCTCGAGAGCCCTCTCGTAGAACCCGGCGGACTCCACGTTCGCGTAGATCGCTTTCGCGCGCTCCGCCGCGACCAGCGAATACCGCCACGCCTCGGAATACCTCTGTGCGTGGAAGAAATGCATCGACAGGAGTTCCGCTTCGTCGTCAGGCGCGTCCCCCGCGGCCTTCTCGATCGTCTCCCCGACCTGCGCATGGAGGGAGCGCCGGAGGCGGTACGGCAAACCTTCGTACGCCCCGTCGCGGATCAGCGCGTTCTCGAAGCGCAGGTGCCCGATGTCGTCGGGCCCGAGCAGTCCGCTCAGCCGGCGCCAGGTGGAGGCGTCGGGCGTCTCGCCGTTCAGAACGGCCACCAGAAGGTCGGAGGGGAACGACCGTCCGAGGACCGACGCCCGGCGCAGGAGGTTCCTGTCGGGCGGCGCCAGCCGGTCGATGCGCGCCGTGATGAGGCCCTCCACCGAGTCGGGAAGGGAGTCGAGCGACCCGCCGGTCCGGGCCGCCGCGACGAGCTCCTTCAAGTAGAGAGGATTGCCGCCGGAGCGCTCGACGAGCGCCGAGAGCTCGTCGGGACGCAGCGGCGCCTCCTCGGTCGCGATCGTCAGCATCGTCGTTGCGCCGATCTGATCGAGAGGCTTCAGGTCGATCCGCGTGGTCGCAGGGTCCTCGCTCGCGACGAAGCCTTCGGTCGTCCCTCGTCGCGCGACGCAGATGAGCCAGGGCAGCTCGCCGACCTGACGCTCGATGCGCCGCACGAGATCGGCGGACGTCTCGTCCATCCAGTGTCCGTCGTCGAAGACGATCAAGGTCGGCGAGCGCAGCACCCGTCCCATCAGATCGGCGACGACGTCGTTGAGCTTCGACCGCCGGAACTTTTCGTCGAGAGCTGCCGTCTCCGGCGTGTCCGGCATCTCGACGTCGAGCACGACCGCGATCAGCGGCGCCCAAGGAACGAGGTCGGGCGCTAGCGCGGCCAGAACCTCCTCGAGGCGCGTGACGACGACGCCGGGGTCCTCTTCGCGGATCCCGAGCAGCTGGCGGAGGAGGCCGCGGAAAGCGCCGTACGGCGTCGTCGCACCGTAGAGCTCGCATGCGACGGAGAACACCTGCGCGTCTCCGGCCCGATGGCGGAGCTCGTCCAGGAGACGGGACTTTCCGATCCCCGGATCGCCGACGACCTCGACCAACCGTCCGGAGCCGTTTCCGGCGCTCGCCAGCGCCTCGAGAACCGTCGTCAGCTCGTACTCGCGACCGATCATCGGGATGCTGGCGTCGGTCTCGTCGATCCGGCCGCCGACGATGGCCCCGACCTGCGACGCGCGGATGGGCCGGGCCTTTCCCTTCACCGTAAAGGGCTCCATCGGTTCGCTCGCGAAGGCGGTGTGCGACAGCTCGAGGACACCTTCGGTCGACAAGATCTGCCCGGCCGTCGCCTTGGCCATCAACCGCGCCGAGAGGTTTACGGCGTCACCCATGACCGTGTACGTGCGCCGGTAGAACGGCCCGATGTCGCCGGCGAAGACGTGCCCGCGATTGACGCCGACGCGGATCGGGATCCGGCGCTCGCCGTCGACGATCTCGCGCAGGGCGAGCAGCATCCGTTCCTCGTCGTTGCCGCTCGACGCCGGGGCGCCGGCCGTCAGGATGATCTTGCCGCCGTCCCGGTCGATGTCGCTGGCGAGGAACGAGACGCCGTGACGGTCCACGGCGCGCTGGACGTCGCGGACCAACACGTCGAGATGCTGGGCGGTGTTGTACGGACCTTCTTCGTTGAGCAGCTCGTCCATGCCGTCGAAGTGGACGAACGCGATCGTCACGCGCCGGTGTTCGGCGTCTCGCGTGCCTCCGAGCAACTGGTCGCGCACCGCGCCCGGCACGTACTTGACGATCTCGCGGTCGTCGATGCGGGGCTCCGGCTCCGGGCGTTCGGCGTCGAGCCCCGCCGGCTCGCGACGCAGGAGCAGACCCTGCCCCTTCGCGGCGCCGACCGCGTTCGCCGGAAGGTGCGACGCGGTCGCCTGACTGACGACGATCTCACCGGCCTCGGCGGTCGACTCCATCAGCACGGTCTCGCTGGCCGCGGGACCGGAGACGATCAGCTCACGGTGCGACTCCCCTACCAGGAAGAAGTGGAACGTCCCGGTGTGGATGCCGACGGACATCCGCAGGCGGACGGGGACCCCGGAGCAATCCATCCGGCCGATCTCGCGAAGCTCGCGGCGCATGCCGACGGCCGCGCGCGCCGCTTTCGCGGCGTGGCCGGCTCCGGAGAAGAAGAGAAGAAGGGCGTCGCCGCCGAACTTGAGAAGGCTCCCGCCGTTGCCGTACGCGATCGCCAGGAGCCGCGTGAAGCAGGTCCCGATCGCGTCCGTCAGTTCCTCCGCGCCCACCTTGCCGCGTTTCGCCAGACGCTCCGACAGCTTGGTGAAACCCGAGATGTCGACGAACGCGATCGATCCCTCGAGCGCACGGTACGGCGTGTTGGGGGTTTCGCCGATCCAGTGCAGGAGCAGACGCGGAAGATAGGGCCGGATCAGCTCGACGTTCGTGGCCCCCGCATCCATCAGCATCCCCTCACGCAGGAAGTTTACCGAGCGCCCTGGGGAGGGGTAGGGCTCGTCCCGGATGCCCGCTTTTGAGTACGCTGAGCGAAACCGCTCGAGGGGAGCACAGCCTGTGGCCGAGACGTACTCGATCGACGGAAAGACGCTCACGATGCCGATCGCGGTACGCCGGGCGCGCAACTGGGTCGCGAACTACACGGTGCCGTCCGCGGCGGCCCGGCAACTGATCGCGCCGACCGGCCTCGAGGTTGCGGAGGTGCGTTCGGGCAAGGCTCTCGTCAGTGTCGGCGTCGTCGAGTACGACGACACGGATCTCGGCGCCTACCACGAATTCATGGTCGCCGTGATCGTCCGGAGGCACGACGCGGCACCGGCGACCCCTCGGCAACGCGGCGCGGAGGTTCGGAAGGGCCGCGTGGGCGTCTACATCCTCCACCTCCCGGTCGACGATCGGTTCTCGATGGAGGCCGGGCGGGGCATCTGGGGCTACCCGAAGACGCTCGCGGAGTTCACACGCCGCACCGAGGGACGCACCATCGAATGGACGTTGCGGCAGGACGGCGCGGACGCCGTCTCGATGCGCTTCCGACCGGGCTGGTTCCCCATGCCACGCCAGCCCGCCCCACCGGCGTACACCCTGCTCGACGGCGTGCTGCGCGTGACCCCGTGGGACTCCTCGCCGCGCGGCACGCGAGGCCGGCTGCGCGGCGTCGACATCACGCTCGGTACCGGGCCGATCGCCGACGACCTGCGCTCGCTCGGACTGCCGAAGAAAGCCCTCCTGTCGCTCCACGTCCCCGAGATGCGGGCGACGTTCGGCGCCGCGACGGAGATCGAGATCCCCGAGCGCCTCTCGAGCCAGCCGGGCTGAGGCGCGCATGAACACCGGCGACGGGCCGGGCGAGGATCGCGATCCCGAAGGCGGCGCCGGACCGCACCCGCGACCGTGGCCCGACGATCCCCATATCGATCCGGAGCTCCTCGCCGAAGGCGACCGCCGCAACGTCGTCGACCGGTATCGCTACTGGCGACACGACGCGATCGTGGCGGACCTCGACCGGCGCCGGCACCCCTTCCACGTCGCGATCGAGAACTGGAAACACGACCTCAACATCGGCGCCGTCGTGCGCAACGCGAATGCGTTCCTGGCCGCGGAGGTTCATATCATCGGCCGCCGGAATTGGAACCGCCGCGGCGCGATGGTGACGGACCGGTACCAGCACATCCGGTATCACGCGACCATCGAGGACTTCGCGGCATGGGCGCGCGAGCGTGGTTTGCCGGTCCTCGGAGTCGACAACCTTCCCGGCGCGGAGCCGATCGACGACGCCGATATCCCGCGCGCGTGCGTGCTGCTCTTCGGCCAGGAGGGGCCCGGCTTATCGGACGACGCGCGGAAGGCCTGCGAGCGTGTGCTCTCGATCCCGCAGTTCGGGTCGACCCGATCGATCAACGCCGGGGTCGCGTCGGGGATCGCGATGTACGAGTGGGTGCGGCGGCACACCCGCTAGCCGAGGCGGCCGAGGGTTTCCTCGGCTTCCCGAACGATCCTCGAGATCAGCTCCGCGACCGTCGGGAGGTCCTCGATCAGGCCGACGACTTGCCCGCTCGCCATCACGCCGAAGCGCAGGTCTCCCTCGACCATCGCGGCTCGCAGCATCATCGGCGTGTTCGCGGCCATGAGAACCTGGGTCCATGTCAGTTCCATCGAGCGGCGCATCGCGAGGCCCTCGCGGATCATCGCTCCCCACGGCGTTCCGCTGAGCTTGCGGAATGCGGCAGCGTTCCGGAACGCGCGCCAGAACGACATCGCGCCGGCGCTCCGCTCGAGATGGTCGATGAACTCTGTGCGCAGGACGCGGTGCGGGACGCCGTCGACCTTGGTCGTCACGACGGTGTCGGTCACCGCCTTTGATAGGTAGAAGGCCTTCACGGCGTCGGGAACCGTGGATTCCTGCGTCAGCAGGAAGCGCGTGCCCATGGCGATCCCCGCCGCGCCGTAGGCGACCGCCGCCACCAGTCCGCGCCCGTCGAAGAATCCGCCGGCGGCGATCGCCGGGATGCGTCCGCCGAGCACATCGACGACTTGCGGAAGCAACAGCGAGGTCGGCACCGGCCCGGTGTGCCCGCCACCCTCGCCGCCTTGCACGAGCACGGCGTCGACACCGGTCTCGAGGACCTTTTCCGCGTGACGCTTCGCGCCGATGGAGGGCACCACCAGCACACCCCCGCGTTGGAGGCGCGCGATGAGATCGGCCCGCGGCGCCATCGCGAACGACGCCAGGCGGACGTCCTCGAACGCGAGCAGGTCGATCCGGTCTTCGACGTCGGGCTGATCGGCGCGCATGTTCACCCCGAAGGGCTTGTCGGTGCGCGACTTCACCTCTTTGATCGCCGCGCGCAGCTGGTCGAGGTCCATCGTCGCCGCGCCGAGGATCCCGAAAGCGCCGGCCGCCGAGGTCGCCGCCACGAGCCGCGGCCCGGCGACCCAGCCCATCCCGGTCTGAACGATGGGGACATCGACGCCGAGCAGGTCGCACAGCCGCGTGCGGAGCGCGGGATGCCTCAAGCCTTGACCTCTCTGTCGCGCAGGTTTCCGGGGTCGAGGACCTCACGGATCCAGCGCAGCTCGTCTTCTGTTGGGAGACGCGTCTCCGGCGCACCGTCGGCAACCGCGAGGTCGAAGCCGGTCGCCTCGTGCACCTCGTCGACCGTCACACCGGGGTGCACCGACCGGACGCGCATCGCGCCGTCGTCCGTCTCGAAGTCGAGAACCGCGAGGTTCGTGACCACGCGACGCAAATCGTGGAACCGCAGCCCTGCCTCGCGCGCCCGGCGCGTGCCGACGCCGGAGACGAAGTCGACCTGCTGGACGAATACGCGCGGCGAATGGGTCGCCACCCAGTAGCTCGTCGCGTGGTTGACGGTGTTCCCCGGCGCGCCGCGTGAGCCGATGAGCTGTCGTTTCGGTTGGGCGTGGTCGCCGATGCACGACAGGTTCATGTTCCCGAAGCGATCGATCTGGCTGGGCGCCATCATCACGTGACGCCGCCCGCTCGCGAGCAGCGTGAACACCTCGCGGAACGGCAGCCACCCCTCGACGACCTTCTCGCCTTTCCCGTTCACCGGGAGCGTGTTCGCGATGAGGTAGGCCTCGCCGTCGGAGATCAGCAGATCGGGCTCGACCGTCGCGCGCGCGAGCCGCGCGCCGATCAGCGGCACGATGCCGAACGCGCTCGCGAGTCGCGTGCCGTCGCCGCGCCAGGCGTCCGCGCACGCGACCGCGCAGACCTCGGCGCGCGTGACGTCGCTCATCGCGCGGCCTCCACGGCTTTCCGGTACGCCGCTTCGTCGGGGACGTTGAGGAATCGGTCGGCGAACTCGCTCCACGCCTCGGGATCCGCGGCGGCTTTCGCGTACGCGTTCTGGAACGCCTCGTCGCGTCCATAGTCCGGCTCGCACGACGTGAAGTGCGCGCCGCCGGGCGCCTCGACGACCCCGTCGGTCATCGCGCGATGGATCCGGAGGGTGTGGACGCTCCCCTCCTTCGTAAGGTCTTCGGTCGGGATCACGCGCTCGCACGACAGGAAACGCTTCTCCGCCGCCAGAAGGAACAGATCGTCGAAGTAGGGATCGGGCCCGAGGAACTGGCCGTTCCCGCGCTCGTCCGCGCGGCTCACGTGGACGATCGCCGCGTCGAGGGTGAGGGCCGGCATCGCGACGAGCTCCTCGTCGTCCTCGTACGGCGAGCGCACGGTCTTGAGAGACGGATTGACCCGCATCACGTCGGACCCGAGCCCCGCGCGCGTCGGCAGGAACGGCAGCCGGTGCGCCGCGGCCAGCAATCCCCAGTAGAACATCCCTTCGTCGAGCTCGGTGACCTCGATGCGCCCTCCCTCGCGCGCAGCGCGGAAGTGCGGCTCGAGCGGGATCGAATCCAGCGACACGAACCCGAAGACGACCTTCCTGACCTTCCCGGCAGCGCACAATAGCCCGACATCGGGCCCGCCGTACGAGACGATCGTCAGGTCCTTGAGTGACGAGCGCCAGATCGCGCGCACGAGAGACATCGGTTTGCGCCGCGAGCCCCAGCCGCCGATCCCGATGGTCATGCCGTCGCGCAGCTCGGCGACGACGTCCTCCTCCTTCATGCGCTTATCGGGCATGGCGCGGGAGGTGCGATCACTCCTTGAAGGTCGCGTCGCGCTTCTCGATGAACGCTTGCCGGGCCTCGTCCGAGACGCCGGACAGGTTCAGCTCGAACGTGAAGCCCTGCTCGAAGCGGTAAGAGCGCTTCACGTCGACGGGGTCGATCCCGTTCAACGATTCCTTCGCCCGGCGGATGATCGTCGGGGACTTGGCCGCGATCGTCGCGGCCAGCTCGCGCGCGGTCGCGACGAGCTGGCCGCGCTCGACCACGCGGTACACCGAGCCGTACGAGTGAAGCTCGTCGGCGGTCGCCACCTCGCCCGTGTAGACCATCGAGCGCATGCGATGCTGCGGCACCAACCGCGCGAGATGCGTCGCCGCGCCCAGCGCGCCGCGGTCGACCTCCGGAAGGCCGAACGTGGCGTCCGTCGACGCCACGATGACGTCGGCGTTCCCGGCGATCCCGATCCCGCCGCCGAGGCAGAACCCGTGCACCGCCGCGATGACCGGAACCTCGCACTCGTACACGGCGGCGAAGGCCGCGTAGCAGCCGCGGTTCACACCGATGATCGCCTGGGGATCGGCTTGCAGCTCCTTGATGTCCACGCCGGCACAGAACCCGCGGCCCTCGGCGCGGACCATGACCGCGCGCACCTCCGGATCGGCGCCCGCGCCGCGCACCAGATCGGCCAGCTCGAACCACCCGGCCACGTTGAGCGCGTTGACGGGCGGGACGTCGATGACTACTTCGGCGATCCCCTCGGAATCCGTGCGCGAGATGCCCACGCCGAGATTTTCTGACACTCCGTCAGATTTCGCCAGCAGGCTGGTTCGTCAGCGCAACCATCGGATGATCAGGTTCAGCAGTATCGGCCCGCCAATGAGGAGCGCGTAGACGCCGGCGCGCCATCCCATGAGCGGCTTGGCCAGCAAGAGACCCTGTTCGATCACGTCGTCGGCGGTGATGTCTCGCACGACGCCCCACGACGCGAGCGCGCGGCCGGCAGCGTCCGGGTCCTGGACGTGCATCAGCACGCCGCGCGTCGACCGGCCCGCGGGATAAAAGGCCGCCGCTCGCGACAACGACGGCAGCAGCCCATACCACCACGCGCTTCTCGGCAGGCGCAGGGGTTCGTTGAAGACCACCGCGACGTTTGGCACGTCGAGCGCGTCGGCCCGCAGGAAGGGAAGCGACGAACCGCTCTTGTTGAAGAGGAACGCGCTATCGGACCACCGACCCAGGATCGGTGCCCGTGCGCCCCGGGAGGCCCACCCCGCGGCGTCGGGATCGTCGTGTGTGTACGCGGGTCCGTGAGACGTTCTCTCCGGTCGTTCCCAGATCACGCCCGGCCACGGGTCGATCCGCCCGCGCCGTGTGGTGTCGAGGTCGTCGAGCGGCCCGGCAGACGGGTTTTCGAGAGCGTCCACGAAGACGTCATCGGGCAGGTCGCCCGAAACCGGGAAGCGTTCCCGGCCTCGGAGATGCTTCCGTCCATCCTCGAACGAGACGACGCGCACGGCGGAACGCGGGATGACCATCGGTCGTGCGAATGAGCGGTAGAGGATCTGGAGGCCGGCGGAGTGCACCGTGAGACCGCTCCGTCTGCCGGCGGCGCGCCAGGCTGCCACGGCGATCGCCACTCCCGCGCCCGCGATGGCCACGCCGAAGGCGGCGCCCACCGCCACTTCGGTTCGAGAGGGCGACGACATGAACCCGAACACGAACGAGATGACGTAGACGGCTCCGACGGCCGCGAAGCCTGCAAGGATGCTGCCGATCCCGAGGAGGACGGCCATCACCCGCTGAGCCCAGACGACCTCTCGGTCCGCGAAGGGCAGGAACGGATCCGCGGAGGGGCGCGCGACGGGACCTCCGAAGTAGGGAACCTCGGAGCTACGCCAGGCCTGCTCGCTTCGCCTCATACTTGGATGTTCGGGTGGGCGCAGAGGCGAGTTGAGTACGGGCGTAGACTGGCCGTCTCGGGCGCGACAGGGGGAACCGATGTTCGACACGGACACGCTCATCAATCAGTGCTTACAGGCCGTTCGTACGGAAAAGGACCCGCAGCGCGCGGTCCGGGAGATCCTGCTCCGGACCCTCGAGAAACCCGGCCCCGTCGCGCAAGCGATCGGCAAGGACGAGGGCGGCCTCGAGATCTATTTCAACTCACCCGAGCTGACCGTCCTCAACGCGATCTGGGCGCCCGGCATGAAACTGTACCCGCACGACCATCGCATGTGGGCATGCATCGGGATCTACGGCGGGGTCGAGGATAACAAGCTCTACAAGCGAAGCACCGAGACCATCCAGCTCGCCGGCGGACGTGAGCTCCGCGAGAGGGACGTGCTCGCGCTCGGCACCGACGCGATCCATTCGGTCGCGAATCCCGAGCGGAGGTTCACCGGCGCGATCCACATCTACGGCGGCGACTTCGTCAACCAGCCGCGGAGCCAGTGGGACCCGGACACCCTCGTCGAGCAGCCCTACGACCTCGAGCAGATCAAACGGCTCTTCGCGCAAGCGAACGCCGATTGGGCGGCACAGCTCGGCCAGGATCTGGACGAGGACGCCGGCTAGCCGGTCGCCTGCTTCAACGCCTTCTCGAAGCCGGGGAAAGAGCGCTCGATCATGTCGTCGTTCGCCGTGATGGAGAGCCGGAAGAACCCGGGGAGCTCGAAGATCCTGCCCGGCCCCACGAAGACGTTGTGCTCGGCCAGCATCTCGGTGAAAGCCATGTCGTCGTCGATCGGCGACTTGGCGATGATGTAGAAAGTCGAATCGGGTCTGTTCAGCTCGTAGCCCATCTCGCCGAGCGTGTCGACGACCCGGTCGCGGCGGCGCTGGAGTTGCGCGATGTCGACCGACGCGTGCTCGAGCTCCGGCAGCGCGTACCCCATCACGTTGTTGGGCACCTGCCAGCCACCGATGATGCGGGACAGCGTGACGGCGTCGCGCACGAGCTCACGGTCGGGCATCGTCGGCGCGAGCGCCACGTACCCGAGGCGCTGTCCGGGCGCCAGCAGCTGCTTGCCGTACGTGTAGAGCACCATCGTGGCGTCGTACGACGCGGCCGGCGAGGTGAAGGTGTTCCCGTCGAAGAGGATGCGCCGGTACGACTCGTCGGACATCAGGTAGATCGTGCGGCCGTTGCGATCGGACGCGGTTTGGAGGATCGCGCCCAGCCGCTCGAGGTCAGCGGGAGGATAGATTCGGCCCGACGGGTTGTTCGGTGAGTTCACGATGATGGCGCGCGTCTTGGGGGTGATCGCCTTCTCGATCGCGTCGAGCGGCAGCTCGAACGCGGGCGCCTCGGACACAACGCGGACCGGGATCGCGCCCGTCGCGATGATCATCGCCTCGTAGAAGAACCACGGCGGGCTGATGAACAGGCATTCGTCGCCGGGGTCGAGGACGGTGCGCATCGACACGGACAGCGCCCCGAACGTTCCCGGCGTCAGCGTGACGTCGAGCGGGTCGTACGTGATCCCATGATCACGGGCGAGGCCGTCCGCCGCGGCGGCCTGCGCCGGCTCGTCCTCCATCTTGTAGGCGAACCAATCCTTGTTCTGCGGGACGCTGTGGCGCTGGATCGCGTCGACGATCTCGGTCAGGGGCATGTCGTGCGGATTGCCGGCGACGAAGTCGCACAGCGTCGGATCGCCGGTCTTCTTCGACCATGTGGACTCGCGGAAGAACCACAGGACGGGCCCCAGAACCTGGACGCTCTGTTCGATGACCTTCGACACCGGCCTCTCCGGCATGACGACCTCCGCGTTGGTGGGCTCTCGATTATCGCAGGTCGGCCGCCTGCCGATACCCTGTCCCCGATGCCCGGACAGAGACCGTCCCCAGAGGAAGTCGCCGACCGCATGGCGATCGACGAGGTTCTCGACGCGTACGCTGCCGCTCTCGATACCAAGGACTGGGACACGCTGCGGACGCTGTTCACGCCTGATGCAGTCGTCGACTACACCGAGGAGGGCGGCGTCCGCGGAACGATCGACGAGGCGATCGCCTGGTTCGAGAAGACGGTCGCCAACTTCACCGCCAGCCAGCACTTCGTCACGAACCGGCGGATCAAGGTGACCGGCGACGAGGCCACCGTCAACGCCTACATCTTCAGCCCGCTCGGCGCGCCGAACGGGAACGGCGGTCTCACGCTGGTCTTCGCCGGCGGCGCCTACGAGGACGTCCTCAAGCGCACTCGGGACGGCTGGCGTTTCTCGGCGAGGACGATCCGTGCGTCGTGGTTCCACGCCGGCCTGCAAGGCGGCGCCGCGCCGCCGCGGACCGCCTGAGCCGGATGCTCCTCGAAGGCCGCGTCGCGATCGTCACCGGCATCGGGCCCGGCATCGGCCGTGAGGCTGCGCTGGCGCTCGCGCGCGAGGGCGCCGACGTCGCGCTCGGCGCCCGCACCGAAGAGCGTTTGCGCGAGGTCGCCGCCGAGATCGAAGCGCTCGGCCGCAAGGCGCTCGTCGTCCCCACGAACATCGCGAAGGAAGAGGAGTGCCGCGCGATGGCCGACGCTTGCGTGCAAGCCTTCGGCCGCATCGACACGCTCGTCCAGAACGCGTTCAAGCAGCCGCCGATGCGCCGCATCGAGGACGAGGACCTGAAGGAATGGGAGCGATCTTTCCGCATCAACGTCATCGGAACGCTGTCGATGGCCAAGGCGGTCCTCCCCGCGATGAAGGAACAAGGCGAGGGTTCGATCGTGTTCGTCAGCTCGCTTTCCGCGCGCAACGCCGACGTCGAGTTGGGCGCGTACAGCGCCGCGAAAGCCGCCATCCTGTCGGTCGCTCGCACGATGGCGCGCGAGTGGGGCCCGTACGGCATCCGCGTGAACTCCGTCGCGCCGGGCCACGTCTACGGGCCGAACCTCCAGTGGTACTTCAACTACCTCGCCAAGGAACAAGGCCGCTCGTACGACGATGTGAAGGGTGAGGTCGACGCGCTCTCACCCCTCAACAAGATCGCGACGAGCGAAGAAGTCGCGAGAGCGATCCTGTTCCTGGCGAGTGACCTGTCGAGCGGGATGACCGGCCAGACGATCGACGTCAACGCCGGCGCCTGGATGCCTCTTTAACGAACCATCCGAGGCGCCGACGCCGGGGGGGCGAAGGGGACGACCGTCTCGTTCCGCTCCCTAGTGACGGTTCACTCAACCGAAAGCGGGGCCCGGCGTTGACTCCGCCTGCCTCCAAGGTGTTGTGTCGAACACGAGACCGGGAGGAGGTGAGAAATACATGCTCGGTGAGATGATCGGTGAGGAGCGCGGTCAGACCACGACGATGCGGGTTCTCCCGTCGGACGCCGGCCCACGAATCGAGATCACGTTCCAAGCGCAGGGAACGCTCTTGGGCGAGGACGTAACCGACGTCGGGACCTACATCTCGTCGGCGAGGCCGGACGGAACCATGTACGGAGAAGGGCAAGGCATCACGATGACGGCCAAGGGAGAGACGGCTTCCTGGAAGGGCCAGGGAGCGGGTCGTTTCATCCGTCCCGGCGCCGTCGCCTGGCGGGGTGCCGTCTATTACGAGACCACGTCGAAGAAGCTGGCGCCCCTGAACGGCGTGGCTCTCGTCTACGAGTTCGAGAGCGACGAAGGCGGGAAGACGGAGTTGAAGGCCTGGGAGTGGAAGTAGGAGTCGGGCGAACCGACGGCCCATCCCGCAGAGGGTGGGCCGTCGTGTTTAGCTTGGATCCCGGATCGCGCCGACCTCGGCGCGGCAGGCGGCGCCACCGCACAGCCTCAGTTTCGTCAGTGCCACCGCGAGCGCGAGCTGCGTCTGCAGGTAGCGCGGTTGGAGATGCTTCGACGCCAGCTGCCACGGGTCGACCGCGAGGTCGTAGAGCTCGTGCTCTCCGGTGATGTACTCGAAGTAGACGTAGCGGTCGGTTCGCACGGCTTCGTACGGGAGCACCGCCTTCCCGAGCGGGATGGCGTCAAGAGGCCCGGCGGCGGCCGTTCCTTCCGGTTTCGGCGCCACGCCGGACGCCGACAGCTGCTCGGTGAAGAACCCGAGCGTCGAGCCCACGGGCATGAAGGCTTCCAGGAGCACGGGCCGCGTGGTCCGCAACGCGGTGTTCCGGACGAAGGGCAGCAGCGAGCGTCCGTCCATCGCGAGGCCCGGCGTCGCGCCCGAGAGCTCCACGATCGTCGGCG